>NYSW01000014.1 GCA_002683195.1 Phycisphaerae bacterium
CGAGAATGATCAATTCCGGCTCGTGGATGATCGCGGCGAGGAACTGCACTTTTTGCTGCATTCCCTTGCTGAGTTCCTCGCATCGTTTCCGAGCGACGCCGGGCAGTTCGATCCGTTCCAGCGCATCCGCGATGATCTTCGGAAGGCGGGCGGACTCGACCCCCTTCAATCGGCCGATGTACCGAAGGTAGTCGCCGACCCGCATCTTGCGGTAGACGCCTCGTTCTTCGGGCAGGTATCCGATCCGGTCCTTGTGATCGAGGGCGTCGCCGTCGAGGACCCGAAGCCTGCCGGCGTCCGGCCGGATGATCGACATGATCATCCGGATCGTCGTGCTCTTCCCGGCTCCGTTGGGACCGAGAAAGCCGCACAACGATCCCGAGGGCACCTGCAGATCGAGGTCGCGAACCGCTTCGGTGCGACCGAAGCGTTTCGCGACACCCGAAAGATCGATGCAGCTGGTCACTTGCCTTCGCTCGCCGAAGGCAATGCTTCCTTGGTGTCGGAAGCCTTGGCGGCGTTCTCGGCCTCCGTCTTCTTTTCGGCCTGCCGCGCCTTCTCGAGCGCTGCAATGGCGGGCGGAAGCTCGAAGATCGCCGGAGCGATCTCGCCGGGGGTCACCTTGTCGATGGTGAGCACCTGTTCGATGTTCATCACCTGAATGATGGTCTTGCCCGGAGTTTGAACGTTTCCAGCCTTGATCCAGGTATCGAAGATCGTGGTGGCCGGGATTTCACCCATGGGGGTGGGCATCTTGGTGCGAGTGGCGATCGGCCGGCCGGTGGTCTCCTCCAGCAGGCGAGTGGTCAGGACGTCACCCTTGCGAAGTTCGAGAACCACGCATGCGACATCATTGAACGTCTCGCGCCCGGTGACCTTGGCGGAGTCGTAGTAGGTGAGAATGTCGATTTCCGACGTTCGGGTCGCTTCGCGACGGATTTCGTCGAGCATCGGGCCCTCCATCAGGGACGGGCCACGGTTCGGGTCGATGGACCAGCCGACCTTGCCGTCGAATCCGGTGAGGGTCTTGCCGATGCCGGGCATGTCCATTTCAACCTTCATCAGGTTCGGCGGTGCCGTCCAGGTGGTCATCTTCCCACTGATGTTCATCGCGGGGATCGCGATCTGGCCGATGGCGGTGAAAGGAGGGATGTCCTTGAATGCCTTCTTGCCGCCGTAGAAGTCGATCATTCGATCGACGATGACCTTCGGTTCCGGAAGGGGAGCGGTTGCCTTCTCCGAAGTTCCGTCGTTGACGCCGTCCTGGGCCAGGGCGGTCGAAGAGACGCCGCCGAGGATGAGTCCGGTGAGGATCGTGATGGTCAGTCGATGACGCATGGGCAGGGGCCTTTCAAGACAAAAGAAGTGATTCATTCGGGTGACTCGAGGATCGACCGGACCGCTTCGGCGAGATCCGGGTCGCCTTCGGCCAGCAATCGGCGTCGATCGATGGCCACGACTCGATCGGGTTGGACGCCGATCCCTTCGATGCTGTGTCCCGCGGGGCCGATGAAGTCGGCCACCGCGAACATGAACGTGTCCCCGTTGGGGAGCAGGGTCAGGTGGGCGGGGAGGGCGGCGCCGGCGGACGGGCGGCCGACCACGGTGGCCCGGTTCAGTTGTTGGAGTCCGGCGGCGAAGACTTCCGAGGTGCTGGCGCTCATGCGATCGGTCACGATCACGACCGGGCCGGCAAAGGGATCGACCAGTCGGCCGTCGGAGGTCGCACGCTGGGGATTCACCTTGAATTCCATCGAGACGTCGCGTTGCTCGAGTCGTCCGAGACTCTCGGGCTCGGCGAGGAAATGGCCCGCCACTCCCATGGCGAGGCCTCCCAGTCCGCCCGGATTTCCACGGAGGTCGATCACGAAACCATCGGCATCTCGATGGGCGTCGACCGTTTCCGCGATCGGAACGAGGATTGGAAACATCCAGATGTTGAAGGAGAGCTGGACGATCTCGGGCCAGCCGTCCGGCCCGGGTCGGACGCCCCAATTCTCCAATTCTTCCGGAGTCAGAACCCGGCTTTCGGTCAGGGTGTTCGTCTCCGGAAGCAGGCCGAATCGGACCGGGATGCCCTCGGGTTTCACGAAGGTGATCTGCTTGCGGACGAGGGTGTCGTCTCCGTCTCGGAACTCGAAGTCGACGGTTTCGCCGATCGGAGCCGTCAGGCGGGCGTTGAGTCGGGCGAGCGATTCGTAATCCGCCATCGGAGACTTGGATTCCAGAGAGAACCGGCGCAGCGCGGCGAGTCGGTCGCCAATCGGATCTTCATTGATCTTGTCGAGAATCCAACCCGACCGAATCCCGGCCTCGCCCGCCGGCGATCCCGGTCGGACCGCGGTCACGATGGCTTCTTCGCCGAGCCAGCCGAAGTGGAGGCCCGCGGTCCCCGATCCCCCGGATGATGAATCCTTCGAGTCGTCCGTCGATCCGCTCGTCTCGCCCGGCATGATCATGAAGTGGGTCTGACCGAGTTCCGCCAGCATTTCCCGAAGCACCACGCGGACATCTTCATCGTTCCTGGTGTCCTCGATCCTTGGTCGGTATTCAAGCCGCATCGCGTCCCAGTCGACCCCGTTGTGATCAGGGTCGAAGTGCATCGTGTCCACGGTCGACCACACCTCGTCAAACGTGGCATAGGCAGTCGAGGTCGGCGCCCCGGGGCGGTCTCCGGTCACCTCGGAGGATGGATCGGATTCGAGGGTGGGGCTGGTGCAGCCGCTTGCCAGCAGGCTCGCGAGCAGGATGCCGCCAGCCCTCATGGATCTGAGAATGGAACGCTTCATTGGTGAGATTCCCCCGGAAGGCTCAAGTGATTCCTGGATCTACAAGGATCGGCCTTGTCGCGTTCCAGAGACGAGGCCGCGATTCTACTTCGGATCCTCGGAGCTCTTTTTTCACCCGTGCTCATTGGGCTGGATGAGTGGTTGGTCATCGGTGGTGATTGGCGTTTCGCCGCTTCGCCCGGTAATCTTCTCAGTATCTTCATCCGTTCATCCGGATAAACGGTTTAAGGGCGTTTTGAGATCAGACCAGCTCTTCTTTCCCGCGATTCGGGGGAGCTCTTCCGAATTGGACGCCCAGCCGCAAAGGATTCCGATCATGGCACCGAGTGCGTTTCTGGCCGAATTGGACCGCCGAGTTCTCGTGATTGATGGTGCGATGGGAACCAGCCTCCAATCGTGCTCGGATTGCCGGCACGAGGACTGGTTGGGCCGCGAGAACCACTCGGAGATCCTGACCCGCAGTCGCCCGGACATGATTCAGCGGATCCACGAGACGTTTCTCGAAGCTGGTGCCGACTGCATCGAGACCAACCCCTTCGGGGCCAATCTTCTGGTCGGGGCGGAATTCGACGATGAGGTGGTGGCCCTCACCCGGCGACTGAACCGGGAAGGGGCTGCGCTGGCGCGAGCGGCCTGCGCGAAATACGAAACGCCGGAAAAGCCGCGATTCGTCCTGGGATCGATGGGTCCCGGCACCAAGCTGGTGAGCCTTGGCCACACCGACTGGGACCTCATGCTGGCCAGTTACACCGAGCAGGCCCGCGGCCTGCTTGACGGCCGGGTCGATGCCTTCATGATCGAGACCTGCCAGGACCTGCTTCAGGTTCGATGCGCCGTGAACGCCTGCCTGGCCGCCCTCGCCGAAGCCGGGAGGACGGTGGACGAGGTTCCGATCATGGTCTCGATCACGATCGAAACCACCGGGACGATGCTCCTCGGCACCGACATCGCCGCCGCGGTCGACGCGCTACGAATGCTTCCCATCGCCAGCCTGGGGTTGAATTGCGCCACCGGACCGGTGGAGATGACCCCGCATGTCGCCTACCTGTGCCGGCACTGGGATCGGCATGTCTCGGTGGTGCCGAACGCGGGGCTCCCGGTTCTGGTCGACGGACAGGCCTCCTATCCGCTCGGTCCGCGTCCCTTCGCGGATTCGATGAGGCGTTTCATCGAGGAGCACGGGGTGAGCCTGGTCGGCGGCTGCTGTGGCACGACCCCCGAGCACATCAAGCGACTCGCGGAGCTGGTGGGAGGCCGGGCCCGGCCGATGCGGGAGATCTCGCCGTTGCCCGCCGGTTGCTCGAGTCTTTACGGGTTCACGGACTTCCGGCAGGACAATTCGTTTCTGATCGTGGCGGAACGGACCAACGCGAACGGGAGCCGCAAGTTCAAGCGGCTGCTTGATTCGGAGGATTGGGACGGCCTGTTGTCGATGGGCCGGGAGGAACTTCGAGGCGGCTCCCATCTGGTCGATCTCTGCGTCGATTTCGTGGGACGAGACGGGGCGCGGGACATGAGTGAGGTGGCGAGACGATTCGCGACCGGTCTCAACGCCCCGATCATGATCGACTCCACCGAGGCGGCCACGATCGAAGCGGGCCTGAAGCGCCTGGGCGGAAAGTGCGTGGTGAACTCGATCAATCTCGAGGACGGGGAACGCCGGCTCGACGAAATCTGTCCGTTGCTCAAGGCCCACGGAGCGGCCTGTGTCGCACTCACGATCGATGAAGATCCCCAGGCCGGCATGGCGAAGACCGCGGGTAGGAAACTGGAGATCGCGAGCCGAATTCACGAGCTCTTCACCCGGAAGTGGGGGCTCGACGAACGAGATCTGCTCTTCGACCCTCTGACCTTCACCATCGCGACCGGGACCGAAGCCGATCGTCGACTCGGGCTGGAGACGTTGGAAGGGATCAAGTTGATCGCCGAGCGTTTTCCGGCCTGCGGCATCCTGCTGGGACTCTCCAACATCTCCTTCGGCCTCAAGCCGGCCGCGCGTGCGGTGCTCAATTCGGTCTTCCTCGAGCACGCGCGGGAGCGCGGCCTCACCGCCGCCATCGTGCATGCGTCCAAGATCCTGCCGCGGACCCGGATCGACGAGGAGAAGTGGCTCGCCGCCGAATGGTTGATCTTCGATCGTCGGGGAACGAGCCGGCCCGAAGGCATGGCATCGGACTTCGATCCGCTCCTTCACTTCATCGGGCTTTTCCCCGACGGCGAAGTGATCGATGCCGGACCGGCCCTGGCCGAACTCCCACTGGAGGAACGGCTTCGTCGTCACATCATCGACGGTGAGGATGCCGGGCTGGTGGAGACGTTGGACGGAGCGCTTGAAGACCTTCCCCCGCTGGTCATCGTGAACGATCACCTCCTCGCCGGGATGAAGACCGTGGGCGAGTACTTCGCGGACGGCCGGATGCAACTGCCTTTCGTGCTCCAATCCGCGGAGGTCATGAAGAAGGCGGTGGCCCATCTCGAGCCGCACATGGAAAAGGTCGAAGGGGACAATTCCCGCGGGTCGATCCTGTTGGCGACCGTCGCGGGCGATGTGCACGACATCGGCAAGAATCTGGTGGACATCATCCTGACCAACAACGGCTATACGGTTCACAACATCGGGATCAAGCAGTCGGCGCAGCAGATCGTCGACGCGTGGAGGGAGACCGGCGCTTCGGCGATCGGCATGAGCGGACTGCTGGTCAAGTCGGTGACGGTCATGGAGGAGAACCTCAGGATCCTCAACGACCTCGACATCTCGGTTCCGGTGATCCTGGGAGGAGCGGCCCTGACTCGCTTCCATGCGGAGAAGCGGCTGCGGGGGATCTACGAGGGGCGTCTCTTCTACGGCAAGGATGCGTTTGAGGGACTGAGGATCTGCGACCACCTCGCGTCCGGAACGTTGGGTGACATCGACGTCGAGATCGAAGCGCGGCTCGACAAGCGGGCGGCGGCGGAGGCGACGGTGGAAGCCGGCCGGTCCGCGGCTCGCACGCGAGGCGACGGGGCGACCGCGGTGGCCGCGGAGCCCGTACCGCTGCAGGAGGTGAAGGAGATTCCCGTCGCACCGTTCCTGGGCTCGAGGCTGGTCGAATCGGTGCCCCTGGACGAGGTCTTCGCCTTCGTGAACCGGACAGCCCTCTTTCGAGGCCAATGGGGACTCAAGAAGGGGTCGAGGTCACCGGAGGACTACGCCGCTCATCTGAAGGAGCACGCGGAGCCGGTCTTTGAACGCCTGAAGGAGGAATGTCGGGCTGGAACGGTCCTGACCCCCAAGGTGGTCTACGGCTGGTGGCCGGCGAACGCAGACGGTGACGACCTCGTGGTGTTCGATCCGAAGGACCAGGAACGTGAGATCGAGAGGTTCTCGTTCCCCCGGCAGGCGGCGCGGCAGCGTCGGTGCATCTCCGACTATTTCCGCCCCGTCGATTCCGGCGAACGGGACCTGATCGGATTCCACTGCGTCACGGTGGGTGATCAGGTCTCTCAACGCGCGAGATCGCTCTTTGAAGACGATCGGTACGCGGACTATCTCTACCTTCACGGATTCGGGGTGGAGTGCGCCGAAGCGCTGGCGGAACTCTGGCACAAGAGGATGCGGGCGGAGATCGGGATCGGCCATCAGGACGATCCGATGGTGGCTCGGCTCTTCAGTCAGAACTATCAGGGGAGTCGATACTCGTTCGGGTATCCCGCCTGCCCGGAGATGTCGGATCAGGAGAAGCTCTTCCGCCTGCTCGATCCGGAACGGATCGGTTGCCGCCTCACGGAGAACTGGCAGATCGATCCGGAACAGTCGACCAGCGCCTTGGTGGTCCATCATCCGGCAGCCTCCTACTTCGCGGTCTGATTCGAGACGAAGTCCTGTCGAGGACCGAACATCCTTCTGGTGGAACTTCGGTCCGGGTATGATGCCGGAGGACGAAGACTGCATGGAACTCAACCGAATCAGAGTGCTTCTGGTCGACGACCAGAGAACGGTGGCGTCGCAGATCCGGCGTTTGCTTTCCGCGCACGAGGAAATCGATCTTGACTCGGTGGCGAACGCCGCCGTGGCGGTCGATGTCGCGCGGGCTCTGAGGCCGGACGTGATTCTGCAGGCGCTCGATCTTCGGGAAGAGGACGGCTTCGAACTTCTCGCGGCCTATCGCCGGACGTCGGTCATTTCCGAGGTCCCGGTCATCCTGCTGGCCGGCACCTTCGGGGCGGGCATGAGGACGCAAGCCTTTGAGCGGGGGGCGGATGATTTTCTCGAATCCGTGCCCGAAGAGGTTGAACTGGTCGCTCGGATCCGCATGCAGGCGGAGCGTCGCCGGGCCGCCGGCGAAACCCGACGGGTCCGGTCCAGCCTCGAGGATGCCAACCGTGACATCTCACGTCTCAAGGCTCGGTTGGAGGACGTCACTCAGGTGTCGGCGGAAACCATCGGGAGGGATCGAGCGTGGCTCGAATCGATCACCGAGCTCGACGCGGAATTGAATGCTTTTCAGAACTTCGATCTGCTGCTGGACCGGATCCTCGTTCGGGCCCGTCGGGCGTGTGATGCCGAATCGGGGGTGATCTTCACCATCGATGGCGAGCGTCTGAAGTGCCGCCACATCCAGAACGATCAGCTTGAAGCCCGAGGGGATCGTCATTTTGCGCAGGCGATCGATCGGCCTCTGACCATGGACACGGTCGCCGGAACGGTGGCCCTTTCCGGCCAGCCCATTCGAGTGGAGGATGCGTACCGGATCCCCCCTCGTTTCGACTGCGTCTACGACCAGGGGCGGGACATCGCGACCGGCTATCGCACGCGGGCGTTGCTCAGCATTCCACTGCGGACGAGCGACTCGGAGATTCGTGGCGTCCTGCAGATCGCGAATCCCGGAGGAGAGTCGGAACCTCGTGGCTTCACGCCCGAGGATGAGAAGGTGGTGGAGCATTTCGCCACTCTGGCGGCGGTGGCGATCGAACGAACCGCGATGACCGAAGCCCTGGTGCTGCGGATGATCGCGATGGCGGAGGTCCGTGATCCCACCGAGACCGGCGCCCATGTCCAGCGGGTCGCCGGGTACTCGATCATCCTCTATCAGGGCTGGGCCGATCAGCATGGCATCGAGGACGAGGAGCGTGAGCGAAACCTCGACCGGCTTCGCACGGCGGCCATGCTGCACGACGTGGGCAAGGTCGGAATTCCCGACGCGATTCTGAAGAAGCCCGGAAAGTTGGACGAGCAAGAGTACGCGTTGATGCAGCGGCACACCGTGATCGGTGCCAGGTTGTTCAAGGGCATGCGCACCGACTTCGACCAAGTGGCTCGGCAGGTGGCATTGCATCATCATGAACGCTGGGACGGCGCCGGGTATCCGGGGCCGATCGAGATCGAGGCGGAACTTGGAGAGCCGAAGGTTCCGGTGCATCGGGGGCTGGTGGGAGAGGACATTCCGCTTTTCGCCCGGATCGTGGGGATCGCGGACGTGTACGACGCTCTCTCCTCCCGACGGTCCTACAAGGAACCGTGGCCCGAGGAGCAGGTTCTGGACATCATTCGCGGTGAATCAGGGAAGCACTTCGACCCGGAACTCGTCCAGATCCTGTTGCAGAACATCGAGGAATTCCGCCGCGTCGGTCGCCGTTTCGGAGATTGATCGAAAATCTTCCGGGCTCCCGTCGTTTAAACCGCGATGGAGCGTCTGGACGTGTTTTTCGGCGTGAAACCCGCGAACTCGGTGGGGGTGTCTTCGTAGAAATGTCGGTCCAGAACAAAGGAGACTCGACATGAAAGACGACCAGGAATTCGAATACGAAAACGAGCCGGAGCGCGACGAAGAAGGCTTCCTCGACCAAGGTGATCCATCGGACGAGGACGTGAATCCGGACGAGGATCTTCCGTTCGGCACCGCCGGCGTTTCAGGTTTGATCAAGCGCCTTCAAGGAGGTGCCGGAGACGATGGTTGGCCGCCTGAGAAGTGTCGAATGGTGGCCGAATACGTGCTCTCCCTCAAGCACGACTACTGGCTCACGCAGTCCGAGGCCGGCTTCTGCCGACGACTGCTCGCCGCAGCATGAAGTTCTCCGGTCAGGGTCGCACGATGAGTACAGGAGGCGTGTCGACCCAGATGCGGAGGGATGAGACCGCCTCGGAGGCTTCGGAGGTCAATGACTTCCAGCCTTCGGTTCCCAGGCGAAGGGACTCCAGGTTTTCGGCCCAACACGCGACTGCGGCGGTCACTCGATCGCGGTCGGCAGGACCGATCTGGAGGCCCTCGATCTCATTCCTCAGGCTTTGAGATCGAGCCAGCAATGTTCGAACGCTCGCATCGATCTCGAGCACCGCGGACCAGCGGCGAATCGAATCTTCGCAGGTCACCTGCCACCGACGTGCAGGTTCACCGGGGGAGATTCTCCAGCCGCCATCCGAAAGCACCATCGGAAACCGTTGACGCAACCGAGTGGCATCGGGCATGGAAAGTCTCGCCCGCGTCAAGGACCACGGCATGGCGCTGACCAGGGACGAAGCACTGTCGAGGGATCCGATCATGGAATCCACGATGGAGTTCAACCGTCCCCGGGCCTTGAAGTCCAGGTTCGCCGCATCCACCACCAGCAGCAGGCCGCTGTCGCCCATGGCTTCGATTTTCGCGTATCCGAGGGCGGAAGCGAGGGGATCGATTCCTTCCGGGATCATCGGAGCGAAGCCGGCGTCCGACAGTTGGCGAGCGGTGATGCCCGGACCCTGGCGGCTGGTTCGAATTCGGTTGGCTTTCGGGTCTGGATCTCCCCCGCGGTCGAGGGCTGGGATGGCCGCCGGTGTTGGTTCGGTCCCAAGGTCCATTGAAGGATCGGCCATGGTTCGAGCGAGGGCCATCCGGGCCTGTCTCCGTTTCGGATCGAGGGAGGACGGAAAGGCCTCCATCGTCATTTTTCCGAGTCGTCGGAGTTCGCTTTCCAGCCGGGCGAGGTCACTGGTGATGGCAGGCAGCGTCTGGATGGCCGGACGATCGCGGTCGAGCATCTCGGTCAGCATGCCGCCTCGCTGGTCGGGGACTTCGATCGATGTCTCCTCCAGGACGACCCAGCGATCGCAGGCGAACAGGATCGGCAGGGCGGCACCACCCACGCTTCGGATGATCGCGATGGTTTCGAGGTTCGTATCCCGGATCAATGAGGCGATGTTCGCGCCGTCATCCGGGTCGCCTCCGATGGCATCGATTTCAACCATCACGCCGTTCCAGGCCTCGGCCTTGGCAAGCATCAGGGCTTGTTGAACCCCCTCGGCGGTCACGTCGGCACCGACGGTTCCGATCACGGGAATCTGCAGCAATCGCACTGATTCCTCCGCAATGGCGGAGGGAACGAACGAGAGGAGGACGATGAGAACGAGGCGGCAGGTCATTCCGCGGCTCCGAAAGGGTGATCGAATCTGGTGACATCCTACGGTCGTTAGACTGGGGGGCTCGCCTCGCCGAGGTCGTCTCGGTGCGGAAGGGAACCTCAGGGATTTCAGCTCCAGGGCACGGGGTCGATCCTGCCGCGCATTCGGGACTTTCGATGACGAAGCAGAACCAGGACGGAAGAGTGAACTTTCGCCGTCGCAAGCGATCTCAGATGCACGCCGAGGCTGAAGCCGAGGCGGTGGATCTGGCGGCCATCGACGAGCATCCGATGCTGGTCGCCGGCCGGCCGGAACTGGTGACGGACGAGGAGACCCTGAAGGGACTGGTCGAGCATCTTCGCTCGGTCGGGACGTTCGCCTACGACACCGAATTCATCGGCGAGGAGACCTTCCTTCCGAGGATCTGCCTGGTTCAGGTCGCCACGGCGGAGCGGCTCGCGCTCATCGATCCGGTCGAGCTTCCCGATCTCGCACCGATCTTCGAGGTGGTCGCGGATCCGGAAGTGGAGACGCTGGTCCATGACGGCGCCCAGGATCTCGAACCCGTGCGTCGCATGCTCGGGGTCGAGCCGCAGGGAATCGTCGACACCCAGGTCTGCGCGGCTTTCCTGGACATGCCCTGGCCCAGTTCGCTGGCGAAGCTGGT
This sequence comes from Phycisphaerae bacterium, assembly GCA_002683195.1. The sequence goes on from NYSW01000014.1 coordinate 10,811, forward strand.
GGAGCGGTTCACCGGGCATCAGCTCAACAAGGGGCACACGTTCACCGATTGGGACGCCCGGCCCCTGACCGATCGGCAGGTCCGCTACGCCGCGGATGACGTGCGATTCCTGCCGCTGGCCTGGAGTCGGATGAAGGAGATGCTCGAGCAGGAGGGGCGACTGGAATGGGCGATGCGGGAGTGTGATGAATCCCGGCGTCGTCACGTGGGTCAGTTCGACGCGGAGAAACAAGTTCGCAAGATCACCCGTGGCTCTCGGGTCAAGGCGAAGACCGCGACGGTGCTGATGGCCTTGGTCGAACTTCGCCACGAGATCGCACGAGAACTGGATCTCCCGCACCGAGTCGCGATCAGCGACGAGGCCTTGAGTGAGATGGCTCGCGCGTTGCCGGCGAACGAGGAGGAACTCTCGAAGTGTCGGAACATCGGGCGGCGAAATGCGGCGGAACAGGGGCCGAAGATCGTGGCTGCCATCAAGGAGGCGCTCGAAGGCCCGTCGCGTCCCTTGCCGACCGGGAAGTCCAAGGAGGAGACGGCGCTCGATCGAATGCGAGTCGACGCTCTCTGGTCGGTGCTGAGCCTGCGATGCCTCGCAGATCGAATGGCGCCCTCCCTTCTCACCAGTCGATCCGATCTTGCCGCCTGGTATCTGGATCGGGAGGCCGGCCGGACGGACGCCCCGATGTTCGCCGAGGGAACGTGGCGTCACGACTCGATGGGGATGTGGCTCGAGTCGTTCCTCAAGGGCGAGGCGAACCTCGATCTCACTTGGAACGACGGGCGTCTGCAGCGGGCCTCCGACTGATCGAATTCATCCGGTCGACTCGGGCGACTCGGACGGATCGCTGGTTCCGCGGATTCGTTGCTCGGCCGGAGATCCGTCAGATTCCCCGGAACCCGGACTCGGGAGTTTTTGATTCTGGACCCGTTGGTTCGGACGCCTCCGGAGGGGTGGTCGTCCCAGGGTGATCATTCAAAGACCGCCGGGCTGATTTTCCAGAAATAACGGAGTCGAAAAACGTATCGAGGGGCCGAATCTTCTTCGGCCGCTTTTTCGTGTCCGGGAGTGGATCATTCTGGAATTCCTACTGGATTCCAGTCGGCTCAGATCTATCATTGTGGAACACGGCTGGAACACGTTCCAGTCTCGACGCCCCTTGGATCCCCGCTCCGATGCCAAGCATTCGAGAAATCGCGGAGTTTGCTGACGTCTCGATCGGGACTGTCTCGAGGGTGCTCAACAGTCAGCCCAACGTCAGTCCGAGTGCCCGGGGAAAGGTGCTCCAGGCGGTGAATGAACTTCGAGATTCCACTGCCGTCGGTTCGCGTCGGCCGACCACCTCGATCGCCTTCGTCTATCGCGGACAATCTTCGATCAACTCCCGCTACGACTCGTCGCTGCTGCATGGCGTGGCGGAAGAACTCATCCAGACCGGCCACGACCTGATGGTGGTGAATGCGACCCGACTTCGGGCCGAGGGAGAGTCACTCGGTCAGATGCTGCTCCGTCGTGGGGTGGTGGGGGCATTGGTTCGCACCACGTCCCTGACCAATTCGATGTGCGATGAATTGGGAACGGAACGGTTTCCGACGGTCTCGGTCGCCAATCGGACGGAGACTCCGCACATCGGATGTGCGTTCTACGACACCGACCAGGCGGTGCGTCGGGCGCTCGAGCATCTGGTGCACCTCGGTCACCGCAAGATCGCGATCGCCCTGAACGTCGTGGATGACTTCGATCATTCGCAACGACTCGCAAGCCATCAGCAGTTCCTGAAGGAAGCCGGGCTTCCCATGGACGAACGCTGGATTCTCAGGTGCTCCACCGTCAAGAGCAGCGGCGTCATTCTTCGCCAGGTGCTCTCATTGCCGGAGCGGCCGACCGCGATCTTCCTCACCGACCCGTCGCTCGGCCTGGGAATCTGTTCGGAGTCCTTGCGGTTGGGCATCCAGATACCGAAGGATCTCTCGGTCATCGGCTTCGATGATGCCGAAGATCGCTACACCACGTATCCCCAGCTTTCCAGTGTCTGTCAGTCCGCGGAACTCCTCGGACGTCGGTCGCTTCAGCACCTCCTCGACATCATCGATCGTCGCGTCGAACCCGGCCCCCTCCAATTCGACGGCTGGTTCGAACCGCTTGAATCCACGGCTCCGCCGCCCGAGATCGACTCGGCCGACTGACGCCATTCTTCCCCTCCGGCCGGTCCCCTCCGGCACGACTCGCTTCATCCAGGAGAGTTAAAGAGATGATCAGCACCAACAGAGTAGGAACCATGTTCCGAGGCCTTGCCATGGCCGCGGGACTGGTCGTCGGCATTTCCGCTGGTCAGGCCGCGGCCGACACCACGGTCACGGCCGTCGACTTCGGCATGGTCAGTGACAACTGTGGCGTGAGCCCCGTCTACGCCGGCACCTTCGACGGCACGAGCGGGTTCGTCGCCATGGAGATCGGCAACTGCGGCACTCAGGTCGACGTGAGCATCGACATCGGTGGGGGCGCGACCTTCTCGTTCGCCAACGTCACCGGTTGGAACAACACCGACACCGACGATGTGAACGACATCCGAGCGCTGACCGGCGACCAGTTCTTCTCGAACTGGGAAGGCTCCGGTCCGGTCAGTTTCTCCTTCGACGGCTTGAGCCCCGATGACATCCTGGTCGTCGATTTCGCCGACCGCAAGGGTGGAGAGGCCGCCCTGGTCACTTTCGACGGCGTCGACACCCTGGTCGACGGGGTCGCGGGCGATGACGGCGTCTTCACCAACGTGGGCGTGGTCACCGGTTCCTCCAGCTACAGCGGCTCCTTCACCGGCCCCAACGGTGACGGCGAAGGCAACCTCTGTGGTGCTCGATTCACCGTGATCAGTGCGGGCAAGGGCAGTGGCCCCATCGAGGCCTGCTGCTTCGGCACCGACTGCTGGGAAGTCGGCCTCAACGACTGTCTCGCCGCCGGTGGTGCGAACGGTGGCAAGGGTTCCGTCTGCGACGTGGATGCCTGTGCCCCTCCCGAGCTTCTGGCCTGTTGCGTCGAAGGTGAAGGCCTTCCCGGCTGCCTCGACGTCGACTGCGCCAACGTGGTCTGTCTCACCCTGCCCGATTGCTGCAACGTCGCGTGGGATGCGGCTTGCGCCGCCGCGGCCATCGAGGTGTGCAACGACTGCAACGGCACCACCGACATCACCGTGGCCGCGCTCGACTTCGGCCAGGCCGGCGGCTGCAGCGACGACCCGGTCTACAGTGGCTTCTTCGACGCGACCGGTGGCTTCAAGGGGATGACCATCACGGACTGCTGTGCGGTCGAGAACCCCGAGTTCGATCTCGGCAACGGCGTCACTCTGCAGTTCTTCGGGAACAGCGGTTGGAACAACACCGACGGGCGTCCCACCACCGACAGCCGCACCCTGACCGGCGACCACTTCTTCTCGAGCGGCTGCGACGCGCAGGAGTTCGTCCAGTTCGAGGTCCGCAACCTGAACCCCTGCGACACCCTCGTCCTCGAGTTCGTCGACCGCCGTGGCGGTGAGCGGGCTCAGGTCACCTTCGAGGGAGTCGTCACGCAGATCGATGCCGTCGGCGACTACGAGAACGACCCGCCGCCGGCGGGCTTCGGGTTCACCGACGTTTCGGGCGGTGGCGTCACCGGCAAGGACATCTACATGGGTGAGTTCACCGGGTATGACGGAAACGGCGAGGGCAACCTCTCCGGCGCCAAGATCGTCATCATTCCCGGCGACCCGAACTGTGGTGATTCGTGCAACGGTGACTTCAACGACGACGGCATCGTCAACGGTGCCGACTTCGGATCCCTGATCGCTTCCTGGGGAGCCTGCGCCGGCTGCCCGGAGGATCTGAACGGCGATGACGTCGTGGATGGGGCCGACGTCGGTCTCTTCGTCGCCCTCTGGGGTCCATGTCTCTGATCGGACGGCCTTCCGTGCATCTTCCTCCGGTGGGGGCGCTCAGCGTCCCCACCGGATTTGGGTCCGGGCCCGGGTGGGCCGGCCCGGACCAACGTTCATTCGCCCGAAGTCAGGGATCCCGGTGTGGGAATCTGCAGGGGCTCGAGTCACATTCATCATCCCGGCGCACCGATCGTGCCGTCGGCATCGCCTTCGGAGTCGCATAAAGAGATGCCAGTAGCTCGCTTCAACGCTCGGACCTTCTTCGGCGCCGCTCTGGTGTCTGCAGCCGTGGTTGCGATCCCGGTGGCCGCCGAGGTGGATGTGATCGCAATCGACTTCGGGCAGTCCCCGGCTCCATCCTGTGGTGAGAGTCCGCTTTACGTGGGGTCCTTCGACGGTTCAAGCGACTTCGTCGCGATGACCCTGTCGGACTGCGGCGCGGTCGAGAGTCCTCTGCTCGATCTCGGTGGCGGGGTGACGCTCCAGTTCACCAACGTCAGTGGTTGGAACAACACCGATGGTGTCGGTCCTGACCAGGTCCAGGCGCTCACCGGTGATCACTTCTTCACCGCCGGTCCACAGGGTGCCGACGACCCGGCGGCGTTCTCCATCTCCGGACTCGCTCCGGACGACATCCTGGTCTTCGAACTGGTCGATCGTCGAGGCGGGGAATCGGCGTTGGTGACCTTCGAGGGGATCACGACCCTGGTGAGCAGCGATGCGGCCGGGGAGTTCACGGATGTCTCGCTCGGAGGGGTGACCGGAAAGTCGGGTTACGGCGGGTTCTTCACCGGTCCCGAGGGTTCGGGGGAAGGCAATCTGGCGGGGGCCCGGGTCACGATCATCAGCCCCGAGTCCGCCCCGTGCATCGGTGACTTCAACGGGGACGGCGACGTGAACGGTGCCGACTTCGGTGCGCTGCTCGCCGCCTGGGGCAAGTGCGGTGGTTGTCCGGAGGATCTCGACGGGAACGGCGTGGTCGCCGGTTCCGATCTCGGCGTTCTGCTTTCGGTCTGGGGCGAATGTCCGGGAGGCGGTGGACCCACCGGGGCCTGTTGCCTCGGTGAAGCCTGCTGGCAGGTCGGCGAAGCCGATTGCATGGAGGCCGGAGGCTCCTACAAGGGTGACGGCATCGCATGCGGGGTCGACACCTGTGAACCGCCGGTCCCCGGGTCCTGCTGCGAGGTGGGTGAAGCCGCCGGCTGCATCGATCCGATCTGTGCCAACGCCGTCTGTCAGACGCTCCCCGACTGCTGCGACGTCGCGTGGGACGCCGATTGTGCCGATCTCGCGATCGAACTCTGCAACAACTGCGACGGCACCACCGACGTGAACGTCTATGCGGTGGACTTCGGGCAGGCGCCCGGATGCGGACCGAGTCCGGTCTTCAGCGGCACCTTCGACGGAACCACCGGCTTCGTCGGCATGACGCTCAGCGATTGCGGCGTGGTGGAAAGCCCCTCGTTGGATCTCGGAGCCGGAGTCACCCTTGAATTCGTGAACGTGAGCGGCTGGAACAATACCGATGGCTTCCCGGCCAACGAAGTGCCCGCCCTCACCGGTGATCACTTCCTCTCCTCCGGTCTCGGGGCGGACGACCCGGTCGCCTTCTCGATCTCCGGCCTGGATCCCAGCGACCTCCTGATCTTCGAACTGGTCGACCGTCGTGGCTCGGAGACCGCCCTCGTCACCTTCGAAGGCGTCACCACCCTGGTCAAGAACGAGGAGATCGGTGAATTCACCGACGTCTCCGGTGGCGGGGTCTCCGGGAAGTCCGTCTACACCGGCTCGTTCACCGGTCCTGAAGGTGGGGGCGAAGGCAACCTCGCCGGGGCCAGAATCACGATCATCAAGACCGGTGGCAAGGGCGTGGTCGGCGCCTGCTGTCTCGGCGAGAACTGCTGGCAGATCGGAGAAGCCGTCTGCAACGCGGCCGGAGGCGAGTACCTCGGAGACGGGGTGGATTGCGATGCCGAGACCTGCGTCGAGCCCGGCCTGCTCGCCTGCTGCGAGGAAGGCGAGGTGCCCGGATGCATCGACCTGACCTGTTCCTACGTGGTCTGTCTGACCCTTCCCGACTGCTGCGACGTCCTGTGGGACGCCGACTGTGCGGCCCTGGCGATCCAGGAGTGCAATGACTGCGACGGCACCACCGACATCAAGGTGGCTGCGATCGACTTCGGTCAGTCGCCGGGTGCGGCCGATGGTTGCAACGGACCGAGTCCGGTCTACACCGGGGCCTTCGACGGCATCGATGGTTTCGTCGGCATGGAGATCAGCGACTGCGGCCTGGTCGAGAGCCCCGTGCTCAACATCGGCAGTGGGNTCACCCTCCAGTTCNTGAACGTCAGTGGTTGGAACAACACCGACGGCGTCGGCCCGGACGTTCCCAAGGCGCTCACCGGCGATCACTTCTTCTCTTCGGCCGCCAAGGCCGATGATCCCGTTCAATTCACGGTGTCCGGTCTCAATCCCTGCTCCACCCTGATTCTTGAATTCCTCGATCGGCGGGGCAATGAAACGGCGTTGGTCACCTTCGAGGGCATCACCACCCTGGTGGATGCGGTCCCGGACGACGGTGGCACGTTCACCGACGTCTCGGGTGGAGGGCTCACCGGCCAGTCCAGTTACGCGGGTTCCTTCACGGGCGCCGGTGGCTCGGGCGAAGGCAACCTGGCGGGCGCCCGCATCACGGTCATCCCCGGGGATCCCGGGTGTGAAGGCGATCTCTGTGACGGTGGAATCGGTGATTGCGGCGAACCCCAGTCCGGGCCGGGATGCGGTTGCTCGACCTGCGAGGAACTCGTCTGTGAAATCGACCCCATCTGTTGTGAGATCAACTGGGACTCCTTCTGTGCGAATCTCGCGGAAAACAACTGCGTCCCCTGAGCGTCANCCGGCGACACCCGGATCGACGACCTGAAAAGAACGGCCCGGTGCAGGTGGCTCGACGCCCGCACCGGGCTATTCTTCCAATACTCCATTCGGTACCGATTTCTGGATCCTGCCTGATGCTGAAGCCGCTGCTTCGTTCGTCCATGTTTCACGCTTTCATCACGTTCGCGGCGTTTTTCATCGCGTTCGAAGATCGGTCCGGCTTCGCGGGACCGCCCGCGGGTTCGACGCTCTTCGTCGAGGTGTATCCGACCGAGTCCGGACTTGATTTCGTCAATCCACTGCTCGAAGATCATCCCCGCGCCCATCTCTATCCGTTCGGTTACGCCTGCGGCGGTGTGAACATCGGAGATCTCGACGGCGACGGCCGGCCCGACGTGTTCTGTGTCGGAGGACCGGAGGCCAACGGCCTCTTCCTGCAGGTGGGAGAACCGGGAGCGATCCGCTTCGAACGGGTCGCGGACGGCATGGTCGATGGGGGCGAGGCCTGGGGTTCCGGCGGTTCGTTGGTGGACATCGATGGAGACGGCGATCTCGACATCCACGTGTGCAACTACGACGCCCCCAATCAACTCTTCGTGAATCGGTCGACCCCCGGTCGCCCTGCGTTCACGGAGGAGGCGGCCGAATTCGGCCTCGACCTCCGGGACGCGTCCATCATCTCGACCTTCGCCGACGTCGACAACGACGGTGATCTCGACGTCTACATCGGTTGCAATCGATACGTGCCGCCGAACGGTCTTCCGACCGAAGCCCCCGGGCGTTTCGATCCGGAGACCGCCTCGCTGCAGATGTTCCCGAAGTACGAGCGGTACTTCCGGGCCTGGCGAAAGTCCGACGGAAATTTCGAGGCCGACAGCTACGGGCGCGACGACCGCTTCTTTCTCAACACCGGTCCCGGCGAGGATGGACGTCCACGATTCGTCGACCTGACCGAAGAGGTCGGGATCGATGGCGCAGGGCATGCCCTCGCGGCGACCTGGCTCGATGTCGATCGCGACGGCTTCGTCGATCTCCACGTGGCCAACGATTTCGAGGACCCGGACCGCTTCTATCGCAATCTCGGGCCCGGGCCCGACGGCGTGGTCCGCTTCGAGGATGCGATTTCGGAGTTCCTTCCCTACACCTCCTGGTCGAGCATGGGTTCCGACGTGGCGGATCTCGATGGTGACGGGCTGCTCGATCTGATGGTCGCCGACATGTCCGCGACCACGCACTTCAAGGCCAAGGTGAACATGGGGGAGATGGGTGGCCGGCAACGTGAGATCCTGGAGCAGGGCTGGCCGCGTCAGGCGATGCGGAACATGGTCTTCCTGGACACCGGGCGAGGTTCCTTTCGCGAGGCCGCGTTCCTCTCGGGCCTCAGCAGTTCGGACTGGACCTGGGCGGTGAAACTCGGGGACTTCGATCAGGACGGACGACCCGACGTCTTCACCACCAATGGCATGAGTCGGAACTTCACCGATTCCGATCGCCCATTCTCCGGTCGGCAGCGATATGGACGAACGCAGTGGGATCATTTTCGCGACGATCCGCCGCTGCTCGAGCGGAACATGGCGTTTCGAAATCAAGGCGACCTGGTCTTCGACGACGTGGGTGCCGAGTGGGGACTGGACAAGAACGGCATGAGTTACGCCGCCGCCTACGGAGATCTCGATCTCGACGGTGATCTCGACGTCGTGGTGGCGAACCTCAATGAGACGGTCTCGGTGTATCGAAACGAAACCGATGGGAACTGGCTGAAGGTCCGGCTCCGTGGTCGGGGCGCCAACACCCACGGGGTCGGGGCGGTCGTTGCGGTCGAGACCGCCTCCCACGGCACCCTGGTCCGCAGCGCGAGCCCCTGGCGGGGATGGGCGTCGACCGATGATTCTGATCTGCACTTCGGGCTCGGAACGGACGTCGAGGTCGAATCGATCGAAGTGACCTGGCCGGGCAATCGCGTCCAGCGGCTCGGGCCGATGACCGCGGGCCAGAGGATCGAGATCACGGAACCGGACGAGGCCGGAAGGCCGGAGGCCGCGGATCCGACGATGTTCGTGACGGCCCCCGACGGGGTCGGGCCGGGGTTCGTGCACGTCGAGAAGCCCTACGACGACTACCGCATCCAGCCGCTCCTACCAGCCAAGCTCTCGGCCTTCGGGCCCTGCATGGCCTGGCACGACGTCGACGGTGACGGCCGGACCGACGTCTTCTTCGGTGGCGCCCGGGACCATCCCGGCGAACTCTGGCTGAGCGGGGAGGGTGGTCGCTTCAGCCAGGCGACCGTCCCGGCCTTCGCGGTGGACAAGGGCAGCGAGGACTCGGCGGCCATCTGGTTCGATGCCGACGGGGATGGCGACCACGATCTCCTGGTCGGCAGTGGCAGCAGCGAGTTCTTCGAGGGTGATCGCCGGCTTCGCAATCGTCTGTATCTCAATCGTGGATTGGAGGGCTGGATCCCTGTGATCCAGGGGCAAATATTACAGAAAAAGGGCGGTATC
>NYSW01000015.1 GCA_002683195.1 Phycisphaerae bacterium
GCAGCTCACGTCAAACGCACCACCGAGGTCGGCGGCGGGGTAGGAACGAGCAACCACGTTTTCCGCGGCGGCACCGCACCAGACGCCACCGTTACCGAAGTCGGCGGAGTCGACGGTGATCTGCGAGATGTTGGTGTCACCAGGGGTGGCACACTCAGGGGCTGCCAGCGGCGGCTCGGGCTCTTCCCAGGACACGACGAGGTCGCCGGATCCACGAGCATCGAGGTAGCCACCGACTCGGACGAGGTACTGGCCGGCGGGGACCGTGGAGATGAGCTCGGAGGTGAAGAAGTCCGGGTCGTCACAGTCTTCGTTGCAGCCGATGATGTCGTCGGGCAGGGTGCTGGGGTCGATGGGGTCACCGATCGCACCGGCCGAGTACATCGCGATCTTCGTATCGAAGTCCGCCAGGTTGCAGCAGGTCATGGTGACGGTCGCTTCATCAGCGACTTCGATCACGTACCAGAGGTCACCCCAGATGGGGAGGTCATCGTCACCCGAACCGCATTCGGGGGCGTCAGGACCGTCGGTGTTGGCACCAACGGTGTTGAAGGCGACGACGTCGCCGTTGCCCAGCATGGTGGGGCTGGTGGCACAGTCGTTGGCGTAGGCCGGGGCCACGCACTCGTACTGGTAGATGCCACAGACATCAACCGCGATATCGACACAGGAGCTGTCCCATTCGATGTCGCAGCAGAAGGGCTCGACTTCACAGGTCAGCGAGCAACAGGTGATGTCGTCGCAACCGGGGGTGGGGTGCACTTCGGCGCAGCCACCGGTCGCTCCGTCGCAGCCGGCGGGGATTTCGCCACCGAGCACGAAGTAGAAGTCGGCGGTGTTGACCTCGGAGTGACGAAGGCCGAGACCTTCGTTCCAGGAGGAGGACATGCCGGTGGCAACGTCGCCGGTGGCGGACACCTTGTACGTGAAGGGAGCCAGCGGGACGTCGGTTTCTTCCAGTGCCAGTCGTTGGGAACAGGTCCCTTCGGCGTCGGCACCGGTGTCGTCACCGGCGAACGGGGCGATGAAGTACCAGGCGTCATCCGCGCCGTCGCCGTCGACGTCACCGTCGTCGAGGTTGATGTCGAACACGATTTCCGAGGCCCAGCCGGTGAAGCTGGATCCGACGTTCCAGCAGACGTCGACGTCGACGTTCGAGAAACCGACGGACTGAACGTAGCGGCCGGGATCACCCGTCACGACGATCTGTTCGTTGGCCGGGGTTTCACCCGCTTCGAAGTCGATGAAGAAGAGGTCGATGTCGCTGAAGCTGACATCAAACCGAACGGTGTCACCCGCAAAGGCGCTGCCGGCGAGGCCGACGACGCCGATGGCGGCACATGACTTAATGAAATGAGACTGCATCCGTGAATCCTCCAATTTCGGATCTGGCGACGACAAGGACAGGAGTGTCCCTGCCGAATATGAGAGAGACAGAGCCTGCGAAAGCCAGACCCTGCAATCTAAATGTAGTCAGACTGGGATGGGGGTCAATCCGCAAATGGAGCAAATGCCCGGAGAGCGGAGGAAATGCCCCTACGAACAGAACTTCCGAACCCAAAACCGCTCAAGATCCGCCTCTCGGCTGTTGTTATCGGACATTTTTAAGGGCGTTCAATCGATGTTTCCGCCGAGGGCGCTCCAGCCGATCACCAGATTTCCGAATTGAGACCCGGTTTCGAGCCGCTCCCAAGCCTTTAAAGCATCGGAAAACGGCATCACACCATCCAGAACCGGCCTGAGTGCCCCGCGACGAAACAATTCCACGACCTGCCGAAACTCACCCATGTCACCCATGGTCGAACCCATGATGGCCAGCTGGTTCCAGAAGACGCGGGTGAGATCAGTCGTGGCATCACCACCACTGGTCGCGCCGCACGTGACGAAACGCCCGCCGCGGGCCATGGAACGAATACAGGCTCCATGAACGGCCTTGCCGATGGAGTCAATGCAGATGTCCACGCCTCGGCGGCCCGTGACGCCACGGACCGCCCGACTCCAGTCCTCACCCTCGTCCAGAATCATGGCATCCGCGCCCAAGTCTCTGGCCCGGTCGAGTTTCCATTGATGACGGCTGGTCACTACGGTTCGACACCCGAGATGGCGGCAGATCCCGAGCGCTGCCAAAGCGACTCCCCCACCAATGCCTGGGATCAAGACCCAATCGCCAGCGGCGGCTCGTGCCCGGGTCACGATCATTCGCCAGGCCGTGAGATGGGTGAGCCCAAAGGCAGCCCCTTCGATCGGGTCGGCCTCTTCACCGAGGTCCAGAACATTGGCCGCCGGAGCGACGAAAGCCTCCGCCATCGATCCTGGCGTGTGCTCGCCCACCAGGCGAAATGCCTCCCCGGCGGGCTCGCGGTCGGGATGCGACCCTTCCGCACCGGCAACGGCGGCATTCATGATCACCCGGCGACCAAGCCAGGCGTCATCCACCCCCTCCCCGACCGAATCGACTCGGCCGACGCCATCACAGCCCGTGACTCGAGGCCAGGGGCGATCAATGCCCGGTAGCCCCTGTCCGACCCAGAGATCAAGATGATTCAGCCCCGACGCCTCGGTTCGAATCCGAAGCTCTCCCGGGCCCGCAAGGGGCTCTGGGACGTCGATGAGCTGCATATTCGGAGCCACGGGTGCTCCGCCGGTCATGACTGCGATCGCCTTCATGCCCAGAGTCTACGGAGAACCGCCGGAACCTCCCGGAGCACGGCTTCGTTTCGTACCGTGCAGGAGTCTCTCAACCGCTCATCAATCGCCGGAATCAGAACTTCATGCCCTCCACGTTCTCCATCTTTGTCGATTCACTCCCGCTCGGATTCCGATCGAGCGTCATGATCACTTCGATCTTCGTCGGCTCGATGACCAGTTGCGAACGCCCGGAAACCAATTTGGAATCAGCAGCAGCCGGACCTGCGGTGGAATCCAGTGCCGAGGCAGCTCCGTCCTCATCGTCGGGGGCCATCATCTACCCGAGTGGCTCCGTCACCATTCGCGCCGGCGCCACGGCGGTCTACGGTGATCCCGCAGACGTCGACTTCGGCCTCGTTCCACCCGGATCCAAACTTCGCACCGAGATCAAACTCGTGAACCCCACCGACAAGCCGGTGATCATTCGCGCGGCGGTTCCAACCTGCCAGTGCACGACGGTGGAGGTTGCGGGCGAGACCATCCCCCCCCGCGGCGCGGTGGGAATTCCCATGACGCTTCAGGTACCCAGCACCACGGGAGACAAGAAGGCTGCCGTGAACACGGTTCTGGACCCGGGTGGCAAGGGACCAAGACTCACCCTGCAAGCCGTCTCGGCCTACCCCGTCCGCTCCATCCCCCTCTACATCGACGCCACCCAACCACCTGCCGGTATGACGGGATCATTCCGCGTCGAGTCCACGGACGGCCAGTCCTTTCAGGTCCTCTCGTTGAATGGCCGCCCCGCCGTGACCGGGGGCTCGGGTACCGCGGCCACCTCCCATGAGGTGTTCTACGATCTCACCGGAGAGACGGCGGAGACCATGCCGAAGTGGATGTTGGTCGAAACCGATCATCCAGAGGCCCCGATGATTGAAATGCGGGTTCGCCATCGATGGTCGATGCTCCCCCACCAATTTCCCAATTATGACCTCAAGATCCAGTTCGACGGGTACGTCGCCAACGTCGGCGTCCTGCCGCTCAACGGCAGTCGCGAATTCACGGTCGAGCTCAAGAACTTCAAGGGCCAGACCCTCCGGGCACTCCGCAGCGTCGACCGACGCTTTCCGGTTCGACTGCTGCAGCAGATCGCGGGCGATGGAAGTCGGGTCCGAGTGACCGCCTCGATCAGTGACGCCAACGCCACCCCCGGCCCCTTCATCTCGCCCGTGGGCTTCGTGACCGACCGAGGCGAGGAGATCATGTTCGTGATCGGCACGGTCCGTTGAGACTTCAGTCGGCGGCCTGATCTTCCGACGTCACGTCCCGAGCGTTCTCGACCAGAGTCGCCAACCGCTCTTCGATTCGATCGAGTCGGGACTCCAGCCCACGCCCCGGACCTTCGCTGAACCAGCGGGAGACCGCATCATCAACGACTTTCCGAACGTCCGCGACCCGTGCCTCGAGGTCCGTGATGGCTTCAGTTTCATCCGAAGGCAGACCTCCATCGAGCAACGCCTCTCCAAACGACTTCCACCAGGATGAATCCCGCTCGGCGGGAAGAGATGCGTCGGGTTCATTGGGCGAGGAAGAACTGGTCATCGGATAGATCCCGCGTGAAAGGTGTGATCCGCCGGGTCAGCGCGGTCGGATCGATGGAATCCCACACATCTGGATAGTAGTCTTCCCACATGATTCAAACCCTCCAACCGCCACGGTCTGTCACCCTCGCTGCATCCCTCGCGTTCTTCGCGACGGCATCCCTGGGGGCCGCCGCCGAGCAGGATCTGGCGCCGACGCGTCGAGCCGCCCGCGTCACCGAGGAAATCCGCCGCCTGGTGGAAGCGGAGCCGACCGAGGGGCTCGATCCCCGCATCGACGGGGATCGAATCACGGAACTTCCTGCCGCCGAGACCGCGGCCCTCGTGCTGCTACCCACCGCGCCGGTTCATCGCATCGCGACTGCGCGATCGGATACGAACCTGTCGGAGGCGACCTGGAATCAAGCGAACACCACTCTTGACCGTGGTCTCGCCTGGCTCATCGCCAATCAATCGGCACGAGGCGGCTGGATGGAAGGCGAACGAGTCGAGGCCACCGACCAACCCCCTCGTGAAGCGGCGGCGGCGATCGCCGTGACCGCCATGGGTCTCAAGGCATTCGCTCAGGCCGACCGCCCCACACCCGACGCCCGAATGGCCCGGGATCGGTCGCTCCGTTTCGTTCGCAACGAATTCGAGACTCGGGGCCTCGATGGACTCGGCGAAGGCGGACTGGGGAACTACGTGACCAGCGCCGTGACCATGGGGCTTGCCGCCCTGGGTACGGATACTCAACCCGGCGATGCCGCCATGATCGCCCAGACGGTCGATCGCCTCACCAATGGTCAATGGGATCAGGCCGAAGGCATCCGACCGGAACAGGACTGGTTCGGTGGCGCTGGATACGGTCGACATGGCCGACCCGATCTCTCCAACACCCAGATGATGCTCGATGCGTTGTACGACGCGGGCGTCAGTCCCGATGAACCCGTGGTCCAGCGAGCCCTGGTGTTTCTCTCCAGAACTCAGAATCTCAAGGCCACGAATCCCGCCGATTGGGCCCAGGCCGGTTCCAATGATGGAGGTTTCGTCTACACCCCCGCCAACGGAGGCGAGTCCTTCGGCAGCGCGACCGCCGGTGAGGGGCGCTACGGTGAGACGATGCCCGAAGGGGTCACCAGAAGCCTGCGAAGCTACGGATCGATGACCTACGCGGGATTCAAGAGCCTGCTCTTCGCCGGGCTGGATGCCGAAGACCCTCGGGTCGAGGCGGCCATGAACTGGATCCGGAGCCACTGGACCTTTCAGGAGAATCCCGGGCTTGGCCAGCAAGGCGTCTACTACTACCTGCACGCCATGGCCAGGGCGTTGCGGGCGTCAGGCCTCGATTCCATCACCACGCCGGATGGCGTCAAGCACGACTGGCGGCAGGAGTTGATCGAAGCCATCGCCAGTCGACAGACTGCCGGCGGTTTCTGGATCAACGATATCGAACGATGGGAGGAGTCACGCCCTTCACTCGCAACGGTCTATGCCACCCTGGCCCTCGAAGAAGCACTCAAGCCGGTTGAATAGATCGAGTCGCGGCGATCGACTCAGACATCATCGGCCATCACCGACAAGTGCGGAACGTCCTCGTTCCAGGGCCACGGTCGCTCCGGCGGGATCACGAACCCAGGTTCCGGACCACATGCCGAAACGTGTGGTGATGCCGTCGGATTCGATCACGTCGACCGCGTTCCCGGCCGGGTCCGGTTCGAACACCAGACGCCGGTTTTCCAGCTCGACGATTGCACGATCGTCCACCATGATCTGCGTCAGTTCCGCGATCGGCAGCACCGCGAGCAAGGAACCATCCACATCCAGGATCGAAACCACTCGGTCTCGTCCCGGCAACGTGGACGCCTCGGGTTCTCGACGCGGAACCATCAGCCATTCGTCGCCGTCGAGATACCGTCGATAGTCGATTCGACGGTACCGCCGCATCGACTCCGGATCACGAACCACCACGCGAGTATCGGGATGGGCCTTGAGCCAGTCTCGCCATCGGACCACGGAAACTCCGGGCACCGTTTCCAGACGCGAACCCACCGCCGCGCCCGCGATCGCGCGGCCGTCGTGAGCGGACCAGAGCGTCGCGTCCTCTTTTCCATCATGCATGAGAAGCGCGAGGTCATCGAGCAGCCCACTCACTTCGAAATCAGGTTCGCTTCCATCGGCAAGGCGACGCCGGAAGATCGAGGCCTCGTCGATCAGCGGGGATCGCGTGACCACGATGGGCACGCCACCAACCTCATCCAAGACCACCTCATGAGCATCCACGACGAAGAGTGGATAGGCCCTCGACTCGCCGTTGATCTCCACCCCGATCACCCGATCGGTGCTCACAACCTCTTTCTGCCACTTCCGGGAGTTCGATGCGTTCCAAGCCGCCACTTCGCCGCCAGGCAAGGTCTCCGGAGACTCATACGTCGGCAGAAAGCCACGAGGATTCCCGGTCGCGACCATCGCGGCCGGCTCGATGACCGATCCAGAAAGGTCGACACCATAGGTTTCGGGATCGGATCCGTTTCCCACCGGGCCGTCACCCAGAAAAACGCCCGCAAGGCCCCAGAGCAGAACGGCCCCGCCCCCCGCGAATGCCAGGAAGATCGTCCACACCAACGGCCAGCGGCCGGAGCTCCTCGAAGGGGCATCTTCGCTCACGGCGTGACTTCCGAAGTTGCATCCTCGGGTTCGACGGGGATCGCCGCCCCGTCCATGCCGACCGGACGTCCACCACCGTCGAGCCATGCCTTGGGTGAAACGGGTCCTCGATCGAGCACCATCACGCCGAGAACCAACGGCAGATACATGAGGCTTGCGAGAAAAGCGGATCGAGCCCGGGTGTCATCCGGCCGCCGCCAGAACTGGTAGCACCGAAAGGTGAACCAGAGACCGAACACCACCGAAGCGGCGGCACTCCACCAACCGGCCACTCCGAAGAGGGTCACGAACAGACCGACCGGGACCAGCAACGCCGCGGTGGAAGTCATCACCTGACCGGTGAGTCGACCGTCGACGTCGAGAACCGGAAGCATCTTGTGACCGCCGCGACGATAGTCATCCCGGTACAGCCACGCGAGGGCGAAGAAATGCGGGAGTTGCCAGACGAAGAGCAGAGCCCCGACGATCCAGGCACCGGTCTCCAGACCGCCGGTCGCGGCCGCCCAACCGATCATGGGAGGAATGGCACCGCAAACAGCGCCCAACAGCGTGTTCAAGGTCGAGCGAGGCTTGAGGGGGGTGTAGATCGCGATGTAGATCACGATGTTCAGAAGCGCGAGCCCCCCGGCAAGATTGTTCACCGTTCCGACGAGCAGGGCAAAGCCCGCGTAGCCGGTCACCACTCCCGCGATGAAGGTGACCGTTCTTGAAAGACGGCCGCTTGCGACCGGTCGGCTTCGGGTTCGATGCATCCGGGCATCACGGACATGTTCGATCACCTGATTCAGGATCGCCGCACTCGCCGCGGCAAACCCCGTTCCAATCAGCGTGAGTCCCAGTCGGGTCCAGTCGACGTCGGCGGCCCCGAATCGCCCCAGGGCATACCCCACGGCCGTGGTCACCAGGACGAGCAGGTTCAGCCGCATCTTGGTGAGATCGATGAGCATGGCTCGAAGTCCCGGCCTGGTCGGAGGCACCTCGGAATCCTCGGGGATCCTCTGGTCGGGGTTCGAGCTGGAATTAGTGGGAGCGACAGACATCGATTGAGAGCAGTGTAGATCCGACGCCGACAAAAAAACGGCTGGGCGGCATGAGATATCGAATCCCTCCGCGGAAAGAAGCCCGCCATCTTCTGATCGAGTTGACGAGGCTCTCAGGTCGGAACTCCATGATTCGAAGAAAGTCACGTCGAGAGAACGACCCTTGCTCGTCAAATCCGCCTTTGCCGCCGTGATCGCCGCGAGGACGGCCGAGCCATGCCTGCCATGACCGGTGATCGCCGAATCCATCAAGGCCATGGGTTTCGCCACCGATGGCGATCAAGATCTGAACCGCGGGCACCTCACCATCATCCTCGTGGCCTGGGATTCGTGATCCGGAAACAGCGTTCCACGGTTCGACATCTCATCGAAAGCGACGGCCGCCGTTCGGGTGGGGCTCCGGTTGGCTTCACGGACTAGAATCCGAGCCTTCTTTCAGTCGAATACGGGTCAGCCTCGGAGCCCAGAACCCATGCATGACGCGACCCTCTCCCCCGCAGTTCGACGAAGTCTCATCCTCGGCCTCGGTTTCGCGACCACGACCGTCATGTGGGCACTCGGCTACCTGGCCTTCATGAATCCGGGCCTGATCGTCGGTGAGATCGTCTTCGGTCTCGAAGTTCTGGTGATCGCGTTCGGAGGACTTGCCGCGGGACGCACCCTGGGAACGATCTCCGCCGGCTTCTGGACCGGCGTGGTTTCCGCCATGGTGAATCTTCTGGTCGTCGGGAGCATCGTGAGGAGCGGCGATGGAAGCCTCATCGCCTGGATCGGCGGGCTGTTCGTCCTCTCCGCGGGACTCGGCGGAGTGGGAGCCGCGATCGGCCGCCGTTGGTTCGCCCCGGATCGAGTCGGCCGACTCGATCCCACGGGATTCTTCTCCCTCGTTGCCGCAGCCACGGTCTTCGTGTTGATCGTCACCGGCGGACTCGTCACCAGCATGGAAGCAGGCCTTGCGGTTCCGGACTGGCCGAACTCCTTCGGCCACAACATGCTGCTCTACCCCCTGAGCGAGATGACCGGGGGGATCTTCTACGAGCACGCCCATCGCCTCTACGGGATGCTGGTGGGCCTCACCGCGATCGTGCTCCTGATCCTCGTCTGGATCCACGACCGACGAGGATGGGTTCGCGGATTCGCCTCGGCGATCTTCGTCATGGTCTGCATCCAGGGTCTCATGGGCGGCCTTCGGGTCACCGGCCACCTGACCGACAGCCAGGTGGACGTGCAGCCCAACACCGTGCTTGCGATCGCTCACGGTATGTTCGGCCAGCTCACATTCGCGGCCTTCGTGGCGCTGGCGGCCATCTCCAGCCGGCGTTGGCGTGACCCCTCCATTCGACCGGTCCGCCTCACGGAAGCCGGAGGAGATCGGACCTGGTCGGGTCTGCTTCTCGCCGCGATCATTCTTCAACTCTTTCTGGGTGCGTGCTATCGCCACCTGGCCACCCCAGCCCTGGACGGCGCCCCGAAGCCGGAGCCTCCGGCGTGGGCCATGCACGGACACCTGACCTTCTCGATCGCGGTCGTGGTGATCGCCCTCATCGCAGGACTCAGGGCCAAGGCCCGCCGAGACGCGGGAATTCCAATCGTCCCCGGGACCGGCCGAACCGTGAACGCCCTCGTCGGACTCCAGTTCGTGCTCGGCATCACCGCATTCGTGACCACGGTGCTTCGGCGGACGACGGAGATCCCGATCTGGGAACTCGTGCCGACGTCCGCCCATCAGGCCAATGGTGCCTTGCTCCTTGCTGCTTCGGCCGTCCTCTTCGCGACAGTGCGTCGATTCGAGGTTCCAGAGCCGACCCCGATCCAAGGCGTCGCCGCCAGTACGGCTTGATCGATCGTCCCGGCTCGAGCGCGGTCAGGTTGCGGCACGAAACCAGGTGGCCCACAGGATGGTCGCGTACAAGCCGAGCCAGGCGAGATCCAGAAAGTGCCAATACAGGCCGACGTAGGTCACACCTCGGTGATTTTCCACCGAGTAATACCCCTGCCGAGCGTTGCGGGCGACCACCCCCATGGGGATCACACCCCCCAGAACGTGCAACGCGTGCAGCGCGGTGAGCACATAGAACGCCCAGGCCCAGAGATTCGAATCTAGATGTATGTGTCGGGACAGAAGATCCCACCACGCGATCGTCTGACCCACGAGAAAAGCCACGGACAGGCCGAAGGTCCAGGTCATCCATCGGGCAAGACCGAGCGCGTCGCCGCGGCCCGCGGAACGACTCGCCAGCACCATGGTGCCACTCGAAACCAACAGGATCAACGTACTCAAGCCCAGAGCCCAGGGCAGCCCACCATCACCGTCGGGAGGCCAAGGTCCTGAATCCTGCAGCCGAACCACGATCACGCCGAGCATGGAGGCCGCGAAGACCATCGCCAGGGAGGCGATGAAGCAGAGCATCCCGAACACGCCGGCTCGGGCGCGTTCCCTCGGATCCTCGAATGGCGTGACGGTGCGAGCCATGAAATCGGTTCCGTTCGAGGCCTTTCACGACGGAACCCCGCACCAGGCGGGGTTCCGTGTTCATTCCTGTCGCCCGACTCGGAAGTCGGTCAGTCGAGCTGCTTGTACGCCGTGATCGGAGCCCCGGGGGCCACGTCGTCGAGCTTGAGCTGCACGCCAGCCGGATTGCCCTCGATGATCTGGGGCGAATACTGGCCCGAATCCATCAGGACGAAGACCATCAGCAGGGCCGCGAACACGATCGAGCCGACCAGCATCAGTCCGTTGAACGGTCGATCCCAGCGCAGGTGCATGAAGTAGAGACAGACCAGCGTGGCCTTGAAGCCCGCGATCGACAACGCGATCGGGATGTTCAATTCCCCAGCGTCGACCGCGTGCACTCCGACCGTGAGGATGGTGAGCACGATCAGGGCGAACGCGGTTCCGAAGAGCGGTCCGTAACCGACGATGTGGCCGAGCCCGTGCTCTTCGTGTTCGTCGGAGTCGTGATTGACGGTGGCTTCTTGTGACATGGTGCTTGATTCCGTGATCGGGGCGGTCGGGTCTTCGAGCGAAAAAGGCCGCCGCGGTCAGTGGATCAGGTAGAAGAGCGGGAAGAGGAAGATCCAGATCAGGTCGACGATGTGCCAGTAGAGGCCGCCGAGATCCACCGGGGTGAAGTACTTCGGACCGAACTCACCTCGCTGGGCTCGCCAGATCAGCCAGCCGATCACCCCCATGCCGATGACCACGTGAATGCCGTGGAGGCCGGTCATGCAGAAGTAGATCGCGAAGAAGAGGTGAGTGTTGACCGGCATCTCAGGATCGGCGAGGTGACCCATCGCCGAATCCTTGGTCTCAATGACCTCCTGTTTCGCAGCCAGCGTGTTCGCCAGTCCGGCGGGCCCGATGGCCGCGGTGGACACGCTCGAGGCGGCCTCTTCCGGACGATTGACGAGATTCGAGAGCGCCTCGGAACGGGCCGCTTCGGCGTTGGCTTCTTGCGGGGCGGCGAAGATCGGATCGACGAGCGTCGCCTCGGCGACCTGCACCAGGTCGCTCTCGGCTTTGTCAGCCGGATCATAGAACCCGGTACCCCAGACGAGATTCTCATGGAACTTGTGGTTGTATTCGAACGCCTTGATGACCAGGAAGCCCACGGCACCACCCATGGTGAGCCAGAGCATGACGACCAGCAGGACCTTCCGTCCCTCCTGGGCGTACCGAACCGCCAACGCCATCGTGAGGCTCGAGGCGATCAGAACGCAGGTGTTCAAGCCACCCATCGTCGTGTCCAGGAAGTGACTCGCATACGAGAAGACCTCGGGACTGCGGGCCCGGAGGACCACATAGGCCGCGAAGAGCCCCCCGAAGAAAAGGACTTCCGTCGCTAGGAAGAGCCACATCCCGAGCTTGCCGGAGTCGAACTGCTGTTCCATCGACTCGAAGTGGTGCGCGAGGTGGGGATCGTGGCCATGACCATGATCGTCATGATCATGGTCATCGGCTTGATCGGAAGGATTGGCCTGGATGGAGGTCATCCGTTTGGCTCCGTGGTTCTTGAACCGCCCCGTCGGGACGGCGGCGAGGGGTCATTTGGAATCGGACTTGAGCGAAGGATCCGCGTCTCGATCGACGACGTAGCCCTGCTCCTCTTCGTCCCAGCGGACGACACTGAAGTCATAACAGTCGCCGACCGACGGCGTGGTCTTGAAATTGTCGTGCGGGGGCGGCGACGAACACTGCCATTCGAGGCTTCGGCCACCCCAGGGGTTTGCCGGAGCCTTCTTGCCCGAGATCAGCGAGGAGATCAGGTAGTAGGCGGTCCAGAAGAAGCCCGCCGCCATGATGTACGACCCGATGGTCGAGATCACGTGGTAGACCTGGAATTCGGGCTGGTAATCGTAATACCGACGCGGCATGCCGTGACTGCCCAGCATGAACTGGGTGAAGAAGGTCACGTTGAAGCCGATGAACACCAGCCAGAAGCCGATCGCACCGTGCCGCTCGTTGTACATGCGTCCGAAGATCTTCGGCCACCAGTGGTGGAGGCCGCCGATCATCGCGATCAGGGCCGAGCCCATCATCACGTAATGGAAGTGGGCCACCACGAAGTAGGTGTCGTGAAGGTGGATGTCGGTGTTCAGGGTGCCGAGGTGAAGCCCCGTGAGGCCCCCGATGGTGAACAGGAAGATGAAGCCGAGGCCGTACAGCATCGGCGTGTTCAGACTGATCGAGCCCTTGTAGAGGGTCGCAAGCCAGTTGAAGACCTTGATCGCCGATGGAATCGCGACCGAGAAGGTGATCGCGGAGAACAGGACGTTCATCAGCGGGCTCTGGCCCGAAGTGAACATGTGGTGTCCCCACACCAGGAAGGAGAAGATCGCGATCGCCACCGAGCTGAACGCGATGAACCGGTATCCGAAGATGTGCCGGTGGGCGTGGACCGAGATGATCTCGGAGATGATTCCCATCGCCGGCAGGATCATGATGTACACCGCCGGGTGCGAGTAGAACCAGAAGAAGTGCTGGAAGAGCACGGGGTCACCACCCATGGCCGGGTCGAAGAGTCCGACCTGGGCCACCCGTTCGACGATCAGCATCAACAGGGTGATACCGAGGACCGGGGTCGCCAGGACCTGGATGAGCGCGGTCGCGTAGGTCGCCCAGAGGAAGAGCGGCATGCGGAACCAGGTCATCCCCGGAGGCCGCAGCTTGTGGATGGTCACCACGAAGTTGATGCCGGTGAAGATCGAACTGAAACCGAGAATGAACACCCCGACCACGACCGGGATGACGCCCGCGGTGGTCGTGGTGGTCGAATACGGGGTGTAGAAGGTCCAGCCGGTGTCGAAACCACCCACGCACAACGAGACCACGGCGCAGATCGCACCAATGATCCAGAGGTAGAAGCTTCCGAGGTTCAGGCGCGGGAAGGCGACATCCTTCGCCCCGAGCATCACCGGCAGAATGAAGTTGCCGAGCGCCGCCGGGATCGAAGGGATGATCACCAGAAACACCATGATCGCCCCGTGCAGGGTGAAGAACTGGTTGTAGGTGTCGGCGTTCACGCCGGGGATCGTCTGCCCGGGAGTGAGGAGCTCGGTCCGGACCAGAAGGGCGAACACGCCGCCCAACAGGAACGACGACAGCACCGCGAAGAGGTACATCACACCGATTCGCTTGTGATCAAGCGTCAGGGCCCACGAGAGGAAACCTCGGGTGTACGTCAGGTAATTGTCGACCGGCGGGACGACGGCGTTATCGGCGGGATTGTTGGCTTCGATGGTGGTCATCGGTTACCTCTGGTCGGACTGGTGGACGGACGGAGTCCGCCACGCGGCTGGGGCGTCTGGAAAATGGATCTCGAAAACACTCGCGATCCGTAAGATTCTCCGCGAAAACCGGCCACCCCGACCGGTGCCCGCGGAGGGGTGAACGTCACTGGGTCCCGGCGGCGGTTCCGATGAACCGTCCCGAGGCGTCGAACTGGTCTATCCGCTTCATCATGCCCAGGAGGGCGTCGATTCCCCGGTCTCCGATCTGCCCGCGGAAGTGCGGCATGTTCGGACCGTACCCCTTCACGAGGAGTTCACCGGGGTTGTAGATCGAGGCACGGATGTAATCCTCGGGTGTCTCGTAGAGCTTGCCCGGCCCGATGTAATCGGCGAGCGTGGTGTTCGGGCGTCCCTTGCTTCCACCGACGATCGGCGTCGAGCCATCCTGGCTTCGTTCCCAGACGTTGCCGAGACCGGCCAGGGTTCCGTCCTTCGGGTTGCCCCAGGAAGGTCCGGTGTTGGGACCACCGTCGATGGTGTGGCAGTTCGCACACTTGGTGTAGAACCGCGGCCCGGCGACGGAGTAGAGCTCTTCGTCCGTCACGTCGTCGAGCCAGCGAGCCTGCTGCTCCTCCCAGGCCTCGAACTCCGTTTCGGCGAGCACGAACACCTTCTTGTTCATGTTCGAGTGGCCGGTGCCACAGTATTCGGTGCAGAAGAGGTGGTGACCGGTCGACGTGAACTGCATCTCGTCTTCGGGAACGATTCCGGTCGGCTCGTCGGCTTGGAACCAGAGATAGGAGTACCGACCGGGGACCACATCCTTCTTCACCCGGAAGTCCGGGATGTAGAGACTGTGAAGAACATCGTTGCTTCGCATCACCAGCTTGACCGGCTGGCCGGCGGGCACCACCAGATGGGAACTCGTCGCACCATTGGGGTACTTGAAGGACCAGTCCCACTTCAGGGCGACGACATCGATCTCATAGGAGTCCTTCGGGGGCGTCGAAAGATCGAGGAAGCCCTTGAATCCCATGAAGAAGATGGCCACCATCAGCAGCAGGGGCACGACCGTCCAACCGACCTCGAGGGGCGTGTTGTGAGTCGGCGCATCGGGCTGGTAGTTGACCTTGGTCCCCTTCTGGCGGTACTTCCAGGTGAAGTAGACCAGCGCGATCACGATTCCCGCAAAGGACACGTAGCAGAGCCACGTGATCGCCATGAAGGCGAAGTCCGTGTTCGGAGCGAGCGTGCTTGCCTGTTCTGGAAGCCAGAAGTTTCCGCTGAGTTCGCGGGATTCGGGAACACGCTCGATGGCCGGGGCCACCGCGGTTTCCGCTTGCGCGAGAGTCGAGGGGAGGATGTTGGCGAGGTTGCTGAGGGAGTCGATCATCGTGTTCTTCGTCGCAGGATTTCGCCGTTGCACGGCGGGATGACCAGAGCGTGCGTCGGGCACGTCGGTTCGAAGCGTTCCGGTCAGGTTTCAGTCGTCGCCGGAGGTTGGGAACCGCCGGAGGTTTTCGGGAGCGAGGACGAGGTCGGGTCGCGGAGCCAGAGAAGCCCCAGCCCGACGATCATGAGGAGCACGGTCACGAAGCCTCCGAGTTGCATCACTCGGAACGCGAAAAGCTGATAGGAACCGGATTCCGGGTCGTACACGTGGCACCAGAGAATGAATCTCTGAAGCGTCGATCCGATTCGGCCCTCTCCGCCCTCCATGATGGCGAAACGCAGGGTCTGGGGATCGAAGTCGACCCCGTAGAGATAGCGGGAGATGCGTCCGTCCGGGGTGATGACGAACAATGCCGCTGCATGGGCGAATTCGCCATCTTCCTGGAGTCGGTAGCCGAAGCCGACGGCATCGGCCAGTGCTTTCGAGTTCTTCCCGGAACCGGTCAGGAAGTGGAATCCTCGGGAAGCACCGGGCCGGTCGTATTCGAGCAGGTACCCCTTCTCCTTGAGGATCGCGATTTCGGGACCCTCCTGAGGGTTGACACTCACGGAGATCAGGTCGAAATCGGTTCCTGCGTCCAGATCGTCGACCCCGGCCAGTCCATCCATCGCCGCGTTCAGCACGAGGTCGCAGAGCATCGGGCACCGGAAATACCCCATCTGCAGGATCACCGGCCGGCTGCCGTCGATGAGATCACCCAACCGGACGTCCCGACCGTTTTCATCGACGAACTCCAGATCGAGCGGCAGCCGCTCGTCCAGGTGCTCGATGATGTCCACGCCTTCGAGTTCCGCGGGCAGGTCTTCGTTGAATTCCGAGGGCGGAGCCGAAACCGCTTCCCTCGCCGAGGCTTCCTGCGCGGCATCAGTGCCGTTGGCGATGAACATCACCATCGAGGAGATCAGCATCGAGCCAACCATCACGGAGCCACGCAGCCACTGACGAGACCGAATGGTCCGTCGCTCGGCCTGCTGGGTCGGGATGGAGGGTGACACGGGGCTCATCGGGTGGCGACTGATCCTTCAGAGATCTCTTCGGAGGAGGAGCGAGACTTCTCCTCCGCGATGATCAGGTTCATGGCGTTCGACACCGGAATGCGATATCGCTTCTCGGATTCGCCGTCGGCGTTCTCGATTTCGTAGGTGCCGGACTCGGTCAGGGTCTCCTGCTGCGAGAGCTTGAGCTCCTGAAGTTCGACCACGGGCTTGTCGACGACCTTTCGCTCGACCTCGCTCGCTTCGAAACCAAAGAACATCGAGGCGAGGGCCAGCACCGTGACCACCATCAGCACGATGCTCACGAGGGACAGGAACCAGGTGGAACCTGCTTCCGGGTCGTCCATCATCACGGGATTGGTATTGGTTGAAGAATCACTCATGTCGTTGGTTCGCTCTGGAGGTTGTTCGTCGGGTCCGGCTCTTCGGATCGGATCAACGGGGGAAAGCCCCCGTGGAATTCCGGATCCGGGTCACTGGTTCTCGAACGAAAGTCCTTCTTGGAGTCGGGGGTCACGAATCGCAAGCAGTCGATTCACGCGGAAACGGCGGATGGTCATCCAGACGAAGACCCCCATAACTCCCGCAAGCATCGTGTAGTTGATCGGATTGAAGATCCCGGTCGAATCACCGGCATGAGCCTCGACCACCTCGAGGTAGGTCTTCGCGGTGTAGGCGTCCTCGGGGACCACGGGCATCACCAGCCAGAAGAGATCGAGCCAGGCGAACGCCAGCATCCAGATCGCCCCCAGCGTCAGGTACCAGGACATCCTCTTGGTCCACTTCGAAATCAACGCCACGAAGGGCACCACGAAGTGGCCGAAGAGCAGCAGAAGAGAAATGCCTCCCCAGCCGCCGATCTGACGGGCCAGGAACCAGCCGGTCTCNTCCGGGATGTTGGCGTACCAGATCAGCATGTACTGGCTGAAGCCGATGTAGGCCCAGAACACCATGCCGAAGCCGAAGAGCANCTTCCCAAGATCCTGATAGTGCTCCCGCGTCACCACATCCTTCAACAGACCGAGCGATTGAAGCCGGGCCGCCGCGATGATGATCATCGCGAATCCGGAAGTACAGCAACCGGCGAAGAAGTAGACGCCGAACATGGTGCTGAACCAGGCCGGACTGAGCGACATGATCCAATCCATCGCGGCGAAGGTGGTCGTGAGACCGAATCCGATCGCCATCGGTCCGGACCACTTCTGCGTGGTCATGGAGATGCCCACGTCCCCGGTTTCATCCTGGCGGACGCTCCGGGTGAGGTACCAGCGAGATGCAAAGGCCCAGAACGAGACGTAGATCGCGGCCCGGATCCAGAAGAACCCCGAGTTGAGGTACGCCTTCTTGCCCGAGACGAGCTTGTACTCGTCGTAGTTGTGAGACTTCATCAGTTCGAGGTCGGCCCACGGGAACAGAGCCGCGGGTCCCCAGCCTCCGTGTCCGTCGGCGTGGCCCTCGGCCCCGTGGCCACCACCCGAGAACCACAGGACGACCAGCGGGACCAGTCCGACCCAGGCCCACTGGAGATTCGCGGCGA
The DNA here is from genome assembly GCA_002683195.1 of Phycisphaerae bacterium. The sequence continues at coordinate 17,628 of NYSW01000015.1, forward strand.
TGAGCTCGGCGATCCGGCGGACGGTGGTGCTCCAGCCCGCTCGCGTGAGGTGCTGGATGAAGACGAAGAAGAATGCCCCGAGCGCGATGCAGAGCACGAACAGGTAGTTCTGCAGCCAACTCTTGAGGAGGAATTCGTGGGTGGTGCCGAACATCCCGGTGAATCCGATCACGGCACTGGCGATCAGTCCCGTGATCCCCACCAGGCCCGCGACCTGCTGCGCAGTGGCAGCGGACGAACCGAGTCGGACGTTCGAATCCGAGATATCAGCCTTGACGGCGTGGGCACTGCTCATTGGACGAGGTTCCCTCGCTGTTCGGCCGGAGCGTCCTGCCCGGTCGTCGACATCCTCTGATCGGCCTCGACTCGGCGAAGATCGCCCTCGGAGGCGTTCTGGCTCCGCTGCAGAGCCTTCACGTAGACGGCGATCGCCCAGCGATCGTCGATGGTCACCTGGGAGCCGTAGCCCGCCATCGAGTTCTTGCCGTTCGTGATCGTGTTGTAGATCTGACCGATGGGCTGCTCGCTCCAGCCCGGATCATGGAGATTCCGGGCCTGGGTCCAGCTGGTCCCCTGAGGTGGGCCATCCGCATAGTTCATCAGCGCGGTGGCGCGTTCATTGACGGGGCCGTTGCCCATGCCGTTCCAACCGTGGCAAGGGGCGCAATAGATGTTGAATCGCCCCTGACCCCGCTCGATGAAGTCGAGATCGAGATCCAGAGCGGTGGGAAGGCTCGTCGCCCAACCACCGTTGACCACGCCGTTCTCGAGATGGGTGTCGAGCATGGTCTCACCCAGAGCGACCGTCCCCACCACTTCCGGGCGCATCGAGCGCTGGTCGGCGAAGGTCCGGTTGAGGGTCTGGGTCTTGAACTTCGCCTGGATGTCCATGTCCTGAATGATGTGGATCGGAAGCTTCTCCGATGGCGTCGCCCGGGTTCGGGCCGCCACCACCGGCGGAATCAGCGCCAGCATCAGAAGAACCATCACGCTGTAGACGATGAGACGCGGCATCAGACCGTCTCCTCCGCATTGTCGTCGTCGTGGACCTCTTCCACCGCGGTCGCGCCAAGCGACTCGAGGAAGGTTTCGGTCCGCGACCGGAAGTACTTGGGGTCCCGCGCTTCGATGACCACGAAGAACCGGTCATCGGTGACGCGACGGAATCGATTGCTGTTGAACAACGGGTGATGGAGCCTCGGCAGGCCGTTCATCGTGAACNTGCCGAAGACCGCGGTCAAAGCCGCCAGCAGAATCGTCACTTCGAAGATCACCGGAATGAATGCCGGCAGGGAGATCAGCGGCTTGCCCGAGATGAGATACGGATAACCGGTGACCCAGACCAGAGCCCAGATCGAGAAGTCCGCGGCATTCGTGAAGGCTTGCAGCGCAAAGGCCGCGAACGTTCCGGTGAGGCCGGCGAAGAAGACCATGATCGGCAGGATCGTNGGCTTGATGCCCATGGCGCCGTCAAGCCCGTGGACCGGGAACGGCGTGCAGCAGTCCCACCAACGGTAGCCCGCCTTCCGAACCTTTTCCGCGGCTTCGAGCAACTGGCCCGGCGTCTCGAATTCCGCGATCAGCCCGTACGGGGTCCGATTCGCGGAGGAACCTTCCTCGATCCCGGGCGCCCCACCGGGGGCCTGGGTCGGAAGCGTGGTGTCAATAGTGGTCACGACGCGTCTCCAGACGAGGCCGAGGCTTCATGACCATGCCCGTGGTCGTCCCCGTGATGAGGGTCCGCGGCGGGCATGATCATCTTCACCTCAGCCATGGCGATCATGGGAAGGAAGCGGCAGAACAGAAGGAACAAGGTGAAGAACAGGCCGAAGGCACCGATCATCGTGCCGATNTCGACCCAGGTGGGAGTGAAGAACTCCCANGAACTGGGCAGGAAGTCGTTCGCGAGAGACGTGACGATGATCACGAATCGTTCGAACCACATGCCCACGTTCACCACCAGGCTCAGGAAGAACATGAGTGGGATGCTCGTNCGGATCGCCTTGAACCANTAGAGCTGCGGCGTGATGACGTTGCAACTCACCATGATCGCGTAGGCCCACCAGTACTGCCCGAAGGCNCGATTGATGAACGCNAACTTCTCGTAGAGGGCCCCGGAGTACCAGGCGATGAAGAACTCCATGGAATAGGCGTAGCCCACCATGGTTCCCGTCACCAGGACGATCTTGTTCATGTTGTCGAGGTGGCGCAGCGTGATCAGGTTCTTCAGCCCGAACATCTCACGGGCGGGGACCGCGAGGGTCACCACCATGGCGAAGCCGGAGAAGATCGCACCCGCGACGAAGTACGGCGGGAAGATCGTGGTGTGCCACCCGGGCAGCTGACTGGTGGCGAAGTCGAAGGACACCACCGAGTGGACCGAAAGGACCAGCGGGGTGGAGAGCGCCGCGAGGAGCAGATACGCCCGCTCGTAGCGATGCCAGTGCCGGTTGCTGCCACGCCATCCGAGGGCGAAGAGTCCGTAGCCGACCTGCTGAAGGCGGCCCTTGGCCCGGTCACGAAGCGTGGCGAGGTCGGGGATCAGGCCCGTGTACCAGAAGAGCAGCGAAACCGTGAAGTAGGTACTGACCGCGAACACGTCCCAGAGCAGCGGACTGCGGAACTGCGGCCACATCTCCATCTGGTTCGGAATCGGGAACAGCCAGTAGACGACCCAGACGCGGCCCACGTGGATGCCGGGGAAGATCCCCGCACACATGACCGCGAAGATCGTCATCGCCTCGGCGAAGCGGTTGATGCCCGTACGCCACTTCTGGCGGAACAGGAAGAGAATGGCGGAGATCAGCGTGCCTGCGTGGCCGATGCCGACCCAGAACACGAAGTTCGTGATGTCGTAGGCCCAGGCCACCGGCGTGTTCAGACCCCAGACTCCGACCCCCGTGAAGATGAGGTACATGATGCAGAAGCCGAGCAGCCCGAGCAGTCCGAGCGAGCCGGCGAAAGCGACGTACCACGCGAACGGGGCGCGACTCGCCTCGGAGACTCGGGAGACCTGGTTGGTCACCTCGGCGAAGGTGTCCATGTTCAGAACGAGCTGGGCTCGCTCACCCGGAACATCGCCCGTGTTGTCGACCACTCGGCCGCGGGGGAATTGATCGGAAGGAATGGAACTCATGCTCGGACTCCCTGGGAATCGCTGGTGGCGGCTCCCGCGTGGCCGGAGTGGGAATCATCTCCGTGCGCTTCTTCAGGCGGGCCAAGAGGTACGGCCGGATTCGAGACCCGTGCCACATATCGAACGCGAGGCTTCGTGTTCAATTCCTCGAGCAGCTGATACGACACCGGCGTGGCGAAGATCTTCGCGACCTCGCTCTTCGGATCGTTGAGATCGCCGAACACGATGGCGCCGGTCGAGCATGCCTGTTGGCAGGCGCTCTGAATCGTTCCTTCGGGAATGGCCCAGTCGGGACTGAATTCCGTGCCACCGTTCCGGGCCCACTCGTTCTTGTATTCGATCTTGGCCGCCTGGATTCTCTGCGTGCAGAAGTTGCACTTCTCCATGACGCCGCGGGTGCGAACGGTGACTTCCGGGTTGAACTGCATCCGACGCCATTCGTCGGGGCCACCCGAGGTGTAGTAGTCGGGCTTCACGGCGAACAGGCCTTCCTGCTCACGGATGGGGTCCCGTCGCCAGTAATCGAACCAGTTGAACCGCCGGACCTTGTAGGGGCAGTTGTTGCTGCAATAGCGAGTGCCGATGCAGCGGTTGTAGACCATGACGTTGAGGCCGTCCTTGTCATGGAGGGTGGCGGCGACGGGGCACACCTGTTCGCACGGTGCGTTCTCGCACTGCATGCAGGTGACCGGCTGGACGAACACCGCTTCGGGACGATCGGGGTTGTCACCCTTGAAGTAGCGATCGATCCGGAGCCAGTGCATTTCACGACCACGGGCGATCTGATCCTTGCCGACCACCGGAATGTTGTTCTCGGCCTGACAAGCAGTGATGCAGGCTCCGCATCCGGTGCAGGTGTTGAGATCGATCGACATGGCCCACCGGAACTTGGCCCCGTCCAGATTGGTCTCTTCCCAGAGACTCAGGCGGTGGGCGACGTGCACGCGGTGCTGCGCGAAGTCCGGATGTTCCTGATAGTGCTTGAGGTCGGTTTCTCGAACCAGGGTCGGCAGGCGTTCCTGAATGCCCTTCTCCGGCACGCTTTCGATGAGGGCATCCAAAGCCCCGTGGTCCTGAGTCTGGGCGAAGGCGTACTTGGCGCCGGTGGCGGCGATGGTCGCGCCCGGAATGATCCACGGCTGGGATGACGTTCGCAGCGGGTAGGCGTTGAAGCCTGCATTGTCGCCGACCGGCCCGGCGGCTTCGCCGCGGCCCCAGCCGATGGCCAACGCCACCGTCTGGGTATCCATTCCGGGGACCGGGAACACCGCAGCTTCGATCGAACGGCCGCCGGCGTTGATGGTCACGACGTGACCTTCGCGAAGGCCTTGTTCGCGGCAGAGCGAAGGGCTGACCAGCAGGGCGTTGTCCCAGGTGATCTTGGTGATCGGATCTGGAAGTTCCTGAAGCCAGCCCACTCCGGCGAATCGTCCGTCGTAGACCGCGGAGTCCGACAGGAACTGGAAGTCGAGACCGTTGCTCGAAGCCTTCGAGGCGTCTGCGACATGCTTCCGGACCGCTCCCGCGACGCGATCGGAATCGAATCCCTCCGGAGCCTCCATCTTCATCGCGGTTCCCGCGATGATTCCGGCATCCAGAATCGTCCGCCAGTGGGCCTCGAAAGTTCCGCCACTGGTTCCCGACCGCAGGGCTTCAGTGGCCCGGACGATCGAGTAACCGTCGCGAGGCTCGGCCCCGGCGAGGGTGGCCAGAAGTTCGATCCCGCTCCAACCCTTCTGCACGAGATCCATCATGGGCTCGATCGAAGGCTGGGTGATCGCAAGCGTTCCGTCGAACGCCGTGGTGTCACCCCACGATTCGAGGAAGTGCGACCGCGGCAGATGCCATTCGCTGGCCCTAGACGTCTCGTTGACGTCGAATGACAGGTGCACGACGTGCGAAGCCTTGCCCATGGCGGTCGGGAAGTCGAGATCCGCGGGGGCGTCGTAGACGGGATTGCCTCCGACGATGACCAGCGTGTCGAGGCCCGGACCGTTGAGCTTCTCGACCAGCGAGGCGATGGACGCCTTCCGGTCGGGAGAGGAATCGGCGGTGTAGGCGACCGTGCGACCCGCGTTTCCGAGCGCGACGTTGATCGCCGCGGCGAGTGCGTGGACGACCGGTGGCTGTCCTTCACCCGCCATGACGATGCTGGTGCCGCGGTGCGACTTCAGATCTTCGATGATCGCAGCAAGGATCTTCGCATCGACCTCTTCCAGGTCGAGACCGGCACCGAGCTCATCAAGTCCCGCGACCTTGACACCGATACCTGCCGCGATGGCTCCGGCGATCGCGGCGACGTGACTCGGCTTCACGACGAGACGGTCATCCGCATTCATGCCGGTGACCGACAGCACGCCTTCGATCGCGTAGACGCGGCTGAGGGTCTGATCCGCCGGACTGGCGGCGTCGAGACGGCGTCGAACCGCCCAATCCCTGGAAAGACGGGTCGCGGCCGGATGGCCGTGAAGCGGATCTGCATCGAGACAGACCACGACTTCGGCCTTTTCCAGCATGGGCTGCGGGCGATGCGGGGATCCGAATGCCAGCGAGGTTCCGATGCGGGACGCGTCACCGTCGATCGGCTCCCATTCATGCCAGGTCCCCTGCGGGAACTTGGCCATGAATTCCTGACGCATCCGCGTCATGCTCGGGCTGCCGGAGGCTTCCGCCAACACAGCGATGGATCCGGCTCCAGAAGCCTTTCCACCGAGCTTGATGGCGTGATCGGCCATCCAGGTTTCAAAGGTGGCGGCATCGGAGATCTCGCCATCACGGAGCACGGTCCGGCTTCTATGGGGGTCGTAGACCCGAAGGACCTCACTCTGAGTCATGGCATCAAGACCGCCGACCGTGGTCGAATGGGCCGGGTTGCCTTCGAGCTTCATCGGCCGGGCGTCGTACGTCTTGACCACGATTCCCTGCCCCACGCCTCCCCGCTCCATGCTGGAAGCGTAGTAGACGGGCTTTCCGGGAATCCGCTCCTGCGGCCGAGCCGCGTAGGGAACGATCTTCTGCTCGGGAATTCGGCGGCACGCCGTGGCTCCCAATCCCGCCAGCGCAAAAGAGGCACCCATCACCTTCATGAAGTGTCGCCGGTCATCGCCTTCCAGAAGGTCGGCGTTGGACGGAAACTCACGGTGCATCCAGGCGCGGAAATCCTCGGTGTCTCGAAGGTCGTCGAGGCTGCGCCAATAAGCACGACGCGTCGGCGCCGGGGCCGGTCGGTCGTCGCCGCAGCCACCCGATTCGGGCCGGGAGTCGCTTGGGTTCAGCGATGGCATGTGGAGCAATTTTCCGAGGGGTTGATGTGATAGAGGTCCTTCAACGCGACCCGTTCTTCCAGAGAAAGCTCGGTCCGTTGGTCGTAGGCGAGGTTGGTCACTTCGCTGACCGGCCGAAGGTTGTCGACCGGGTTGCGATGGCACTCGAGACACCATCCCATGGAGAGAGGTTCGTGACGCTGCACGACCTCCATCTGGTCGATCCGTCCGTGACACTCGACGCAACCAACGCCACGATTCACGTGGGCGGAATGGTCGAAATAGGCGTAATCGGCGACCTTGTTCACCCAGATCCACTCGATGGGTTCACCGGTCTTGTAACTCTCCTGGACCTTTTCGAGCTTTGGACTTTCGGGTCGGACCCACTTGTGACAGTTCATGCAGGTCTGCGTCGGCGGAACCGCTGCGTGAGCGGCTTTCTCGACGGTGTTGTGGCAGTAGCGGCAGTCCATGCCCATCTGGCCCGCGTGAAGCGCATGACTGAATGGGACCGGTTGCTCGGGTTGGTAACCAACCTCGAGCGTCTTCGGACTGAAGCCGTAGGCGACGAACATCACCACGTAAAGGGGAAGCAAGGCACCGACGACCATCAAGGTCGGAAGAAGTGCGTTGCTCCATCTCGGGAAGAGAAATCTGCTCATTGGTGCTCGGAATCCGGGCTGAGACAAGTCTTGATGATCCCTCTCGGTGGGACTTTCAAGATCGTTCTTTTTTTCACAAACTCGTTGGAATTAATGATTCTAGTCTGGTCTCGGGGGGTTGGTCAATGCCTGAACCGTGGTTCGTATCAATCCCCGTTCTCCGAATCATCGACGACGCCGGAGATTCGAAGCCGGCCTCCCGCTGGGCCCCCCATCACGCCTGACCACTTGCCCTGACGGCGGTGGACCTCTCGGACGCAAGCGATGCGGCCCCTGAGAAGAGTCGATCGGCGAATCCTGTGATTCTGGTCGAAAACGACCTCATTTCTCGGACAGCAAGTTTTCTGGAAATATCAAACTGGGTTCCCGTGGCATGTTTTGCCCGCCCGGCCTGATCTGGATACCGTTCAGGCGTGGCACTCGAACCCTACCTCTTTGAAACCGGCGTTCTCGTTCTTGAAAACGTCAAAGACCGCGATTCGGTACTCCGAACCGCGGCGGATGCCGCCTCGTCGGCGATCACCGCCGCCGGCACCCCGATCTCCGCGGAAACCCTTCTAGGGCTTCTGCTGGGGCGAGAGGCCCAATCCCCCACCGGAACACCAGAGGGCGTGGCGTTCCCTCATGCCATGGTCCCCGGCCTGGCCACCTCACTGGTGGTGTTGATTCGGACGGGCCAATCCGTTGAATTCGGGCCTGGCCGCCCATGCGACCTCGTTTTCACCATGTTCGGCGACGCCGAGAAGCCCTGGGAACACGTCCGCCTGCTCGCCCGACTCGCTCGCCTCACTGGTCGATCGGATGCCCGGGATCGCCTCCGAGCGGCGACCGACGATGCGAGCCTCTACGCGATGATTCAAGCCGAGGATGCGGCCAATGCCTGATGCCGGCCATCGCCTGCTCATCCTCATCGCCCGGAACGAAGACGCCTTCGACCCCCTCGTGACCGGCCTCCTCGATGTCGGCATCACCGGTGCCACGATCATCGAAAGTCGAGGCATCGGAGCGGTGATTCGCGAGGACATGCCGTTCTTCGCCGGCCTTGCGGCCCTCCTTCCCGAACACACCGGCAGCCGAATGCTCGTCTCGGTGACGACCCCCGATCGAATCGAAGGGTTGCTTCGGTATCTCGATCAACTCCGCCCGGAGCAACGACCAGTCGGTGCCGTTCTCCCGGTCGAAGCGGTGATCGGCTTCGGACACTGAACCCACGGTCAGCCCGCTCGCCCGGCACTGGTAGCGGGCGACCGAGGCCGTGATGGAGAACCGTTTTCTTGATCCCCTTGCCCGTGCTCGCCGAAACCGGTGAAGGTGCCACCAGAGTGCTTGCGATCTTCGCCGGCATCGCGCTGGTCGGGATCGCCGCGACCTTCGCGACCACCCGGTTCTACGCACGGCTGCAACGGCACCGATGGGTCGCGGCCTTCACCGCCGGTGGCTGGTTCGCGATGATCACCGGAATCGTGATCGGACCGCGGGTGCTTGCCGTTCTCGATGCCGAGGGAACCCAGGCCCTCCAACCACTCCTCTACATCGCCCTGGCTTGGATCGGACTCATCGTCGGATTGCAACTGCGCCGACCGCTGCTCGCGGCGATCCCCGCCGAACTGGCTCGATGGATCAGACTGGACACCATCGTCTCGCTGCTCGTGGGCACGGCGGTGGCGATCGGATGGTGGCGAATCATGGCGCCGGAGGCCGCGTTCGGGACCATCCTGCTCCCGGCGCTCGCGCTGGCGGTCGCCTTCATCGGCTGGGCACCCGAGACCCGATCCCTTCGCCCGGATCTCACTCCTCGCAGCGGCGAACTGGCCCAGCTGGTGCAGGCGGGAGGCGGACTGGGTGCCGCCATCGCGGTCCTGATCTTCGGTCTGGGCAATCAGTTCGTCCGAATCGATCCCGACGGTCCCATCGTCATCGAGCCCTGGCTGGGCCTGGTCGAGCTGTTTCTGAGTGCCGGAGTCGCGATCATGCTGGGAACCGGCGCCCGGCTCCTCCTGCGGAGAACCTCCGGGGCGGCGCAGGAATCGCTGGTCATCACCCTCTCGCTGGTACTCATCGGCGCGGGCTTCGCCGCGGAACTCGGACTGAGTCCCCTCCTCAACGGTCTGATCGCCGGCGGGGTGATCGCCAACCTCCGAGACCCGCACCTTCGTGACCTTGAACGTGGCCTGCAGTCGGCTGAACCCGCCATGGCGGTGCTCATGCTCGTCGCCTGCGGATCGGTGATCGGTGGAATCGACGTCGGCGAAGCGGTGGTCCTCGGCCTGGCCGTCGCCATCCTTCGACTCGTGGTCAAGCCGCTGGTCGCACGCCACTCCGTCGGCCCCGGCTTTCCCGATCTTCCGCCCCGCGACCCGCTGTTCCTCGGCCCCGCTCGAATGCCTCTGGTGGCGATCGCGGTCGCGATCGGTCCCGCCATCGTCACTCAGGACGCCGCCTCCGAAACGGTGCTCGGGGCCGTGATGCTCGCCACTCTGTTGAGCGCGGTGTCGCCCGGACTGGCCGGAAGACGAAGTCGGGCCGAACTTCCCGCCTCCCCCATCCAAGGGGAGATCAAGTCATGAAGCAGGCCGATCGCAGGGTTCTGGTCCTCCTCGGGGTGCTCGCGGTGCTCGCGTCACTGGTGTTCGTCGCCCACAGTCTCGAGCCGTTGCTTGCCAGCACGTTCGGAGACATGGAGACCGTCGACGGGGCGGACACGGAACGCCGCGCGCTCAACGGCTTCACCCTCGCGCTTGGATTCGTGATGCTGGGGGCCTGGCTGCTGGGCGAGATCGTGGGTCGTCTCGGACTGCCGCGAGTCGTCGGCTATCTCGCGTTCGGCGTCCTCGCNGGCCCCGGGCTGCTGCCCGGCATCCTCGACGTGCCCGCTCCCATCACGGACGCGGAACTCGGACTCCTCCGCAGCCTCGATCCCCTCGCCATCTCCCTCATCGCGCTGGTCGCGGGAGGGGAGATCAAGGTGGCGTTCCTTCGCGGGATGCTCGGACGAATCGCGACCGTGCTCGGACTGCAGATCGGCACCATTCTCATCGGCACCGCGACCGTGGCGTTCCTGTTCGTGCTCCCCATGGTGCCCTCGCTCAGCGAGCTTCCGATGGGTGCCAGCATTCACCTTTCGATCGCCATCGGACTTCTGTGCATCGCCAACTCCCCCGCGATCGTGATCGCGATGATCAACGAGACCGGTGCTCGCGGTCCCCTCTGCGACACGGCCCTCGCCGCCACCGTCTGCAAGGACCTGGTGCTGGTGATCATGCTCACGATCCTCCTGGGCTTCGTTCCGATCGCCTTCGCGACCGGCGAGGGAGGAGGAGGCGGCCAACTGGTCGGAGACGCCGCCTGGCACCTGGTGGGATCGATCGGATTCGGCGTGGTGGTGGGAGTCGCCATGCACTTCGCCGCGGCGCGGATCGAAAAGCGAATCGACGTCTTCATCGTGCTGTGTGGATTCGCCATCGCCTTCGCGAGCAACGCGCTGCACTTCGCTCCGCTGCTGGTCGCACTGGTCGCGGGATTCACCCAGGCGAACATCTGGCCCGAACGCAGCGAGCGGATGTTCCACTCGATCGAGAAGCTGCTGCTCCCGGTCTACTGCGTCTTCTTCGCCACCGCCGGGGCGGGGATCCCGATCGAAGCCGTCGCGACTCTCTGGCCGGTGGCNCTGCTGCTGGTGGGCACCCGCCTCGTGCTGGTCTGGGCCGGCACCACCCTGGGGGCGAANAGCGCCCGACTCGATCCCGGCATCCGACCCTGGCTCTGGACCGCCTTCACTCCCCAGGCCGGCGTGGCGATCGCCCTCGCGCTCGAACTGGAGAAGGCACTCGGTGACCGCGCGTTCGTCAATGAACTCACCGCGCTTCTTCTGGCGGCGATCGCGATCAACGAAGTGCTGGGTCCGCTGCTCATGAAGCTGGGGATGCAACGCGCCGGCGAGATCCCCGCCCCGGCACGTTGACGACCACCCGCCCGTTCTCGTCCACGCCCGAGAGTTCGATCGTCTCATCTTCNTCCGACATTCTGATGCCGTTCCATCTGGCCAGAATCCCACCGCCCAGCAGGGTCGATTCGATCGACCCCAGCAGGATCCACTCGTCGGCATCGAGCACCAGCAACTCGTCCGAAAGGACACCGATCGATCGGCCACCGTCGAAGGTCACCAGCCTTGATGCGATTCCTCCCTCCACGATCATCTCCGCCGCTTGAAAGCCGAATGGCAGCAGGATCTTCCGGGAATGTCCGTCTTCGCTCTCGATCAGCAGGCTGGCCGGAGACACGGCCATCGGGATCTCCAGGGTCACCGATTGCCCGTCGTCGAGCAACGCCACCCCGGCGACCAGGCCGGAGCGAGGGCGTGTGTCGATCCGTCCCGGGGTGCCATCGATTCGCAGCGATCTGAAGTCGATCGACGAACTCTCNCCGAGATTGAANGCGTTGTTCATCGTGGTCATGCTTCTGGACGGATCCTTCGCATCCAGCACCAGGACACTGATCTCCACCCCGCTTCCCGCCGGCACCATCACCGTGGGGAAGAACAGGTCGTCTCCATCGACCAGGTTCTCGTGCATCAGTCGCTCGCCGGTCGAAAGATCCCATGCTTCCACGAATGGAAGGCACTCGCCGTTCGACAAGGCGATCAACCCGCCATTNNTGATGGCCACCACGATCCGGGTTCCATCGTGGTTGAGACNCCACATGCGATGGGAGNCGGGGTTCTCCAACGCCTCCAGNANCTCCGGCGTCGGATCGAGATCGACCGACCGGTCTCCATCNACCCACGNAAGNACTNCGTCCTCGGAGACGACCCGGCCNCGATCGAATGGATCGACATGCAAGGTCCCGGTCACCTGCGACCGGAGGCCGGCGGTGAACGNCGTGGTGGTGGCGATGATCGGCTCGGANTNGATCCCGACCCACCGCCGCCNCNTTCGATCNNCGACGGATTCGAGAACNCGAACCCCGATCGTGCCCTCCTCCGTCGCCTCGAGTCCGAAGGCACCGGTCGGAATTCGGAACGACGAGACGACCACTCCGCTCATGGCGTCCACGAGCTCCGCGACCTGTCCGTTCCGGACCACCGAGATGAATCGTCCACCACTGGCGATCGCCAGCCGCACGGCATCCTGGAACGGTCTCTCACGGAAGGAGTTTCCGATCTGTCGGCCACGTCGTGATTCCGCGGCGTGCAGTTCGGTCATGACGATGTCGTNCTTCATCCTCCCAGTGCCGTCCCACGGCCCTCGGGAGATCGCCAGAACCTTCCGAGGGGTCCCGAACGGGATCTCCACGAAGCCTGCGGGTTCGATCATCGCGACCAGGGTGCCATCCGAGATCGCCAGAGCCACCACCTGCTGCGTGGACCTGATGGCCATCACGGTTTCACGGGAACCCTCTCCACCGCGATGCACTCGGATCCAACCGTGGGAGATCGTCGGCTCCTCCACCGCGGATGGGTGCCCTGAACACGCGATCGCGACCACCCCGTCGTCGTCGACCGCAACGCGGCGATGGGCGAACGACTCCAGGTCCCAGCGTCGATCGATCGACCATCGGCGTCCGGCGAATCCGTCGATCACAGCCCCTTCGGGACCCATGACCACGACGGTCCGGCCGTCGGGAGACTGCGCCCAGGCCAACACNTCGCCCCCCGGCGNCTCGATGAATCGACGATTGGAGGTNTCGGGCTCCACCAGCAGCACGCCGGGGCCGGGCACCTCGGCCTTCGGCAGAATCCGAGCGTCGATCGCGACCGGNCCCGTGGCAANGCCGATGCGAGCCAGCGTCCCGCCCTGCCGCTTCGACGCGATGGTGGCCTTCAAATCGATGCGAGCCGGGACCAGGTCGACGACCTCGCCCCCCTCGCGATACAGCGCGACCTGCAGACCCTCGTCGATCGTGCGGATCGCGACCGCCTCCGGAAGATCGGGAGCCACTCCCAGCACCGCGCCCGCNGGACCGCTCGGCGTGGACTCACGCTCGATCCCGGGAACGACTTTGCCAAGAATGCCTCCGAGCCATGGCATGTCCGAGTCTGAAATCGCATCCAGATACCTGCGGGCCAGGTTGCCATCGGTGACGCGATATTCCGCCGCCAGCGCCACCCGCCGCATCGCCATGTCCTGCTCCAGCCGGGACACCGCCACGTCCCGGGCCTCCAGGGCATCCGTCAGCTCGTCGGCCCTGGCCTCGGCCACCTCCCGCCTTCCGAGCTCGGCCTGTTCGGCGGCGGCCAGGGCGACGCCACGGTCGTTGGCAGCCTTCCATCCATAGGTCGATGCCGCCGCGATGGCCACCGTGGCCAGGGCGACGGTCGCCACCAGCGCGACGCCGGCGCGGTTCCGAATCGTGAACCGCCTCATGCGATAGAGGCGGCTCGGAGGTGCGGCTTCGACCGGCTCCCCGTCGAGGAGACGCCCCAGGTCGGCTGCGAGCTCCGCCGCCGTCGCGTAGCGTCGATCACGAGCCTTGGCCATCGCCTTCAAGATGATCCAGTCGAGTTCACCCCGGACCAGTCGCCCGATCCGCGCNACCTCGTGGTTCTCGGCTCCGACCCTTCCCGNGGTTCGTGACACCGTGACGCGGGTCGACGGCGCCGGTGGTTCGACCTCGCGGATGATCCGGCGCATCTCGTCGAATCCCGCACCGCGAAGCGTCTCGGGCTCGAACGGAGGCGAGCCGGTCACCAGTTCGTAGAGAAGCACGCCGAGGGAGTAGACGTCGCTTCGCGCATCGACGTCGACGATCGAGAGTTCCGCCTGCTCCGGCGACATGTACTCGGGTGTCCCGACGAACTGACGAAACTCGGTGAACAGCGTGCGGTCGGTCAATGGGGCCTGCATCGCCTTGGCGACTCCGAAATCGATCACCTTCGGAATCATGCGACCGTCGACTTCACCGACCAGGATGTTGGCCGGCTTGAGATCCCGGTGAATCACCCCCTTGGTATGTGCATGCTGCACGGCGGAGGCGACGTCACGGGTCATCGCGAGTCTCGAATCGAGGTCGAGATCACGCTCACGACAGAACTGGTCGATCGGGACGCCCCGGACGAGTTCCATCACCACGAACGGTCGACCGAGATCGTCGCTTCCCGCATCGAGCACCTTCGCGATGTTCGGATGATCCATCAGGGCGAGCGCCTGTCTTTCCGCCTCGAATCTCGCCAGGACCTGTCCGGTGTCGAGACCCGGCTTGAGGACCTTGACCGCGACCTGTCGNCGAACGGGTTCGGTCTGTTCCGCGAGCCAGACCGTGCCGAACCCNCCCTCCCCGATCTTCTGCAGGACGCGATAGCGCGAGAGGGACGGGCGGCCGCGATCGTGCTCGGTCACCCCCGGCTCGTTCGCCGCGGTNCCCTCCAGCGTTCGGAGGTCGCCGAAGTCGCTGGTGGCGATCAGCCTCTCCAGTTCGCGTGCGAGATCCGGTTCCTCCGAGGCGATCTCCCGGATTCTCGACCCCTGCGTCTCGACGTCGAGTTGAAGAAGTTCCTCGAGGATCTCCTCGAGTCGCTTGAGATNCGGTTCATGACTCATGGCATCGACTCCGTGGCTCCCGTTCTCGGATCCGCATCCTGTAGCCGGGCAAGCAACCAGGCGCGGGCGAAGGACCAACGTCGCTTCACGGTTCGCGGGGACAATTCGAGNGCTCGACCGACCTGCTCCACCGACAATCCTGCGAANAATCGAAGGCGNACGATCTCCCCCAGNTCCTCGTCCGACGCGACGAGGCGTTCGATCGCCTCATCCAGAATGAGGAGTTCCTCGCATCGGTCGGCGGCGACCATCGCCACCGCGTCGGCGGGCAACGGATCGCGACGGCGATCCGGCCCCCCNCGTTTGGCGGCCTTTCGCCCCCGGGCATGATCGATGAGGATCCGTCGCATCGCGACGGTGGCCGCNGCCAGGAACGCCGACCTTGAATCGAAACCGAGCCCGGTCCCCTCGGACAGCCGAAGCCAGGCCTCGTTCACGAGGGCCGTGGCCTGGAGGGTNTGGCCGGTCCGTTCTCGATCGAGTTGTCCGGCGGCGATGCCGCGGAGGTCGTCGAGCACCAGCGAGACGAGNCGATCCCGGGCGTCGGGGTCGCCGGCCTGGGAACGATTCAGAAGTTGGTCGAACGTGTCCATCACAGGTCCCTTGGCGAGAGCGGGCGGTCGAGGGGCCACATTTTTCCGATTTCTCCGTTCCTGATGCCTCCACCTATACCCTGATGGACATGTTCGATACCCACTGCCACCTGACATTCGACTGCTACGAGGGCCGGATCGAGGAAATTCTCACCGAGGCCCGGACCGCCGGGGTCCGCGGCTGCATCTCGATCTCGACCACCACCGGCGATCTGGATCGCCTGGTGGNGATCGCCGACACCCACCANCAGGTCTGGTGTTCGTCCGGCGTGCANCCGCTCTACAGCGACCAACCGATCGACTGGGAGATCATGGGCCGGGCAGCCCGCCATCCCAAATGCGTGGCCTGGGGTGAACTCGGCCTCGATCGTCACTATGACCGGCCACCGATCGAGATCCAGCGACGAGTGTTGGAGGAACAACTCGCCCGGATCGANGGTTGGACCGANGAGGGCCTCGCCAAGCCCGTNGTGGTGCACTGCCGGGAGGCGTTCGACGACCTGCTTCCCGTGCTCGATGCCTCCGGACTGCCGAACCACCGATTCGTCTTCCACTGCTTCACGGGTGACGAATCGGACGCGAGAAAGGTGCTGGACTTCGGCGGCTGGATCTCCTTCACCGGCATCGTCACTTTCGCCAATGCCCGCGACGTCGCGGCCGCCAGCGACCTCGTCCCGGACGACCGGATCATGGTCGAAACCGACGCCCCCTTCCTCACGCCGGAACCTCATCGCACCGTCCGTCCCAACGAACCGCGGTTCGTGGGATGCGTGGCGGCCTTTCTGGCCGAACGAAGAGGCCGGGACCCCGAGGCGTTCGAACGACTCCTCGACGAGAACGTGTCACGATTCTTTGGAATTCAGATCCCTGACTGAGTGATACCGGACCCGGCTTCGACCCGGCCTCGCCGTACAATCAACGATCCATGGATTCCAACGACCACGATCCAGATTTCACCCAGGGCGTGATGAGCTTCGGGGATCACCTCGAAGAGCTGCGTCGGCGGGTGATCCTCTCGCTCGTGGTGCCATTCCCGGTGGCGCTGCTGCTGTTCATGATCGCCCCCCACATCAGGGAGATCCTGATGAAGCCCGCGCTCGCCGCGATGGAAGCCAACGGCCTCCCCGCACGGATGCAGGCGCTCGGTCCGGCCGAAGTGCTGACCACCGACCTCAAGTTGAGCATCATCGGTGCGCTCGTGTTCACCGCGCCGTGGATCATCTGGCAGGGCTGGAAGTTCATCGAGCCCGGTCTCTACCGGCAGGAAAAGCGGTTCGTCCGATTCCTGGTTCCCGGCAGTGCCATCCTGATGCTCTCGGGCCTCGCGTTCCTGTATTTCGTCATGCTTCCGCTGATGCTTCAGGTGCTCATCAGTTTCGGCATCCCCGGCCCTGAGAATGCGTTCGGCATTCCTGATGTGGAAACCAGGATCGCTTCCAGTGATGCGGACGGCATTCCCGTGTTCCCGGTGCTCACCGAAGCGCCGATCGATCCCGCCCCCGGCCAATCCTGGATCGACCCCGCCAGCCGTTCCCTCTTCGTGGTGGTGCCGACCGCGGTCGACGGCGACGCCTACGAACTTCTTTCCGTCCCCCTCGGCCGAGCGGGAACCATCAGCCAGGAATTCCGGCTCGGCGAATACATCGGCTTCGTGCTCACCCTCGCCATCGCCATCGCGGTCGCGTTCCAGATGCCCCTGGTGATCCTCCTCCTGGGCTGGGTCGGGATCGCCGACCGTGGATTCCTTCAACGCAACCGTCGTTACGCGCTGCTGGTCTGCGCCGTCCTCGGGGCCATTCTCACCCCGGCGGACATCGTGAGCATGGTTCTTCTGTTCATCCCGCTGTACCTCCTCTACGAATTCGGAATCCTCCTTCTAGCCGTCGCACCGGCCGATCGAGTGGCCGAAGGTGGCTTCCTCCCCGGCTCCAGCGGACGCCGCTCGGAGGCGGATGAGCAGGACCAGGCCCGCCCTGAGGACTCCAGAACGGCCACCGAAACCTCACAGACCTCACAGACCGACCCCACCACGGACCGCAATTCGGAAATCAAGGACGAGGATGAGCGATCGACGTCCGATGAAGAGTCGGACCCGGAGGGCTCGTGATCATGAGATCAAGCCGACGACCGGGCCGAAACGTCCGGGCCACATCGTCCGGCGGAACCTCTCAACGCCTTCGCCGCCGAAGGAATCGCCGAATGAACCGCCTCCGCATCGCACATCAGAAGCACCCGGAAGTCGAGTCGATCGATCTCCAGATGATGGAACGGGCGATCGAGCTCGCCCGCTCCGCCGCCGGTGCGAACGAAGTACCGGTCGGAGCCGTGGTCTACCGAGGCGACGAGATCATCGCGGAAGCCGCCAACAACCGCGAAGCCACCGGAGATCCGACCGGACACGCCGAACTCGTCGCGTTGCGACTCGCCGGCGAACGACTGAANTCCTGGCGACTCGAGGGCTGCTCGATGGCCGTGACGCTCGAGCCCTGCNCGATGTGCGCCGGAGCGCTGGTCAACGCCCGTCTGAAAAAACTGATCTTCGGAGCCTACGACGCCAAGGCAGGCGCCTGCTGCTCACTCTTCGACATCCCCGCGGATGACCGTCTCAACCATCGGGTGGAGATGATCGGCGGCGTGGAAGAGGAACGATGCGTGGAACTGCTCCGCTCNTTCTTCCGCCGTCGACGAGCCGAGAAGCGTCAGGCCGGCTGAAGGAATCACATGGCCCGGCCCCAGTGGTGACGACGAGGCTGCTAGCCTGCGCCGATGCTCATCTGTTTCGATATCGGTGGCGTGTTGATTCGAATCTGCCGTTCGTGGGAGGAAGGTTGCGCCGCCGCCGGGGTGCCGGTCCGCCCCTTCGAGGCGGATGAGGAACATGTCCGCGGACGGNTGGAGCTGGTCGGAGACCTGCAACGAGGCGAGATGGACGGCCCGGCCTTCGCGAAAAGGTTGAGCGGGATGTTTGGCGGAACCTGGACACCGGCGGAGGTCGCCCGGATCNATGCCGCCTGGCTTCGGACGCCCTACGAGGGAACCGTCGATCTGGTCCGGGAGATCCACGCGGCGGGCCATGAGACCGCNTGCCTNTCCAATACCAGCCACGATCACTGGGAGGTGCTGACCACCCTCCCCAGCGTCGGCATGCTGCATCAGCGATTCGCTTCTCATCTGATGGGTCTCGTGAAACCAGACCACTCGATCTATGCCGCCTTCGAGGAATCGACCGACCGGGCACCGGCGGAAATCGTGTTCTTCGATGATCTCGCGCCGAACATCGACACCGCGATCAGACGAGGCTGGGACGCAGTGCAGATCGATCACCTCGGCGACCCTGCGGCTCAGATGCGGGCGGCGCTGAGGGAACGAGGGTTGCTCTAGTCAATCGCGTCGATCGGATTCCGAGGTTGATTCCTTCTCGACCTGGTCGAGATGGTGCTCCACCCGTTCGAGCGTTCGCTCGAGTCGTTCCAGTCGATTGCAGATCTCATCGATCGGCTCCCGTCCTGAATTGCGCAACCGNCCGATCAGGACTCCGAGCGTGCTGGTGAGCGTCGCGAACGCCCCGATCCCCACGACCATGAGTCCGAACGCGAACACCCGCCCCATCGAAGTCACGGGGACCGTATCCCCGTATCCCACGGTCGAACTGGTGACCACCGCCCACCACAACGTGTCGCCCGCGGTCTTCAAACTGATCCGGTCGATCACATCGGCGGGCAGGTCCGGCCGGGTCTCGGCCCAGAGGACTCCGATGCAACTCCCGATGAAGAGCGTGATCCCGGCTATGAGAAGGCCAGCGAGAAGGGCCAGGGATCGATCTGTGCGAATGGCCCTGAGCAAGATCCGAATCGACCTCAGGGCGCGAAGGACTCGGAGGATCCTGATCAGTCGAAACGCTGCCGGCGCATGACCGAAGATCGCATGCGGAATCAAAATGATTGGAATCGAACTCAGCAGATCGAACCAGCCCCAGGTTCGGAGGTATCGCCAGCGATCGGGGGCGATGATCAGCGACCGCAGAAAGTCGAGGAAGAAGAAGAAGCAGATGCCCACGTCGATGAACTCGAGCAGCCGCGGCATCTCATCGTTTTCCGCGAGAATCCCCGTCAACTGAAGCGCCGACAGGCCGAACGCGACGATGGCCAGGGCCGCGAGAAAGAGGTCGAGAAGCACCAGATCCTCTTCCGCTTCGGATTTCAATCTGCCGCTGGCTTCCGTCATCGAAGNAGTGTCGCCGATGACGGCGTTCTCCGCNAAGGCCGCCGCCGAAAAGCCGCATAGAGCCCGATGCCGACCATGGGGATCCAGGCCAGAAGCCATGGCCACTGGGTGCGCCAGGCCGGTATGGGGGGGCCGATCTCCACCGGGACGGTCACGCCCGTGAGCGGCCCGGCTCCATCCGGATCGATTTNCAATTCCCAGCGTCCTTCCGCGAACAGCTCGAAGGAGGCGTGCCACTCCTCCCCGACGTTCACGAAATCCGCATCCTCACGCATGCCCGCCTCATGGGTCGCCTCCACGACGCCGTCCGCAGTGGCGGTACCGACCCAGTCGATTCGCAGCAGACCGACCCGGGGTGCCGCGGGTGAAATGATGACTGCCGCTCTTCGACCGTCACGTTCCCCGGACCAGGCGATGCGACCGCCGTCTCCCCGGGCGACATCGCCGAGAGGAAGGAACGCCAGCATCAATGACGCCACTCCGGCCCACAACCGACCAACNCGAAACTTCGAGGGATTCATGAGGCAAACCCCGAAGTCCCCCGCATCTCCATCGGCTGAAAGACCATCCATGCCGATACCAGCCACATCACCAGCGGGATCAACGTCGCCCATGACCACCGCCGGGTGACCGCTCCGAATCCAATCGTTCCTCGGACTCGAGCGGCCTGATCGCGGTCGATCCACCATCCAACGCCCAACGACCCCGCGAAACCGACGGACAGAACCAGCAGTTCGATCGGAAGGAGCCATGCGGGTGGGGGCACGCAGCAACTGAGAATCTCCGCCGGACCCGCCGCGACGGTTCCGAGGTCATGCGCGACTCGGATGACGGCTGCTTCCGCCGTCGGCCATCCGGTCACCAGATGAAAGCCGAGATGAACGAGCCAGATCGCGATGCCGATCGGCAGGGTGGCCACCGCAAGACGACCGAAGCGATTGCGGATTCGATCGGCTCCGGCGACGCCGACCCGGCCGATCGGAATCGCCGCCACCGCAAGCACCAGCAGCAGGCCCGATCCGATCGCGAGCAGGGTCGATGCACCTTCGATCCAGGGTCGCCCGAAACCGGTCGCGGCCTGCCACTCATCGAAGGTCGCCACCACCGGTGCCGTCATTCCTGCGGCGTTGACCAGACCACCNACGGTGATCGCCAGCAACATGGTCGCGACGTCCGGTCGATCGATCAGACTTCGAAGTCCACTGCGTGGACGGGTGTCGACGAGATCCACGCCGGGCGTGGTCGCAAGGATGCCGATGTTTTCGTGTGGACAGGCCGTCACGCAATCGAGACAGAACGTGCAGTCGAGGTTCCCCCGTTTGGCGGGGATCAAGAGGCCGAGNCCGCACCCGGGACCCTTGGGTCCCCCGGCCAGACAGTCCCGGGTGGAACAGGTTTCGCAGGTCCGAGGATCGCGAGCCGCGACCGTCCGGGTCGACATCGAAGAGGCGGCCATCTGAAACTGTCCCAGCGGACAGACATGCCGACAGAACGAGGCACCGTCGAAGAGAAGATCAACCACCGTCGCCACCACCACGAATCCAATGAGGATCCAGGCCGTGAGCGCCGGCGCGTCCCAGGGATCGAACGCTTCGTAGGCCACCAACCAGGCGACCACGAGTCCGGCAGCAAGCCATTTCGACTGCAGCGCGGCCGGCCAACGTCGAGTCGGACGAATCCACCGGCGCAACAATGAACGCGGGGCGATCAGGGGGCACCCGAAGCAGGCGACGTTTCCGATCACGATCGCCGCCACGATCACCAGGCCTCGCCAATGAGTCCAGGGCAAGGTGCCCGCAAGATTCAACGGTGCCCTGTCGGAACCCAGCAATCCGTCGATCACGATCACCACCAGGACCGCGAAGGCACCCAACCGAACCGCCAGGCGGAATCTCGCCGACCGGAGCAATCGCCCCAATCCCCGCACTCGAAGCAGGTCGCCTCCCTCCAGCCGCGGATCGACGCGGGAAGGAAGGACCGGCAACGACACCGTACGAGGGGCCTCCGCGACCACCGGCTTCATCACCGTCCCCATCCCGGTCGAAAACCGGATGTGTCGGGCCGCCAGGATCACCGCGGGAACGAGGTAGACCAGATTCCCGGGTATCCACATGATTCCCGCCGCCAACTGCTGGTCGAGCTTCGCATCGACGTCCAACGCGGAGGCGATCGGTCCGTACCACGGGTAGAGCGGAGCCGGCCCGAAGGCGAACGTGGCGGCGACCACCGTGTTCACNAGGTCCGCGGTCACGAGATACGGCACCATCGCCAATCGTGGCCAGCGTGCTCGAAACGGACGAGTCGCGATGACCGGTCGCCAGAAGAGAACGCCCGCCCCGAGCATCGTGGCGTGTTCGACCCGATGCCAGAACGGATCGGAGATCGCGAGTTCGTAGGCGGCGGGGACGTGCCATCCCAGCGTGGTGACCGCCATCGCGATCCAACCGGTCACCGGGTGTCCGAGCACCGCCAGCACGCCCCGCGCCGGACGACTGGCGAGAAGCGGCCCGAGCAAGCCGACTCGAATCGACCGGGGAAGGCCTGCCATCACCGGCAACGCCGGGGCACCGATCCAGATCAACGGAGGAATCACCATCGCGAGGAGCAGGTGCTGCACCATGTGACGGGAGAGCAGACGCTCGGCCGCGGCATCGAGCGGTGATGCGATTGCGAGGAGAAGCAGAATCCAGGCCGCGATGAAGGCCAAGGCCCTGGCCGCCGGAAGAGTGGCTCGAAGACGGTGGGAACGACCACGAAGCCGTTGACGCCCGACCAGATAGAGCGTGATCGAGATCGTCGCGGCCACGATCGTGAACGGCGCACCGGCGATGGCCTCGAGCCAGGGCTGGAGCGATTCCGAACTCACCTCGAACTGGTCGCGAGTCCCTCGACCGTCGGCGACGCGTCTCGAGCCGGTTGGGCTTCGAGGGCGCCGGGGATGGAAGCGGGCCGTGAATCCTCGGTCAGAGTCACCAGAAAGGCCACCAGCGCCTGGGTCTCGGCGCTGCTGAGATTTTTCCCGTAGGCNGGCATGTTGCCACCGCCCTGCTGGATCTGCCGNACNAGTTGATCCCAGCTCAAGTGCGTTCCGACATCATCGAGCGCCGGTCCGCGTTCCCCTCCGAGCCCGCCGATCGAATGGCAGTTCCGACACTGGGCGAACTGGAACTGGAGTGCTCCCTGAAGTTCCAGAGGCGTACGNTCCCGGACGTATTCGACCGGAGTCGGGTCCGAGGTCCAGGCCTTCATGTGGGGACTCCACGGTGAGTACTCGCCCAACCAGGTCAGCACGCCAAGCCCGGTGACGATGGCCACCAGCAGCACCACTGACAAGGGCCGTCGACTGGGTGCCCGTTCGCCCCGGGAGGAAAGGAATGGCAAGGCTGCCAGAGCGGCCACGATCACCGGCGGTCCTGCCAGCAGCAGGAAGGTCTCGGTCGATGGAGGAAGCAACGCCAGCACCGCGAAGATCCAGAGGAACAACGTGTCAGGTCGCGGACTGACCTCGATGATGGTGGGATCCGGCACCGGACCCGGTCCGAACGGACCCGACCAGGCGGCGATTCCGACCAGCGCGATCAGCATCGCGCCGCAGAAGACCATGTCTCTGCGAGCGGCATCCGGGAAGAACGGAACCCCGGTCTTCTCCACTCGTTTGTGATACTCCTCGCGGTAGGTCTCCGGTTCCACCGTCTGTCCCGGCTTCGGCATCTCACTGATCCCGTTCTTGAGGACCAGCAGCAGGTGAAGACCGATCAGGCCGATCGCGGTACCAGGCAGAATGAAGACGTGCAGAGAGAAGAATCGGCTGAGAGTCGCACCGGAGATGTCGGGGCCNCCGAGAACCAGGGCTCGCAGCCAGTTCCCCAGAAGAGGCGCTCGGTCGACGATCGCAGCACCGATCCCGAGTCCCCAGTAGGCGTCGGAATCCCAGCGCATCACCTGACCGGTGAAAGCGAGCGCGAGCGTGGTCAGGCAGAGCATGACGCCCGCCACCCAGGTCAGTTCCCGGGGATATTTGTAGGTCCCGTGGAGGAAGACCTGTGCCATGTGGATGAGCATCATCACGCACATGGCGTTGGAACTCCATCCGTGCAGGGCGCGGAGCATCCATCCACCAGGGATCTTTTCGTCGATGTAGACGAGGCTCGAGTACGCCTCGGCCGCGCTCGGGACGTAGATCGTCGCGAGCAGGATTCCGGTCACCAGCTGAATGATGAAGAACATCAGCGTGGCACTGCCNAACACGTACCACCACTTCGCGTCCCGCGGGACCCGGTGGTACATCGCGCCCTTGGTCACGGTCACCAGACCGGTTCGGTCATCGACGACGTCGACCCCACGATTGAGAGCGTTCCGAAACCCCATGTCACGGACCCTCCTGCAGGCCGGCGAGGCGGCCGGCGAGAATCTCGAGTCCGTCGTCTTCGATCCGCCACTCGTATTCGAAGAGGCCACGCGGCGGCGGACCGGAAGCCCGGGAACCGTCCTCGTAGTACACCCCGCCGTGGCAGGGGCACATGAAGAGCCTCGACTGGGCGAACCACTCCACCGGACACCCGAGGTGGGCACAGTTGATCGCGAAGACCTGGAACTTCTTCTTCTCGATGCATCGGACGTAGCAGGCGTTCCGATTGGTCTCCCCGTCGGTCGGGGAATCCCAAGGCATCACGAACTTCACCAGCACCGTGGTTTCCGGCTCGAAGCCGTCGAGGCCACCGATCCGAATCCAGCGATCCGGGTCCGGCGCCTCCGCCGGATCAAGGACCACGGTGATGATCGGCACGGCCGCCAGGCCTCCACCCATCGCAAGGAGGGTCGAGCCGGCGGCGAATAGAAAGCCTCGGCGACCACCTCCCGAATCNCCTTCGCAACCTTCACAAGGCGAGGGCGAGGGCGACTGGCCCTCCGCATTGATCTGGGGAAGCGAGGTCGTCCGGTCGGCGGGCGAGTTCTCGGGCTTTTCAGTGGATTCGGAACTCATCGGGCACCGTCCTCACGTTCATCGGTCGTCGGCCATCCTCCGCGGAGGGAGGCCAGGTAGGCGACGAGGTCCACGACCTCGGCGTCGTCGAGGGCCGTATCGACGGCCTTTCCATCCGGCCCGCGAAACGGTCCTGCCGCTCCGGGCATTCCGAGATCCGCCCGCCCGAAGACGATGCTCGATCGAAGATGCTGATCGCTGACCAGTCGAAGGTAGAACGGGTCTTCCACGCTGCCGACCACCAGCCGATCNGCCGGTGCTCCNTTCGCGGGCAGCGANGATGGNTGACAGGAACGACAGTTGGCTTCGAAGAGCGTAGCGCCTCGTTCGACATCTCCGCCGGTTGATTCATGCTTCCAGCCGAGTCCTGCGGAAGCGGGATTCTTCAGCCCGTCGGGTCCGGGACCCCAGACCGCCATCATCCCGTCCACGAAACCGACCAGATCATCGGCGGGGATCGGATCGACGGCGGTGCCGCCGAACGCCGGCATGCGAGTCCCCGGGACTCCGTCCCGGATCACCCGGATCATTTCAGCCTTCGGAATCGCCGCGAGGTACGCGGCATCGTTCATCGGACGGCCCGCACCAAGGACTCCGTCCGCACCGTGGCATCCAGCGCATCGATCGTTCCAGATGCGATGGAATCCATCGGGCGTGTCGGCGGCGGCCACCGGCGCGGGATTCGGCGCCGGTCGGCCCGGCAGCTCGTCGTAGATGTCGCAGCCGGCTGGAGCGAAACCGCCCAGCGTGATGCTCAGGGTGATGGTCGCCACGCGCTTCATGAGCCCTTCTCCCGGCCACGTTCGAGTTCGAGACGGTCCGCCATCGGCCGGCCGACCTGAAGTCGAACCAGATTGAACCGGGCGATCACCATCGCACAAGCCAGACCGAAGGCCACCTGACTCCCGACGAACCAGGGCCAGGAGATGTAGGTCTCGAGCGTGGGATTGACGATTCGAAGGGTCGCCCAGACGACACCGGTCCAGATGATCGGTGCGATGAGGCCTCCCGCGAGAAGCGGACGTCGGGGCATCATCGGCAAAGCGACGACGAAGATCGTCCCGACCAACACGCTGAGGATCAGGTGGAGCAGGGTCGCGGTGATGAACCAGGCCGCATGGAAGGTGCCGAGAACGGAGGGATCGGCTTCACCGACCGAAGGGAGCAGCACGCCCGCAAGCAGGTTGACCGGAAGCCATGGCCCCTTGCCATCGGTCAGGCCCCACGCGATCGCCACCACCGCCATCGCGACCGCGCCGACCAGGCCACCGAAGATCCCGGATCGATACGGATGGATCTCCTCGGGGACGATCCGACGCGGGGTCACCGCGGGCGGGTCCGGGAGGTCGGGAGCATCGAGCGGAAGGTGGGCGTTCTGCACCGGAATGACTTCGGTGCGTTCGCGGGGCAGGACGTCACGGAACCAACCGACGAGCCCCACGATGGCGGCGATTCCACCCACCGCGCTCACGATCGGACTGGTCACGATCCCCGCGAATGTGAAGGTGACACCGAACGCGGTGATCAAGGGCCACGGCGTGGATTGCGGAATCTCCCTCAGGTAGGGGACGTCGCGCTGTCGTTCTTCGTTCGAGCCACTCAAGGGATGATCTCCGTCGCCGATCGACCGAGGATGTAGACCACGGTGAAGACCAGGATCCAGACCACGTCGACGAAGTGCCAGTACCAGGTGACCACGTCGACCCGTTCCGCATCCCGAGCGGGATCGATCCGCCCGGTCAGGGAAAGCACGAGGGAGCCGCCCAGGAGCAGCAGGCCCACACAGACATGAAAGGCGTGGAATCCGACCAGGGCGTAGAAGTTCGAACCGAAGACGTTGGTTCGCATCGTCAGGCCGTGTTCGACGATCAATCCCCGCCATTCGAGTCCGGTTCCGATCAGGAACTCCAGGCCCAGCAGAACGGTGACCCCCATCCACACCCGGAAGAGTCCGACCGATCCCCGCCGCAGAGCCCGGACCGCGAGCCAGACCGAAACGCTGGAACTCAGAAGACAGGCCGAATTGAGCAGCACCGGTCCCAGTTCGAGGACTTCTCGCGGCTGGGGGCCGAAGGCGCTTCGGCCGATGTAGAAGAGGTAGGTGACGATGAAGCCACTGAAGAACACGCTCTCCATGAAGATCAGGAGCGCCATGCCGACCCGACCACGCGATGGCGTGGCCGACGGACGATCGTGTTCCACGGGAAGAGAAGTCATGACGCCTCTCCCCCGTCGACGGCGACGGTGTTCGGGGATGACTCAGCCGTAGTGCGCATCGGCGTCCTCCGGATGCTTGCGGTCCCAGAGCGGCCGGGCGCTCGTGACGGTCGGAATACGGTCGAAGTTCCACTCGGGCGGCGGACTGGAAGTCCCCCATTCGAGGGTCCAGGCATCCCACGGATCATCACCCGCGATCTCGCCCTTGCGAAGCGAACGAACGACGTTCCAAAGGAAGATCAGCACGCCAAGTCCTTGAATCGGCACCCCGATCGAACTGATCAGGTTCCAGATTTCAAAGCCCCGGTCCGCTTCGTAGGTGTAGATGCGACGCGGCATGCCGAGCGCACCGCTCACGTGCATGGGCATGAAGGTCAACGTGAAGCCGATGATCAGGAGCCAGAAGGTCCACTTCCCGAGGTGCTCGTTCAACATCCGTCCGGTCGCCTTGGGGAACCAGTAGAAGATCGCCCCGAAGATTCCGAAGATGGTTCCGCCGAAAAGCACGTAGTGGAAATGCCCCACCACGAAGTAGCTGTCGGAGAGCTGCCAGTCGAGCGGGACCGTGGCGAGCATGATTCCAGTGAGTCCGCCGATGATGAACATCGCTACGAAGCCGGTGACGAAGAGCATCGGAGTGTCGAAGCGAAGGCGGCCACCCCACATCGTCCCCAACCAGTTGAAGATCTTGATTCCGGTCGGTACCGAAATCAGGAACGTCGCGGCGGTGAAGAACGAGTCCAGCACCGGGCCGAGACCCACCACGAACATGTGGTGAGCCCAGACTCCCAGGGATATGAAACCGATCCCAACCGTCGCCGCCACCATCAGCGGATAGCCGAAGATCACCTTCCGGCTGAACACCGGCATGATCTCACTGACGAATCCGAAGGCCGGCAGGATCAGGATGTAGACCTCCGGATGCCCGAAGAACCAGAACAGATGCTGCCAGAGCACCGCCGATCCACCGACCTCGGGATCAAAGAAGTGGGCGCCCAGCTGGCGATCGAAGAGGAGCATCGCCTGGGCCGCGGTGAGGACCGGAATCGCCACCAGCACNAGGAATCCGACCACCAGCATCATCCACGCCAGCATGGGCATTCGCATCAGCGTCATGCCCGGGCAACGCATGCAGAGCACGGTGGCGATCAGGTTGATCGCCGTGGTCATGCTGCCGAAGCCACTGACCATGATGCCGAGGATCCAGTAGTCGGTCGGATTACCGCGACTGAAGGTCCGGCTGGTGAGCGGTGCATACGCGAACCAACCAACATCCGGAGCCACTCCGGCTCCGTAGAGGCCGTCCGCCCCGAGATAACTGAAGTAGAGAAGCAGTCCACCAAAGATGAACAGCCAGAAACCAAAGGCGTTCAGACGGGGGAACGCCATGTCCCTCGCACCGATCATCAGGGGAATCAAATAGTTCCCGAAGCCCAGGAGCACCGGCATGCCGACCAGGAACACCATGGTGGTCCCATGCATCGTGAAGAGCTGATTGAAGGTCTCGGGATCGATGAACTCACTCTGGGCCCTCGCCAGCTGGAGCCGCATGAATGCCGCTTCAAGCCCCCCCACCAGAAAGAAGATCATCCCGCAGCCGATGTACATCAGGCCGAGCTTCTTGTGATCGACCGAGCAAGACCATTCCATCGCGGACTCCCAGAATCCACGACGCGGCCCGTCGGCCGAGGGGNCGGCCGGAGGGGCGGCAGGATCAGGGGAATGTCCGGGGTCGGTGGTCATGGTTCTTCCGTCAACGGAGGGTCATCAGATAGTCCACGACGTCGTCGAGTTCACGGTCGTCGAGTTTGAGGGCGGGCATGTTGCACCCGGGCTTCAGTGCCTGCGGATCGTTGATCCAGGCCTTGAGATTTTCTCGATCGAACGGGATGAACCCTGAACCGATGGTGTTGCGACTGGCGAGGTGGGTCAGGTTCGGACCGAACATCCCATCGCTGGTACCGGCGATCGTGTGACAGTTCAGGCAGGCGTATTGCGCGAAGACCCGGCGGCCCCGCTCGACCGATGCGTCATCGACGGCGGGAGCACGCTGCGACTCGAGCCAGCGATCGAATTCGGCCGGTTCGTCGGCATAGACCCGAAGCAACATGTGCGCGTGCTGCGTTCCACAGTATTCCGCACACTGACCGAGATAGAGCCCGACCCGTTCGGCTTCAAACCAGGTGTTGTTGGTCCGTCCGGGGATGAGATCGGTCTTGCCTGCGAGCCTCGGGACCCAGAAGCTGTGGATGACGTCGGCGGACTCCAGTCGGAGCCAGATGGGGCGACCCGCCGGAACGTGCAACTCGTTGGCGACCACCACCTCGCGGGTGGGGTCTCCATCCGGATCCGGGTACCGGAATTCCCACCACCACTGGTGACCCACCACCACCACTTCCAAGGCCCCTTCGGGCGGTGAGGTGAGGTCGATGTCGCGAATGGTTCGGATGGTGACCAGCGTCAGTACGAAGACGATGATCACGGGGATCACCGTCCAGGCGACCTCGATCGGAACGCTCCCGTGCAATTGGACCGGCTCACCGGTCTCGCCCGCCGCATCCGCCTGCTTTCGAGCCCGCACTCCACGAACGATCGCAACCACGAGGAGACCCTGAACCACGAGAAAGATCGCCGCACAGATCCCCAGTACGAGGAGGCCAAGCTCTCGAATCTCCCGAGCCGGGGGTGAATCAGGCTCGAAGATGGAAGTGACGCCGGATCCGGAGGTCGGCGGAGTCTCGTCATCGCAAATGATCAGACGGGCATCCATCTCGGCCACCGTCGTCGCTCTATCGAGCGGAATCGTCGGCATTCCCTCGCCCCGAGCGTCATCCGCCGTGGAAGCGGCGGCTTCCGCCGCCGTGGGNACGTCACTGACCGAGTCNTGAGCGACCGCGGGAGCGATCACACACGACAGCGAAACCCAGAAGAGGGCAGCGGTGAGTATGGAGACTGATCTTCGAAGCATGAACTCGCTCCCGAAACCGACCGGAGTCTAACCCGAGTCCGATGAGGGAGTAGCCGCATCCCAGCCAAGCGGCAGGGACTCCACGGTTCGGAGTCACTGGGTCGAATTCAGGAGAACGCGCCACGGTCTCGTCGGTCACGCCGGTGAGCCTCGACCCCATCGTCACCGATGATCTCCCGAAGGACCACCGTGGCATAGGACCCNCGGGGCAGATCAAAGGCCGCCCGAATGTAGGGACCGTGCTCGTCGAATCCGGAATCAAGTTCCAGATTCGTGATCTGCACTCGATAGGGACGCCGGGTTCCGCGGAAATCGAATTCGCTCTGGGCGAAGAGTTCGTCATCCACACCTGATGCCGCAAAAGCCGCTTTTTCGCGAAGGAGCACCTCGCTGGANGCCTGCGGCATCCCCGGACCGACGATGGGCCCCGAGGCGGAGAGACCGAAGGTCCCGAGGTCAGCGGTGAGATCCGAGGATTCAAAGGCGGCGGCGTCGGCGAGGAACGATTTTCGGTTCTCGTGCCGAAAGGCGACGTCACCCAGGACCAGTTGATCGAACGTGCCNGCCTCCAACCGTTCTTCCAGAAGATGATTGAAGATCGACGACTGCAGGGCGCTCACCCAGAAGGATCGCATGTGGCGAGAAACCGAGCGAATGGCCTTTTCGGGCGACTTTCCGGAGATCAAGGCCTGAAGGACTCGTCGTTCCGCGACATCACGACGTCCCCATCCTGAGGAGGCTGCCTTCAACTCGCCTCGATCGAAGGCCTCACGCTGCCGTTGCTGATGGGCCGGAGACCATGAACCCNTGGCGCCGAGAAGCTCTCCGACCAATTCATCCCACGCCCTCCGAAGCACCATGGATCCGAGCCGGTGGGTGTTGCGGCGGTACCCGAAACGCTGGGTTCCGTAGTGATTCGGAACCCCACGCCGTTCGAGTTCACGCAATCCCCGCCAGACGATCGGGGCCTGAAGCGGGTCGAGATCACGGATGCGAATGGAGAATCTGTTGCCCTGAAGATGACCGCGACGGAGTTTGTGATCGTGCCAGTCGGCCCAGACCACCTGTATTCGCTGATCTTCAATCGCGCCGGTGGCTTCGGATGCGGAGGCGACCTCCTCGGATCTTCCCGGAAGGTGGACCGANATGGTCTGGCTGGTCATCGCCACGCGATCCTTCATCCCCGCGGCCCCCACTGCTTCGTCGGAGACCCGGAAGTGCGACTTCACGATGTCGACGAGCTCGGTATGAGCCAGCCCTTTCTTCTGAACCCGCAGAAAGAGGTGGTCGCCGCTCCCCTTGGGTTCGTAGAGCGGCATCTCATCGACGATGAAGTCCTCGTCTCGAAGCTTGATCCGCCCCGGAAGTGGTTCGAAGTCGAGCACCCGGCCGCGCGGCATGGGATCACCGAGGACCCCCGGACCGGTCGCCGGCGCGACATGCAGTCGTTCCTCCGATGTCGTGTCGGCCGTTTCGTTGCCGCCTTTCCCCTCGTTCTGGTTGGAACTCACTCGAAACCCGCCTCGTCGTCATCGAGTTCCTCGTCGAAACTCTGGTCCACCTGAATGTCGGGGTCGTATTCGCCTTCCGNCGAGAAACCGTTGCTGGCGCTCGCCGTTTCGATCNCCTTCTCCTCCACCATCACCGGTGTTCCCTCCGCGACCCCCAGTGCCAGGGCATCCGACGGTCGGGAATCGATGAGGACNGTGTCACCCTGATGGTCCAGGACGAGTCGAGCATGGAAAGTGCCATTGTCGAGATCATGGATCTCGATCCGCTGGAGGGTCGCACCAAGGGTGGCGATCACGGAGGCCAGGAGATCGTGGGTCTGCGGCCGAGGCGGAATGTTTCCGCCCATCCGGCGCTCGATCGCGAAGGCTTCATTCAGGCCGATGGCGATCGGGAAACTCCGAATCCCGTCAACCTCCTGCAGCGTGACGAACTGCGAATCCGCCATCTCTCGAATGAGCAGGCGGGAGATGGTGATGGGAACGAGCATCGACGGACGGCCTCCAAAGGTCTGAGAGTTCCATTCTATCCCCCCCGGTCACTCGAAGTCGGCGCCGAGCCTTCGATAACAGCGGGCACTCTCGGTTCGCTGCGGCTGGCCGAACTGTTTCTCCATGCGAGCNACCCATCCGGGGCTGTCGATTCCCTGACGTTGGTACCAATCACCCATGCGAGCGTCGTAATCGTCGATTCGGCCGAGCATGGTCGCGTCGTCGGGATAGGTCTCGTCGAAGAAGACCGCCGCCGGATCCAGCCGAGGCCGGATCTCCGGATCCTGATCAGGCCGGCCGATGCAGAGTCCGAAAAGCGGCCAGACCCCTTCCGGAGTCTTCAGAAGCTCGAAGACACCGGCCAGATCGTTTCGAAGTCCGCCGATGTAACAGGTGCCCCAGCCCATCGCCTCCAGCGCGATCACGAGGTTCTGGGCGAACAGGCTCGCGTCGATGGTCGCGAGCATGAAGGTTTCGAGATTGGAGGCGTGCGGCTTTCCGGACCGCGATGCGACCAGGCGATGCCGACGGGTATCTCCACAGATGACGAGAAACCCGCCGCATTCCGCGACTTTCTGCTGNCCACCGGTCAGCTCCACCATCCGGCGAAGCCGTTGCGGCTCTCGAATCCTGATGACGGAATAGGCCTGAATATTCGAACTGGTGGCCGCCTGCTGTCCCGCTTCGATCGCCTTCAGAAGCGTGTCGTCCGGAACCGGTTCGTGGTGGAACTTCCGGATCGAACGGTGCTGCAGGAGTTGTTCCAGAACGACGTCGGCGGTTGGGGTCATGGCCACATCGTAGGTGGGACCCACGATGACGCCGACCATCGCCGAGGGTGGAATCAGCCGGTCCAGTCCAGGAGCAGCAGCCCGAGATCCGATCCGTCGATCGTGCAATCTCCATTGAGGTCGGCGAGGCAGACTTCTTCACAGTCGCCGGGACAAGGACCCCAGCCGGAAAGCACGAGACCGAAGTCCCGTCCGTCGACCCGCCCGTCACGATCAAGATCGCCGGCGGCTGGTGGAGTCGGATCGAGCGCGAGGATCGCCGCATTGACGTCGAGGCGCCCGAAACCGGTGAGGTCGTCGCGTCCCACCGATTCGACGTCTTCTGCGGTCGCTCGGAGAATCTCACGTGCCGTCTGAGGGTCGAGGTCGGGATCGATCGCCTTCATCAGTGACACGGTGCCACAGACGAACGGACTCGCCATGCTGGTTCCACTCTTGCTGACGTAGTTGTTCGTTCCGGCGCTGGAATAGACTCGCCAGCCGGGCGCAGCCAGGTCGATCTCCGGGCCACCGCTTGAACTCGACCATCGCTGGTCCCGGTTGTCGGTCGCCGCGACCGCGATGGTCTCGGGAAAACGAGCCGGGGCCTGCACGTCGTTGAGGCCGCCGGTATTGCCTGCGGCGGCGATCTGAATGACCCCCGCGGCCTCCGCGTACGACACGGCATCCGCCAGGGCCTGAGTTCCGGCCTCGTACTGCAGACTCATGTTGATGATGTCGGCGCCATGATCGACGGCCCAGACGATTCCTCCCGCGACCCAGGATTCGAATCCGGTGCATCCATCGACCACCACCACGGGCATGATCGAGCAACGCCAGTCGATTCCAGCGATGCCCTGACCGTTGTCACCCTCCGCCGCGATGATGCCGGTCACGTGGGTTCCATGACTCGAACACTCGTCGGCGAAGGAGTCCGTTCCATCCGGGACGTTCCAGCCGGGCGTCAGACGGCTCTGGAATTCAAGATGTTCACCCATGCCGGAGTCGAGCACCGCCACCACCGTGTCATCGGAACCGATGGTCCAGTCCCAGGCGGGAAGCACGCCGACGTCCGCCCCGGCGATCCCGTCGAAACCGGCGATGTTCTGTCCCGTGTTTCTCAATCCGTACTGCTCTCCGAACCACGGGTCATCCGGAACTCCCGCCGCGATCCCTCCGAGCCCGTCNAGTTCGATCACCTCGATCGGCCCTCCGATGTCCGCGAGCTGGCNGGCGATCTCGGCGGCGAGCTCGTTGGTCGGGAACGTGGCGACGACCCAGCGGTCCAGCCCGATCTCTCGAGCCAGGTCCACGCGGGCCGCCGGCTGAGGTAGTAGTGGCTCCAGCGATTCAAGCTCCGCGGCCAGGAACTCGTCGTGCAGGATGCGTGCGGTGAACATGTCGACCATGGTGAGACGGCGAAGAGACGGCTCGGGCACCAGCCACCGCCCGCCGTCGGCGTCGACGTGGACCACGGTGTCGGGCGACAGTCGGATGAGGACGCGTGCCCCCCCCTCATCGGCCTCGATCCCGGTCGATCCGGTCGCGGAGACGGCCATGGTGGAGACCACGGAGACGAGGGTTGAAATCAGACGAGTCTTCATGGGTGCCTTTGAAGTTTGATTGATGGCGGTTCCACCACTCCGAAACCATAGCCCGGGAATCGATGGTGATCCCCTGCCCCCGATGAAAACGCCGTTCGCCGCCTTCCGGTTCTTCCGGTTCTTCCGGCTCGCAGGGATCTCCGGGAACGATTCGACGATCAGGGCCCGCAGATCACCTTTCTCCGAAGGTGACGCCCGATAATAACATGGCCAAGCGAGAGAAACCTCCCCCGCAGCGAACCACTTTCCAGTTATTTCCGGTCGCCGATTGAGGATACAGCCCCTAATCTTGAGGTCCGACACGACGAATCGACAACCCCCGGAGCCATTTCCGGGACTCCAAGATCAGGGATCAGCAATGCTTCGGAGCGACCAGAGACAAGCCCACGTTCGGTTGCAAGGATTTCGCCTTCTGGGAAGCATCCTTGCGTTGGCATTGACCAGCACCGCCTCGGCCGACTGCCCCGCGGATTTCGATGGATCCGGCGTGGTCGATGGAAATGATCTCGGTCTCCTCCTCGGCGCCTGGAACGGCGCGGATCCGGCCTTCGATCTCGACCAGAACGGCCTGGTCAACGGCGGCGACTTCGGACTGCTCTTCGCCGAATGGGGCCCCTGCCCCTGCGACGACGCCATCGAACTCGACGTCCTGCACGATGCCGACACGCCCGGCGAACCCGACGTACTCGTACTCACCGACGAGGCTTTGATCACCCGCTATTCGGATCGCGCTCGAGACCGTCATGCCCGCGAGGGTCAGTTCACCGCCTACGACCACTGGCTTTCCTTCTACTGGGAGCAGCGGGTTTCGGAAATCGAGATCGAAGACCGCGTCGCCCAGGGCGGTGAGGAAGTGATCTTTCGATTCATGGTTCACGACCGACTGAATCCGGCCGAATTCCGAACCTTCTACGCCAGCGGCGGCGCCGTCTATCACAACAACATGTCCGACTTCCTCGGGCAGGGAGTCGAACTCGTCGAGATCACTCCCTCGACCGAATGGCCGGGCGAAACGGAATACCACTACGAGGCGACGATCAACCGCAAGTGGCCGGAAATCCGCCCCCTTGAAATCGGCGATCGAATGGAAGTCGAACTGAGCCAGTTCCTTCAAGCACCGCGGAACGGCCGTCCCAACTACTACGGGACGGCATTCCTCTACGTGGTCGGAGAAGGCATCCTTCCCTGGTATGCCAGGGACCGCGAGGAAGCCAAGACGCCCGCAGAGGCTGCCAATGCATCGATGGATTCGTACCCCGTGCCCGAGCACGGACGACTCGGTGGCCGGGGCACCCTCCATTACCAGTATTCCAACGAGCCCGAGCATCGGTTCAAGCAGATGGCGGGCAACATCGCCATGGCCAGCGGCCACCGGTTCATGCACGGTCGGCGACTCCACCACACCGATTTTTCCAATGGCACCCATTCGGAACCCGACAATCCGCCGCTCTCGATCCACGCCGGTGACGCCGGCCCCAACTTCCTCAACACCAGTTGCGTGGCCTGCCACGTCAACAACGGGCGCTCCCTTCCGCCCGCCGTCGGTACTCCTTTCATCCAGTCGGTGATTCGAGTCGCGGTCGATGCCGACGGCACCCCCCACCCGGTGCTTGGAGATTCCCTGCAGCCGTTCGGCNCCGATGATCCCACCGACACCATCACCCGACTGGAAGCCGAGTCGTATTCCTCGATGAACGGAATTCAGACCGAGTCGTGCACGGACGTCGGTGGAGGTCTCAACGTCGGTTACATCGATGCNGGTGACTGGCTCGAATATCTCGATCAGCCGGTGATGATCAAGGCCGCGGGCACCTATCGATTGAACTTCCGAGTCGCCAGCGATGTCGGCGGTGGCCGCATCGACGTTCGTCGACTCGGTCAGGCCGGTGTGCTGGGAAGCCTGGACATTCCGAACACCGGTGGATGGCAGGCCTGGACGACCCGTTCACTCGATCTCACCCTCCCGGCCGGGGCCTATCGCTTCCGGCTCGATGCCGGCCTCGGCGGTTGGAACCTGAATTGGTTCGAAGTGGCGGAGCTGGGTACCGCCCCCGGAAGCGAGGGGGCCGCGGTGCTCGCCGCTTGGGAGACCGTCGGGGGAGCCTACGACGACGGCACTCCGTATGAATTGCGNCGCCCGATCGTCTCGTTCCTGGGAACGACTCCGGAATTCCACTCGGTTCGCAGCGCCACCCCGCTGATCGGGCTCGGGCTGCTCGAGGCGATCGACGAAGAGACCATCCTCGCCCTGGCGGATCCCTGCGACCTCGACGAGGACGGGATCTCCGGCCGGGCCCGCCTGGTCCCCGATCCTCAGGATCCCAGTCGGACCCTGCTCGGACGATTCTCCGCCAAGAGCGGAAGGGCGACCATTCGCGAACAGATCGCCCGGGCCCTCAATCGAGACATGGGGGTCACCACCAGCATGTTCCCCGTACTTGACGGAGAGACGGAGCCCGAGGCCGCCGAAGTCTCCGATGACGAACTCGAACTCATGAACCGCTACGCCGCCCTTCTGGGCGTTTCGGCCCGGCGGAATCTCACGGATGCCGATGCCCTTCACGGGGAGACGGTCTTCATGGATGCGGGCTGCAGCAGTTGCCACGTCCCCGAGCTCATCACCGGGGCCCACCACCCCTACGGAGAGCTTCGAAATCAGACGATTCGTCCGTACACCGATCTTCTTCTCCACGACCTTGGCCCCGGCCTCGCCGACTCCCTGCGTGAAGGGGATGCCTCCGGCGCGGAGTGGCGGACCACCCCGCTCTGGAACATCGGACTCACCGAAGGCGTGAGCGGCGGCCGGGCGTATCTGCATGACGGACGGGCCCGCAGCCTCGAAGAGGCGATTCTGTGGCACGGTGGTGAGGGCGAAGCCTCGAAGGAAGCCTTCCGAACAATGCCTCAGGAGGACCGTGCGGCGTTGGTGGCCTTCCTCGAGTCCCTCTGAATCGGGTGGCATCGGACGGGGCTTCGGACTACTCTTCCTTCATCCGTTCATCGGTTGAATGGATGAAGCGAAGCCCCCGCCCNGGAAGACCCATGACCACCCGACAGCATTTTTTCACGTCCGAATCCGTGTCCATGGGCCACCCCGACAAGTTGGCGGACCAGATCTCGGACGCCGTGCTTGATGGAATGCTCACCGTCGACCCCAACTGTCGCGTCGCGTGCGAAACCATGGTCACCACCGGCATGGCCGTGGTCGCCGGCGAGGTGACCTGCAACGGATACGTCGAAATCGCGGACATCGTCCGGAACACCGCGATCGAGATCGGATACGACGATGCCGCCAAGGGACTCGACGGCCGAAGCTGCGCCGTCCTGATCTCTCTCGATCAGCAGAGCCCCGACATCAATCAGGGCGTCGACCGCCACAAGCATGGTGGCAGTGAAGACGAACAGGGCGCGGGCGATCAAGGCCTGATGTTCGGGTTCGCATGTCGCGAGACCGAATCACTGATGCCCCTCCCCATCGATCTCTCCCACAAGCTGGTGAAGCGACAAGCGGAGATCCGGCAGGCGGAAGCCATTCCCCACCTCCGACCCGACGCCAAGAGCCAGGTCACGGTCGAGTACGACGGTGGACGACCCATCGCGGTTCGAACCGTCGTGCTTTCAACCCAGCACGGTCCCGAGTGGAATGGCCAGACGCGACAAGGCGAACTCAAGCGAGCAGTCATCGAAAACATCATCAAGCCGGTCCTCGGTGAATGGTGGAACGATGATGTCGTCGTCCACGTCAACCCGACCGGCAAGTTCGAACTCGGCGGACCCCACGGTGACTGCGGCCTGACCGGCCGCAAGATCATCGTCGACACCTACGGCGGTCGCGGGCGACATGGCGGCGGCGCGTTCAGCGGCAAGGATCCTTCGAAGGTCGACCGTTCCGCGGCGTACATGGCCCGCTACATCGCCAAGAACATCGTGGCGGCAGAGCTCGCCGAACAGTGCGAAGTCCAGCTCAGTTACGCCATCGGCGTGGCCGAGCCCACTTCCATCCTGGTCGATACCGACGGCACCTCCAGCATCGACGAAGCCCGAATCGAAGATCTCGTCCGGCAGCACTTCAACCTGACGCCGGCAGGAATCATCCGTGAGCTCGACCTGCTTCGGCCGATCTATCGCGCCACGGCAGCCCACGGCCACTTCGGACGCCAGCCGGGCGAAGGCGGCCCCGGAACCTTCAGCTGGGAACGGACCGACAAGGCTGCAGCCCTCAAGGAGGCTGCCGCCACCGCCGCGGTATCCTGACCCCATATGACACGACCCCGCTCCCGCGACGGCAGAGGCCCTTCAGATCGCAACCCCGATTCCCGGGAAAGATCCAAAGGGCCGGGACGTCGGGGCCAATCCCGCCCCAATGGACCATCCCGAACGGGGCCGCGCCCTCCGGCCGGCACCGAGCAGGATTTTCCTGATCCCTCGGCCGGCGACGCGCGGGATCGGGTTCAGGCCCGTCTGGTCCGAATCGCGCGGGAGTACCCGGATCTTCCGATCGGTTCCGTGGACGTCAGTGGTCTGTCATCCCGCGATGCGGCCTTCGCGAAGGCTCTTGAACATGTGATCCTGCATCGTTGGAACACGCTTCAGGCCATCGCGGATTCCCAGGTGGACCGCGACTGGCGGATTCTTCAGGGATCGATCCGAGCGGCCTTGCTGTCGGGTACCGCCGAACTGCTTTTCATGGACACGGTGCCCGATCACGCCGCCATCAATGAGACGGTGAATCGGGTTCGACGTCACGTGCATCAGGGTGCCGCGGGACTGGTGAACGCGGTACTCCGCAAGATCGCGGCTCTTCGCGGCCCCGTACTGCCCGCTGGCCATCCGGACATCGCCGAAGCTGCCCTGGGCCGAAACGCGCTTCTCTACGCGGACGGGAGCATGATGCTCCTCCAGAAGCCCGTCTTTTCCGAAGATGAAGTTCTCCGACTCTGCCAGCAGACCAGCCACGGTGAGCCCCTGGTGGTGCACTGGATCGGAGCCCACGGACTGGCCGTCACGCGAGAGCTTTGCCTCCATGACCTGGTGAAGCCGCCGGTCTGCGTCACCGCCTCGGACCCCCGAACCCTCGAACCGTTCGCCGGTGAAGACGGTCCTCTGACCCCCCACGACCGCCCCGGATTCTTCGTCTTCGACACCAACGCGTTGGATCTCAGCGGCTTCATCAAGGCGGATCCGACCCGCCGGGTGCAGGACCCCGCCAGCGCAGAGCCGGTGACGGCCACGGCCGGGCTCCGTCCCAAGATCATCGTCGACTACTGCGCCGGCCGAGGGACCAAGACTCGCCAGTTGGCGGAAATCCATCCCGAAGCCGAGATCTTCGCCACCGACGTCGACCAACGTCGCCGAAACGACCTGCGACGAGCCTTTGTCAATCACCCGACGGTTCGGGTCGTCGATCCCCCGGACCTCCGAGAGACCATCGGGCGGACCGATCTGCTCATTCTCGACGTCCCCTGCAGCAACACCGGGGTGCTCGCCCGGCGAGCCGAGGCTCGATATCGATTCGATGACGAAACCCTGAAGTCGATCGAACGGCTTCAGAAGAGCATTGTTCGAGACACCGAACCCCTGCTCAATCCTGACGGGGCCATCTTGTTCTCGACCTGCAGCCTCGAGCCGATCGAGAATCGCCGGCTGGCTCACTGGATCGGACATCACTTCGGCCTCGAGCTCCGCAAGGAGCATCAGCGATTCCCCGCCGGGATCCCCGGCGATCCGGCGACCAAGATCCACGACGGCAGTTTCCATGCCCTGTTGGTCCGAGATTCCACCGCCAAAGGGTGAATTCACGCCGCCGGTCGAATTTCGGTGCCACAACTTCCAGAGTAAACGGCAGCGAACCATCGAATCCACAGGTGGGTATCGCTACACTCATCGCTTCGGTTGATCGTCCGGAACCCCCGTCCGGGAATCCTTGCTCGTGACCTTCGAACTCAGCAGAATCCTCCACGCGGAACTCTTGAAGGTGCCCCTCGCCGGGACCACCAAGCGAGAGGCGATCGATGAACTCTGCGATCTGATCTGCCAATCCGACGCCATCAGCGACGCGGAGAACTTTCGAAGAACCGTCTGGGATCGTGAAGGCCAGAGGTCGACGGGGATCGGTGAAGGCCTTGCCATTCCTCACGGGAAGTGTCCGGGGGTGCGTGAGATCACCATGGCGATCGGCATTCCGTCCGAGCCCATCGAATTCGATGCGATCGACGGCCGGCCGGTGCGAATGATCGTGCTCCTGGCGAGCCCCGCGAATCGGATCGCCGATCACATTCAAGCCCTCGGTCGTATCAGCAAGTTCATGGCGGACCCGCTCACTCGGAAGAAGGCATTCGCGGCCAACGGCGCCGACGAACTCTTCGACCTGCTGTCCGATCTGGATACCACCCCGGCCAGCTGAGTCGAAACGCCCCTCAGAATTCGGGGGACGGGGGTCCCATCTGGCGCGGCGGCAGCATCGGTCGAGGGCCGGCTTCTTCCGCCCCCGCCTGCTCCCAGAGAGTGATCGCCTCCTGAAGCTCCGACTCCGCCTCGTCCCATTTTTCCCGCCCGCTCAGCAAGAGTGCGAATTCATGTCGGATGCGCCAAAGGCCGGACGCCAGCCGTACGGCCTCTCTCATCGCCTCTTCCGACCCGTCGGCATCGCCGAATTTGCTTCGCGCCATGGCCAGTGCCCGCCAGGCGCTGGGATTTTCCGGAGCGATCTCCAGAGTTCGTTCCGTCAGCGCGGCACTTTCACGCCAACCGTCGGGGCCCCCGTGATCGGTCAACAGCACGGCGAGTCGCCGCATCGGCAACAGTTCATCGGGCAACGCTTCCACCCCCACCCGAGCTTCGGCGATCGCCGATTCCACGGAATCCTGCTCGAGTCGCCAGGTGATTCGCTCGTCTCGAAGTCGCATCCATTCCGGGTGCTCCGCCAACGCGGTCCCGTACCAGGCATCGACCTCGACGGGAGACAGGACACGAAGCAGGCGACTCCGACCGAGCGCCAGATCCTCGGTCATGCCGAGACGTGCGATCGATGCGTCGAGATCCACCAGGGCATCGTCGAAACGACCCAGCACCGAAAGCAGCCACGCCCGTCGGACCGCGAACATCGGGCGATACGCCGGGATCGGTGACCAGCCTCCGTCCGCCATGAAGCCCGCGCGTCCGTACCATCGCAACGCGTCTTCCGCATGGTCCAGGATCTCGGTTTCCGGGCGGACGTAACCCGATTCACTGAACACGATGGATGCCGGAATGCCCACCTGGTCGTCGTGATGGAAAGCCAGCGCGGCCGCGGCATTCACCACGCCGGTCCAGGCACCGAATCCGAGCACCAACGAGGCGGCGATGATCATTCCGTAACCGGCGGGACGGATCTGCCCGTTGCGACGAAGCGGAAAACGATGGAAGGATGCATTTCGATCACGCAGGGTTCGCCACCCTCGCCAGGCGATCCAGGTCCCACAGGCCGCAACGCCGCTCGCAAAGAGCAGCGGGAGCGAATACGCACCACGAATCGAGAAGAGCAGACCCAGTGCGATGAATGCGAAGACGATCTCCTCCCCCCACGACAGGTCGAATCGTGCCCGGACGGTTCCGGCTTCGACCGCCTGCTCGCGTTCCTCGGTTCCAATCGCGATCGCGGGACGCCCCACCCCGACGTAGAGCGCATCGTTCGGACAGGTCGACACACAATCAAGACATTTCATGCAGCCCGGATCAACCACCATTCCAAAGGCTTCGACCTCCTCGTGAACCCTGACATTGCTGGTGCACGCGGCGGTGCAGTGTCCACAGTGCTCGCAATCGGTGGTGACCCGAATCCTCACCGGAGCGATCTGCTCGGCCGGCGCGAAGAAACCGCCGTACGGGCACGCGTAGGTGCAATACCCCTTCATTCCGAGCAGGTAGACCGTGAGAAATCCGCACACCAACAGGAATGGGATGCTCATCAGCAGCCCCGGGAACGTCGCCCAGAACTCGGTGGTCGTGACCTCCCAGCTCCATCCCGGCCAGGGCGGTACCTCACCGGACCAGGGGGCCACCAGAAAGCGGTGCGCCACCGGCCAGGCGAACATGTACAACGCCAGGGCGAGGGGCATCCAACGCAGAAGACGAGATCTGAATGGTCGAGGCCGGATCCCGAATCGACCGAGAATCCGGCCGCACCAGTCCTGCAGCAGGATGACGTGACATCCCCAG
Organism: Phycisphaerae bacterium; assembly: GCA_002683195.1. Next base: position 59,780 of record NYSW01000015.1, read on the forward strand.
CCACAGAAGAATCGACCGAAGATCATCGTCGACCCGATGGCCAGCAGGAAGAAGATGAACCCCACCGTGATCACCCCGGTCCGAACGGTCTGGATCGACTCGCTGGGTTCGATGGGGCTGATGGTCGTTCCCATGACCAGCCACTGAACCACATGAACGATCATCAGCAACTGAACGAGGAGCAGCACCGCAAATCGACGACGCTCCATTCGACTCCCCCCAGGATGGCTGGGCGGACCCTGATTTCCGGACGAGCCGAGTACGGGGAGCGGAAGATCGATGGGGGCGGACATGTCGTCATGCTATGCCGAGAGGGCACCAATTCGTCGGCTTCCCCGTCCGGGGTCGTATACTGACCGCCCCTCATGCCCGGCCCTCGCGACTACTACCAGGTTCTCGGGATCTCCCGATCCGCTTCTCCCGACGAAATCAAGTCGGCACACAGGCGACTCGCGCGCGAGCATCACCCCGATCTCAGCCAGGAAGAAGGGGCTGCGGAACGTTTCAACGAGATCCAGACCGCCTATGACGTCCTCAGTGACGCTGAGAAGCGGAAGCAATACGACCGACACGGACATGCCGGTGTCAGCGGCTCGGGCGCCGGCCCCGGTGGCAGCCCCGGCGCCGGTGCCTGGCAGGACATTTCACCGGATGACTTCGAGTCGATCTTCGGCGAAGCCTTTGGTGGCCGTGGCCGACGTGGTGGTGGATTCTCCGGCGGCGGCTTCGGAGGGTTCGGGGGTGGTGGCGGAGCGCCGGGTCCGACCAAGGGCCGCGACCTCGAACACGACTTGGAAATCGGCTTTGCGGCCGCCGCGTTCGGCGGGGCCGAAAGCCTTCGTCTCGGGGGCCCCGATGGAACTCCCATCGAACTCGACCTGAAGATTCCGGCCGGCATCAAGGATGGCGCGACGATGAGGGTTCGGGGCAAGGGCATGCCCGGCTCCGGCGGCGGTCCCTCGGGAGACCTGTTGCTCCAGATTCGAATCGGACGCCATCCCTGGTTCACGAGGGATGGCCTCGATCTTGAAGTCACCGTTCCGATCACCGTGGTGGAGGCGACGATCGGAGCCGAGGTACCCGTTCCGCTGCTCAAAGGCACGGCTAGCCTGCATGTTCCAGCCGGCGTCCGAAGTGGGTCCAGAATGCGGCTTCGTGGCAAGGGAATCGTTGATTCCAAGGATCAAGCCGGTGATCTGTACGCGGTTCTCGAGATCGTCGCACCGCTGGCCGAGGAAATCACCGATGAGGATCGAGACGTCCTCCGGAAAATGGGGCCCCGGCTTCCAGACCCTCGAGGCGAGACCCTCTGGGCAGGTGAAGTCGGCGCCGACTGAACATCCGCCCTCGAACCCTGACGAGTTTCTCGCATGACCGAAGGCCAAGCCCGGCAGAAATCCCCCCAGAACGCTGCTCGATCCCAATCGGCGGCCCGCGACGCACCCTCGTCGGCGACCACGGCAATGGGGAGAACGAAGGTGCGGGTCGAAACCACTCCTTCGCCCGGAGCCCTCGGCCTCCCCACGGATGATCCGGGACGTGATGGGGTACGACTGGGCATCGTCGCCTTCACCACCCTGGTGACGGCACTGGGCCTGTTCGTACTCGGTGCGGTGGCTGAACGTCTCGGAATCGACGCCTGGCTGGGTACCGGCCCTCTTGCCCGTTCCTTCTCCGAGACTTTCGTCACGGGAACCGGCCTTCCAGTCGTGGTTCTCCAATCACTCTACGCCAGCGGGGTCGACGAGCCGCTGCTCTTCGGAACCGCCATGGCCCTGATCATTCCCCCGATCGCGGGCCTGGTCGCCGCCCGGCCCCGACAACGGGGAGGCCCCCGCCCCGCCCCCGCCGTACTGGCGGCCGGTGGAATGACCGCGGTGCTGATCATCGGTGCCGACCTGCTCGTCGCGGTCCATCTTGCAAACACCACCCGACCACGATTCGAAGACGCCTTGATGAACGCGAACTGGCTCGAGGACCTCCGCAGTCTTTCGGCAACCGACAGCATCGCCATGATCTTCTCGATTCTGCTGGCCGTTCTGGTCTTCCGGTTGCCGATCGATCGCTGGGTACGCGGACTCGCGGGCACGATCGCGATCGCAACCGCCGTGATCGCGACCGGAGCCGCGGCTTCGAGTGCCGGGGTGATGAGCCTGGTCGATTCCCCACTGCCGGTGATCCGGCATCGATCGGCGGGGGGACCGATGCTTCAGATCGGATTCAATCGCGGCGACGAGACCATCGTGATCTCGATCGACGAGCCGCTCACCCGCCGCTCGGTTGGTCAGGGCACGGGATTCGAGATCATGGGGCGTCGTACCCTGGCTTCGATTCTCGCCGAGGCGGTCCGGAATTCCGATCAGACTCCGCCGGCTCCTCGACCGTAGCGATCAATCGCCCGAGTCACCTCGGCATGAACGGCGAAGGGATCGGCGACCGCCTCCCAGAGGGCATCAAGTGTTCCAGTCCCGGCGGTCGCGAACGCGATCGACCCCAGCCCGACGGATCGCTCTCGAACCAGCTGCAGCACGCTGGTCTGCTGGATCCGATCCAATCGAGCCTCGAAGACATCCACCTGAAGAATCCCACGCCGTCGAATGACTCGGCGGTCCGTCAGGATGTAGAGGCGATTGGCCCAGTCGAAGAATTGCCACAGAAGGCGAAGCGAGATGGTCACCAGTCCCATGCCGAAGGCCTGGGACTCGGTCCAGGGGGCCCAGGCGAAATCCGACGCCCACGCGAAGGCGAACACGAGTCCGGCGATGATTCCGAATGCCTCGAGCGACCACAGGGGAACCATCCAAAGACTCGGCCTTGCCACCAGCAGCACCGTCTCGCCGTCCATGATCATCCCGGCCAGTGCGGGCGAAACGGCTTCCGACGCGGGAAGGACCGCGTCGGCCTCGCCACTGAAGCAGGCAGAGTCTTGGGGCGAATCCGAGTTCAGCGGATGACCTCCGGGCGGAGCGTGCCGATGCACGGAAGGTTTCGGTAATGCCCGTCGTAATCGAGTCCGTATCCGACCACGAAGGCATCGGGTATCTCGAATCCCACCAGGTCCGGCCGCAAGGCCACTTCGTGGCGGGCCGGCTTGGCCAGCAGGACCACACTGGTGACATCGGCCGCGCCAGCGGCCCGAACTTCACGGTCGATGAGTTCGAGCGTCCGACCCGTGTCGAAGATGTCGTCGACCACCACCACATGCCGTCCCGGAAGGTCCGCGGGCAGCGGTGAACGAAGGCAAGCCCCTCGACTCTCGGTGGTCGCCCCCGCATAACTCGAGACCGTCACGACATCGAGACGAAGTTTGTGCGGAAGACGCCGGATCAGGTCGGCGGTGAAGACGAGACTGCCGGTGAGCACCGGCATCAGCACCACTGGTTCGTCGCGTTCGACCGCTGCGGACAAACGGACCGCCAGCGCTTCCGCGAGTTGTCCGACCCGGTCTGCAATGGCTTTCTCGTCAAGAAGCACTTCCGCTAGATCTTGATGCATGGCGTTTGCAGTCACTCCATTCACTCCGCTGGTTTCATTCAAGGTCGAAGTCGTGCGAAAAGTCGATCCCGGACCGCCTTCGCGTCCGCCTGGCCACCCGAGGCCTTCATCACAGCGCCGACCAGTCGACCAATCGCCGCGTCCTTCCCATTTCGAACGTCGTCCGCAGCCTGGGCCTGGGCGGCGATCGCTTCGTCGAGCCAGGCCTCCATCGCCCCTTCGTCCCGAACGATCATCAGGCCGTTGGCCTCCGCGAGATCGAGGATCGAATCCGGGGATTCGGCCGCAAGCTCCAACAGACGATCCACCGCCTGCGGTGGCACCGTCCCTGCTCGTCGCAGGACGAGGAGTTCCGCCACCTGCTCCGGGATGAGCCCCAGCTCGTGCGATCCGACACCTGATTCATTGGCCCGTTTCGCGATCTGATTCAGAATCAACTTCGCCGCCTCATGCCCGGCGTCGTGGGAAGAAGGCGGGTCTTTCTGTCCCAACTGGACCTCGACCACTCGCTCAAACCAGAAACAGAGGGATCGATCATCCACCAGCGCCGCGGCGTCGGTCACCGGCAGCCCGTAATCGTGGGCGTATCGAGTTCGTCGGGCCATCGGAAGTTCCGGGATCGATGCCCGGATCCGTTCCTTCCACGCCTCGTCCATCTCCACCGGGACCAGATCGGGGTCGGGGAAATAGCGATAGTCGTGAGCATCTTCCTTCTCTCGCTGAAGGACGGTCACCAGTTTCTGATCATCCCAACCCCGGGTCTGCTTCATCCCCATGCCCATGACCCGGCCGGTCTCGAGGAACTCATCCAGTTGCCGGATCTCCTCGTGGTGAATCGCGCCTTCCACCGCACGGAAACTGTTGAGGTTCTTGATCTCGACGATGGGGGTTCGAAACTCCCGGCCGTCGTGAGTGTCGATCACCAGGTTGATATTGGGCTCGAATCGCATGTGCCCCTTCTGCATCACACCTTCGGTCACGCCGAGAAAACGGCAGATCGACCGCAACTCTCGTGCGAAGACCAGAACATCCTCGGCCCGATCGAAATCCGGTTCGGTCACGATTTCCAGAAGAGGCGTCCCCGCTCGATTCAGATCGACGAGACTGCCGGCGTAATCACCGCCACCCGGAAGTTCATGACTCAGCTTGCCGGTGTCTTCTTCCAGGTGGGCACGAATGATTCCAATCCGCTTGGTACCGCCCCCCCCGATGTCCGGGTCGTCGGAAGCGATGTCGACCGCGCCATCGAAGCAAAGGGGCAGGTCGTACTGGCTGATCTGGTAACCCTTGGGAAGATCCGGATACGAATAGTTCTTCCGATCCCACTTCGCGTGATCCGCGATCGAGCAGCCGAGGGCCATCCCGACCATGGCGGACATCTCGACCGCCCGGCGGTTCATCACCGGCAAGGTGCCCGGAAGTGCGGCCACCAGAGGGTCGACCAGGGTGTTGGGAGGCGCATCCTCGAACTCCGGGCAGGCGGGATTCGCCGCTCGGGTGTACATCTTGGATCGGGTCGAGAGCTCCACATGGATCTCAAGACCGACGATCAGTCGGGTGCGGGCGATATCGTCACGAGTAAGACCGGTGGACATGGCCGGACCATTCTACGATCAGAGCGAGGATGGACCGAGGTCGAACCCTGGTTCCTCCCATTGATTTTCCGAACCGCCTTCAATCGGATTCCCCGATGACCGTCCGTACCCAATCAGTGTTCATCCTTCTGACCCTCCTGATCTCCACCGGAATCGCGCCCGGGACCGTCCGTGGAGCCTCGGATGCGGACCTTCTGTCGCCAGCCCGGCTCTATCACGGGATCGAGCGGCCCATTCCAATGATCCTCGCCCTGAGAGGGACCACCGAGATTCCGGAAGATGGATTTCAGATCGTCCTCCTCGATGGCCAAGGAGCGGTTCTGGACGATGCGGAAGGTATTCAACCCGGTCAGATCGACATCGCCGACATTCTCCCCGTGGCCCTCGATCTGGAACGAGCCGCTCGGGTCCAGGTCATCGCTGGCGGGACTCCGGTCGGGACTCCGGTGGTGATCGAACCCCTCCTCGGACGCCGTCCGGTACGAACCGTTCGGAGCATTCGTCCCGATGGGCGAACGCCCTACACCCGGATCATCGGATTCGGTGACGACCTCATCGATCCCGAGGACGAGTCGGATCGCCGGGCCCTCGAAGCCATGAGAACTTCCCCCGACTGGAATGAAGGCGAACGAACCGTGCTCTCCGGATTCCGAACGTACGTCGATCGGGATGTGGTGATGGAGACTGATTTCGGCGAGATCCGAATTGATCTCGCGCCGGAATTCGCTCCCAATACCGCCTGGAACTTCAGATTCCTCGCCGAACAGGGCTTCTACGAAGACACCACCATCCACCGCATCGTGCACATGGATTCCAGCGGCCGACGCTTCGTCATCCAGGGTGGTGACCCCAGCGCCACCGGCGAGGGTGGCCCGGGCTACGACCTGCCCCTGGAGCGGTCACGACTTCCTCACGACCTGGGCGTGCTTTCCATGGCCCGGGCGGATCATCCCGACAGTGCCGGATCTCAATGGTTCCTCGGACTTTCCCGCGAAGGAACAGCGCGGCTCGATGGCCAATACTGCGCCTTTGGCTGGGCCTCTGATGGAGCCGAGCCGATTGCCCGCATCGCGGACGTCGAAATCGCGGATGCGGGTTCCGGAAGGCCCACCCATCCCCCGAGAGTCGCCCGAATGCGACTTGTTCCGGCCGAACCGATGATCCCCGGGAAACCAAGAACCTCGACTCGTATCGAAACCTGGTGGACCGATCCGGTCGAAGAGGAACCCGAAGGTCGAAGGCCCCGCTGAATCTTCCGGGAATCAACCCCGATCTCCAGACGGCTCACGAAACGCCCCCGCCACGCAGTGCGTGACGGGGGCGATCATTTCGTCGATTGGGGGGAGAGACTGGCTCAGGCGGTCGCGACGGGCTTGATGCCGCCGGTCATGCGGGGCATTTCGCCGCTCGGGAAACCGTTGCCGTCCTTCTCGACCGCGGCAATCGCCCTGACCACGTCCATGCCTTCGATGACCTTGCCGAACGCGGTGTACTGACCGTCGAGATGCTGACATCCCGCCCGGCTGAGGCAGATGAAGAACTGGCTGCCGGCGCTGTTCGGATCGGCGGAACGCGCCATTGAAAGAACGCCTTCCTCGTGCATGCGATCGTTGAACTCCGCATCGACGTTGTGGCCGGGACCACCGGTGCCGGGCATGCCGCTGGCGCCTTCCTTGGTGTTCGGGCAACCTCCCTGAATCACGAAGTTGTCGAGGATGCGGTGAAATCCGAGCCCGTCATAAAAGCCCTTCTCACCGAGTTCGATCATGTTGAGGACATGGTTGGGGGCGACGTCGTCCCAGAGTTCGACGACGATGGTGCCCTGATCGGTCTCGATGGTGGCGTGCGGATGACTCAAGGAACAGCTCCACTTCAGGTCCCGGGATTCGAGACGGTTTGGACTGGCCGCGGCGATCGCGGCCTTGGATGAAAGAGGGTACGTCGGACGGTGATCGTCGTCGACCTCCCGACCTGATTCCCTCAGTATCCGATGCCCCGGCCTTCGCTCGCACGGCGGGCCATCGTGGGCAGGAGATAGCTCCTGCCTCGATAGTTGGTGATGATTCCGCTGAGCAGAATCGGCGTGGAGACGTCTCGCTGGCGGGCGCTTCGTTCGATGTTTTGGAGCTGAAGACAGGGCAGAAGTACGAGGCTCGGAGTGTCACTCCCCCCCTTTCCCGCCAGAACGAACCGCCAGACGCCGCTCGCAGGATCCCTCGAGAGCCGGCCACGGCGATCCACGAAACGGGTTCCGGTGGGTATGACGCCACCTCGAGGGGCTGGAGCGTCACGGGCGTCCAGGCTTCGAGGAACGGCCCCGATCCTCGCCTCGAGCCGTTTTTCCAACTCGTCTCCGATTCGATCGAGGTCATCATCACCCGGATCGGTACCCCCGGGAGCCGCTGGAGGCGGGTTGTCAGCCGGAGCCGCAGGTTCCAGAACCTTGAGCGGGACGATGAGGTCTGGAAGTAGGAAGTTGTGACCTCGGTAGACGAGAATTCGACCGGTCACCTCGTACGGCCGGGTTTCATCCGATTCCCGCCACGGCTCCGCCTCCTCCAGGCGGGCAAGATCATCGAGCCCTCGACTCGGAAGCAGAATCAACTGACGATCGACCCCTCCGGTCTCCGATTGGTTCGGATGGAACACCTGGACACCGAGGTCGGTATTCCGCCGGATGTTTCCCGAGACCTTCACGAGGATCCCGCCCTCCCGCAGCAGTGGCGGGCGACCCGATCCCTCCATTCCCTCCGGAATGATCACCCGACGTACGGGAGCGACCCCGGTACCGGGGTCCTCCGAGGATGCTGGAGGCTCGAAAGGCGATGCGACCGCCGAAACCCCGATCAGAATCGAGATGGCAGCCGTGATCCGGGAGACAGCAGGGAGATTGAACATGCCGGAATGGTACGGGGTTCCGGCTCGCGGGCGGAAACCCTCTCCAGTCTGGAAAAGCGATCGAAGGACGACACGCTCCGAGCCGATATACTCTCTAACCCCCCGGCCGAGTACCCAAGTGGTCTAAGGGAACGGATTGCAAATCCGTGATTCGTGGGTTCGAATCCCACCTCGGCCTTGTGAACGACGCCCGCCGGCTCCGGCGGGCGTCGTCCATTTTTCAATCAACGGTTGAATTCCCACGAAGCCGCCGGCAACTCGAGATCGCGGCCTCCGCCGAAGATCCGAACCCACCTGGGAAAAAACGAAAACCCGTCGAGGCGTCATTCAGCCAGGGCCATCGCGGTGCCCCACCTCGTGGCGTTCAACCGGTCCAGGCCGCGATCAGTCCGCCGAGATCACCGCCTCCGACCAGATCGTCACCATCAAGGTCCGCACGACACTCGGGACACCGCCCCCAGGCCGCGAGCAGCAGTCCGAGATCGGATGCATTCACCCGTCCATCCCCATCGATATCCCCGATGAGCGTCGAGCCGGACTTGTCGAGCAGCCAGCGGGTGACTTCCAGCGCGAATCGCCCGTCGAAGGGAGGATTGTGTCCTCCACCGGAAACCTTCCAGAGCTCTGCGGTGCCGCCCGGTGCACAACGTTCTCGATAGACGGTGATTTCGGTCTCGGCTCCCGAGATGACGGGGACCAGATCGATCGGATCCGGAGTGGCATCCGGCCGCTCTCCACACTCATTGTCCGCCGCGACCATGACCTGGGTCTCCGACGCGGACGGATAGCAACCACCAGGAAGACAACCACCGCCGAACAGGATGACGGGGTCGATCGAACCATGCACCTGCAGTACGTGCACCGGTGTCTCGAGCACGCACGCGGCGGGATCCGCGAAAGTCGCGGAAGCAAGGGTCGCGATGCCGGCGAACATCCCATCGTGTTCACAGATCATGCGATGGGCCATGAATCCACCATTGGAATGACCCACGATGTGCAGACGATCATCATCGATCGCATACGTCTTCTGAAGCAGATCCAGCAAATCGATGAGGTAACTCGAATCGTCGGGGTTCTGGTTGTAGATGTCACAGCAGGCCGGCGTCGCATTCCAGTATCGCTGCCCTGTGATGTTCCGACGCCCGTCGGGCAGGCAGAGAATGAACCGCTGCTCGTCCACCTGATCCGCGAAACGAAGATAGGCCTCTTCGATCTCTCCCGAGTAGGCGAAGGAGTGCAGGAGGAGAATCAGAGGCAATGGTTCCGATGGATCGCGATCCGTCGGAAGCACGACCCGTACGTTCCCACGGCCGGCATTGACGAACTCCGATTCCTCGGCCACGACATTGCCGGCGAGCGGCAGGACCATGAACAAGATCGCAAGGATGAGCGTCCTGACCCGCGGCGATTCAATCGACATCGTTTGAAATTTCCTGCTTTTTCGGCTGAATGGGTACCGACGGTTGGGGGTCGGATGCTGCGAATTCAGAAAGACCACGCGATGAGCAGAAGACCGAGATCCGCCCCGGTCACGAAGCCATCACCATTCATGTCCTCGACACATCCGGTGCACCGGCCCCAGGCACCGAGGAGAAGCCCGAGGTCTGCTCCATTGACCAGGCCGTCTCCGTTGAAGTCACCTGGAATGCCCGCCACGTCGTATTCGATGATCAGGGCGGGACGCTTCGTCGCATCGAAATACTCGCGACTCGCGATCTTCCGAACCGTCTTGGCTTCCGAGACCGAGGCGGTCATCAACCAGCCGTCATTCTGCTCACCATCGATCCAGGACTGGACGTCGCTCGCCAGACCGGAACCGACGAATTCATATCCCCCATTGCCGTTGATCACCGTCGAACCACTGGCAGTGACGACGAAGTCACCCCCCGGAGTGGACCAGGGCGTGTCGGGATAGAACCGGAAGAACCAGGTCGCATCCCCGATCTCTGCGAACGCTCCGGCGCCGCCGGCGGAATTGGAAGTCGACTCACCCCATTCCGCCTGACAACGATGCAACGAGAAATCGACGCCGGTCGGTGCGGCCGGCGGAGTCTTGGTCACCGTGATCATCACCTTGGCGGAGGAGACCGTGGCTCCAGCCGGGAGACCCGAGACATCGAAGTGCAGGGCCGCTCGGCGGATGTTGTTCGCACCACCCTGATCCGCGATTCGCCCGGCGTAGATCGCACTGCTGGAGCCGGAGGACAGATCCTCTTCAATCGGCCCGAAGAGTGTGTTGTCACGATCGGCGATCACGGTGAGGGTGTCCGCGGCGACGGCGGCCGTCATACCGGTGAAGACCATCAATACGAGTGTCCGAATCACGTCTCAGCTCCGAATTTCAGGCGACGGGGAATGGCTGCGGGGAAATCCGAGCGAGGGCGGTCTTCGAGTCCTTCTGCCCAGCTTCTGCCCAGCCTCTGCCAGCTTCCGAAACAGGTCGGGGAAGCTTGGGAATGGAAGGTATCGGTTCGGCGGGGTCAGGGCGAGACCAAACGGGGTGCTCGGTCCGAAGCGAGCCTCTCAACCCGTCCAGGCCCCCAGTAGCAGGCCAAGATCGGCACCAGTGACGAAACCATCATCATTGAGATCCTCCGGGCACCCTCGGCAGGAACCCCACGCACCAAGGATCAGACCAAGGTCGGCACCGTTGACCTGCCCATCACCATTCACGTCACCGAGCAGCCCGTCGTCCCCGATTTCAACTTCCAGTCGAAGCTCGACCTCGCTGGTCATTTCTCCCGGAACGTCTTCGTCGGTGACCCGGACCACCAGATCGACCGCGTAGGAGCCATCGAGTTTCCCGTCGGTCTGGAAGCCGAAACGGAGGAGCCCTGGACCATCGGTCACCTGATCGCCGAGTCCGTCCCAGATGAAGAATCCATTGCTCAGCCCGGAGACCGAATCAAGATCCAGTCCGGCCTGAAGTTCACTCCAACCGAGGTTGTAGATCTCGGCGTCGATGAAGACCACGCCCATGTCGGCAGCCGTCGTCGTTCCCCGGACGGTCGAAGTCACTTCCTTGCGGCCATTCCAGGATGGGCGGGACGGCCGAATCGCGGTCCCGCTGGTGATCAGATTCTGGACGCCGAAGGAGACCCCGGGGGATGTCGCATTGACCGAGACGGTCGCCATGAACTCGCCTTCGAGGCCGGCCGCCAACCCGAAGGGCTCGACCACGAAGCTTGGGAGCTGGGGCGCGATGCCGTTTCCGCCGCCGACCACGATGCCATCGCCGGACGCTTCGAATTCAAGAGTCGAAACGTAGCCGAGATCCACCGCATCACGACTGTCCGCCACCAGAAGATTGATCGATGAACTACCGCCACTCACGACCCGACCGAGATCTTCGTCGAGCACGCAGGACATGCGACCCGGAATCGTCCAGTCACTCAGCACCGGGATGTGATCGCTGGCGTCGAAGAGGGCGTCCGCGAGTGAATTCGAGCGTGAGAGCTGGCCCGGATAGTAGGTGTTGTTGCCGTCGTTGATCGAATCGTTGTAGTGATTGCCGTCGTTGCCCAGCGCACGGTAGGTTCCGGCGACGAGAGACAGACCCTCGCCGTCGAAGAGGGCATCGGAAACGAGTTGGAGATCGAATCGATCGTCCAGACCACCACCGACCAGTCCCCCACTGGCGTTCTGCCGTGGACTCTGAGTGTGCCGGATCGCGTTGGAGGCCCCGCTCCAACTTCCCGAGCCGAGCGGATCGAACGCCTGCCCGGAACCGGGGGACAGGAACTCCTGGTACGCGGATTCGCCGTTTGAATAGACGTTCAGATCACCGAGGTAGATGATGTTCGAACCTGAGGGCAACCCGTCGGCATCATTCCGGATGGCTTCTGCGCCTTCCAGACGCAACGCCGCATCGGCCGAACTGTTGTTCGCCTTCAAATGCATCCCGTAAACCCAGACCACGCCACCCTGATCCTCGGAACCGACCAATCGGAGTTGCCAGCGATCGCAGCGACGGCCCGCTCCCGTGAAGATGTCCCGATGGCCGGAACCGATCTCTTGGAAGAGGTCCGTTCGATAGAGCATGAGCTGCGCCCCACCCGATGAATCCTCGGATCCGGCGCTGGTGTAGGTCGCGGTCTGATAGGACACCGACGGAATCCCGGAGCTGATCAGCGATTCGATCGTCGATCGACTGGAGGACGTGACCTCCTGCAACGCGATGATCGCGGGAGCGGTCGCGAAACCCGGTCGATCGTCCGCGGCGGCGGCGGCAAAGACATCCTCAATGGAATCGAGGTCGCCAATCGCCTTGGCCACGTTCCAACTCATGCAACGAACCTGGGCTTCTGCAGCGACCGAAGTCAGGCCGAACACCATGGACAGGGTCAGAAGACGGCCAATCCAGTCTCGCACCGGTGCGGCCGGGCGAGGCGTTCGGATCTGGAGACGGTTGGGAGACGTCATCAAAGCCCCTGAAAGACGGGTTACCGGAAGAAACGGCGGGTCGGCAACGAAGCACCCCTTTCGAGTCTATGCCCAGTCTTTCAAAAAGGAACGTCTGTTTCGACAGTTCACGCGGGATCGGTTCCTCACCGGCCCTTCTCAGGCCCGGTATCCCTCGGAACCGACCTGCTCAGGCGGCTCGAGGGCCGTCGTCACCACCGAAGTCGCCAAGGCACTCGAGTTCACGAGCGAGGACTTCCATCCGGCGGCAGGCGTCGTCGGCGGCCCGGAGAACGTCTTCGACCCCGGTTGGCCGGCTGCCGACATCCCTGCCGGGAAAGGGCAGCGAGAACGGGATGTCCTTCTGCGGATCTTTGACCTCGAGAAGATCGCGATCATCAACCATGTGCCAGCCATTGGGGAGTTCGGTTCGCTTCATCGTCCTGTCCTTTCCTGATCCGCCGGAAACGACGGGTCTCGACCTCTAGTCATCGACCCACGAACGACCCGACTTTCCTTCGCCCGTGAACCAGAGGCGTCATTCCTCAGGATTGACTTGAAAAAGAGGCTCTACCCCTGATTCAAGCCGGGATTTCCGGACTCCTCAGGTGTTCTCCACAGACTCTTCAACCGCCTCCTGAGCCTCGAAAATTCGCTTGGCACGGCTGAGGAACGCATACAAGACGCCGATCAGCAGCAAGGAGGCCAGGAAGACCGACGCCGTGATGCCACCCATTCGGATCAAGGCCGCCTCGCCCATTCCACCCCCCACCACCGATGCATAGGCCACGCCGCGTCCAGTGAGCCGTTCGGTTGGAAGGGTTGCTCGTGCGCCATCCTGACGACGAGGTGCCTGTCGCGCGGATTCCGAAGCCATGGTCGTGGCGATCGCATCGAGCGTGGGTTCCAGTCGACGGGTGTCGGTTCCGGACAGAACCAGACGCAACCGACCGGAACCTTCATCTTCGAACGAAAGATCCTCTTCCAGCATCCGACCGGTCGCGGCCTCGCCACCTTCCGGTGCGATTCCCCGAGCGGCCAATCGCTTCTGCACGATCGCGATGAAGGCCGGGTCCGTGGCCAGCGCACGATGCCAGGCATCCCAACTTTCCGCCACTTCCCCGGTGAGCGGCGCGCCGCCGGCCGCCGAGGCGACGAGAGAGACGGTCGCGGTACCGGGAATCGGAACGAACTCCCGCGTACCGAACCAACCTGCGGCCACCGAGACTCCGAGGATCACCAGAACCCAGGCCACGGTCGCGACCGATCGGGGACGGGCCCACCGCCGGACCATCTGTTGTTCGCTTCGCCCGAGGAATTCACGCACCTGCGAGAGTTCCAGTCGCTGGGCTTCAAGTCGCTGGAGTTCGTGATAGGTGGCATTGCCCTCGGGAACGATCTCCGCGCCACGCCGTCTGCCCATCGCGGAACGCAGGGCCGCAAGACGATTCCGCCGACGATCCAGATGACGAGCGAACTCACTGACCCGCTCCGCCTTGGTTCGAAGACGCTTCGCCATTTCCTGAGCCTGGCCGCGATCATTGGTCATCGCCAGCGCCGTATCAAGCTCGTCGCTTCGACGTTCCGCCTTGATGCATCGATCCTTGACCGCCTCGTACTTTTCTCGGGAAACAACATCATCCGATGCCACGCCCGATTCAGTCTCCGTATTCCCCGCGTCTGCGAGCAGCCCTTCGAGTTCGGCGATCCTGTCTTCGAGCGGCGCTCTGGCCTCGGCGATCATGCTCACCGCGGCGTCGGCGTCGATGCCGTCATCCGCCTTGGCCTCCGAGCGTGCGGCCTGTAACGCCGATTCAAGTTCGTTGATGCGACCCTCGAAGCCGGATCGAAGCGAATCCATGGCGGCTTCGTCGACCTCGACCTCCCCATCGGCCTCCGCACGGAGGCGTGCGATCTCCGTCTCGAGAACCGCGACCAGGGCCATCGCCTCCGCCCCCTGCTCCAACCTCGGAGCCTGTTCCGAAATCACCCTGGCCAGTTCGGTCAGTTTGGATCCGGCGAGTCCGAGTTGTCGTTCGTCTTCGGCGATTCTCTGCTCGAGCGATTCGACCCGCATCCGAGCCGTCTCGAGCGAGGCACCCGCCTCCGCGGTCCGGGCCTCCGCGGCCGCGATCGCCTCCTGGCTGCTTGACACGGCATCCCGCGATGCGACGCATTGGTCTTCGAGCTCGACGATTCGTTCTTCCAGCGACCCGCGCATCCGTGCCTGGACCTCGCTTTCCTCCAAGGAAGAAGCCTCCAGGGTCGCGACACGAAGATCGGCGGACTCGACTTCCAGCCGCAGGGACTCGAGCGAGCAGCGTGCCTCTTCGCCCTGCTGAGCGGACACCTCGGCGGCTTCCTGAGCCCGTTCAGTGGCGGCGCGAGCCTCTGCCAGTTCCGACTCGAAACGCTGGGCCGAGTCACTGGCCTCACGATGAGCGACTTCCGCTTCCGCAAGTCGGTGCTCGAAGGTCTCCTCCCGCGTCAACAGCGATTGTCGTTCCTCCTCGATCGCCGACAGGCGTTCGTCGAAGGTGGCTCTGGCGTCTTCCATCGCCTCGGTCGCTGCGGTTGCCGCAGCTTCGGCCAGAGCGAGTCGATTGACCAACTCGTCCTCACGTGCCTGGAGCGTGACCTCCCGGTGCTCGAATGCCGTGGTACGGGTCACGAGGCCGTCCTCGAGTTCACCCAGTCGCTCGCGTTCTTCCTCCAGTTCGGTGCGGACCGATTCGAGTTCCGTCCCGACGCGATCCGCATTCGCGGATTCTCGTTCAACCGTCGCCCGATGATCTTCTAGACGAATCCGGTCCTCTTCCAGGACCTTGCGATCGGACTCGATGGTTTCTCGCGCGATTCCGAGATCTCGGGCGCTGGTTTCGAGTGCTCGCCCCCGCTCGACCATTTCCGCTTCCGCCACGCTGACCCGACGCTGACGTTCGGCCAGATCGGCGAAATCGGTGGTCTGACGAGTCTGCACGTTCCGGATCCGTTCGAGATGCCGTTCGACATCCGCAATGAGCGACAAGACGTCACCACCACTCGAAGTCCCTTCCGGGGTCTCCGAAGGGGTATCCGAACCGCTGGTATCCGTCGGCTGGGGTGGGTTTTGATCGTGCATTGGTCGCTCCATCCGGGTGGCCCGGGCTCATCACCATCGCCACCGGCATCACAGAGCGCGAGCGATGGCATCCAATGGCAATCGACCAGTAGGAAGCGCCTCTGCAGCCGAGACTTGCTGCTTCTCGGAAGGATCAACCGGATCATGCCCCCGAATCGGAATCCGGGGTCCGAGAACCACCCGGGGAATCCACCCCGATCCCACGGTCGAACCCTCTAGGATGCAGACCATGCTCGAACTCGACACTGGCACCGCTCCGCTCCGCATCGCCGACCCAGCCCTTCAGCCGATCGCTGAAAAGGTGATGGAAGGGAGACGTCTGTCCCTGGATGACGGCGGCATCCTCTACGGCACCGAAGACATTCACGCGGTCTGCCGACTCGCCGACCTGGTTCGACGCCGCCTGCACGGCCGTCTGACGTACTTCAACATCAACCGCCATGTGAATTATTCGAACGTCTGCGCCCTCAGTTGTTCCTTCTGTGCGTTCCACCGGAAGCGAGGCCAGGACGGCGCCTACGAGATGACCCTCGAACAGGTCCGCGACGCCGCGGTCGCAGCCTCGGAGGCCGGTGCGACCGAACTGCACGTGGTCGGTGGACTGCACCCCTGGTTCAAGTTCGACCACTACACCTCGATGCTGTCGACCATTCGGGACGCCGTCCCGAATCTTCACCTCAAGGCCTTCACAGCGGTGGAGATCGTGCATCTCCAGAGAATCTCCAAGCGGGGCAAGGACGGGCTCGCAGGAACCAGGAGTGTCCTGCAGGACCTCAAGGACGCCGGACTGGGTTCACTTCCCGGCGGCGGAGCGGAGGTCTTCGACGACCGTGCCCACGACACGGCATGGAAAGGCAAGATCCGCGGCGAACAATGGCTTGATGTGCACCGCGCCGCCCACGAGCTCGGCCTGAATTCCAACGCCACCATGCTCTACGGACACGTCGAAGGAAGACGCGAGCGGCTCGTCCACATGGATCTTCTCCGGCGGCAGCAGGATCACACCCTTGCCGAGTGGGCCGGGGTTCAGCGGATCGCCACCCGCCCCGAAGGGGACGGGGAACAGGACGGAGTGCTCCTCACCGGCCCGACCGACGCCTACCCGGGCGAACGGCTCCCCATGCCCGGCCAGGCGGGTCTCTCCACCGGCTACTTCCAGACGATCATCCCCCTGCCGTTCTTCCCGGATGAGAGTGGTCTCGAGAACCTGCCGGGCCCGACCGGCCTCGAAAATCTTCGCACGCTCGCCGTCGCCCGCCTCATGCTCGACAACATCCCGCACGCCAAGGCGTTCTGGATCATGCAGACTCTCGGCATGTCCCAGCTGATGCTGGACGCCGGGGCCGATGATCTCGACGGGACCGTCGTCTGGTACGACATCACGCACGTCGGAGGCAGCGGCACCCACCAGGAGACGACGGCGGCCGATCTCCAGCATGCGGCGGTGGAAGCCGGATTCATCCCGATCGAACGTGACACGCTGTACCGACGAGTGCATCGGGACGGAGCCAAGTGGTCCATCCACGAGGGCCGGAGCGAGGAAGCCACCCTGGATTCGGCCGAAACCGCCACGGGCTGAGCCTCAAGGTCCGCTCAACCGCCGGCTCGACCCATCGCCCAACCGAGTTCCGGCCGCCGACGCCAACCGGCCAGGCCCAGATGCACCACCGCCCCCACCGTGGCGGCGGAGAGCACCTCCACGAAGGCGGACAACCAATCGCCGGGCACGGAATCGAATGGAACCCAGTGCAGAACCGACCAGACGGCCAGAGCCATCACCGCGGCACTGGCGAGAGACTCGAGAATCGACGCCCGCGTCGCCGAGTCCAGAAGTGGCCCCGTGCGACCGGCCAGAATCCGTAACAGCACCACGGTCTGGATGAAGGCGCAGATCGAGGTGCTCCAGGCCAGTCCCGAGACTCCGAGTCCGGTGCCGAACACCAGAATCAGGTTCAAGGCGAAGTTGAGCCCGACCATGGCGATGCCCACCCGGACCGCGGTCATGTGTTCACGCCGCGCATAGAAGGCCCTGACCAGAAGGTGGGTCGCGGAGTAACTCCAGATCGCCACCCCGTACCCGAGCAGTACGAAGGCGACTCGTTCCGCATCCTCGATCGAGAAGGCACCACCGAGGAAGACCGCCTCGGCGAAAGAACGCCTGACCAGCACGACCCCGACGCTGGCGGGCACGCCGATGAACATCACCAGACGCAGACCGCGACGAACCGTCGCGGCGAAGGTTGAAGGACTCGCCACTTCACGGGCAAGTTGAGGAAAGATCGCGGTCGCGATCGCGATCCCGAAGACCCCGAGCGGAAACTCGTAAAGACGAGATGCGTAACCAAGGGTCGCCATCGCGGTGTCGTCGAGCGGATACTTCCAACCGAAAATCGTCGGTCCGACCACGGCCGGCCAGCTGGCGATCAGGCTGTCGACGAAGGTGTTCAGCTGCAGAACACCGAGTCCGATGACCATCGGGATCACCTGCCGAACCACTCGGGCGATGGACAGTCTGACCCGACGGCGGGTGCGGGCGACGTCTTCCGGCTTCACATCGATCGACGGCGCGGTACGACGAAGTTCCGTGAGGGTCCAGATCGCCTGCAGCACACCTGCGACGATCACCCCCCAGGCGACGATTCCGATTCGTTCCGCCTCCACCGGTTCACCATCACCGAGATACCACGCGAGCAGGACGGCACCCACCAATGATGCATTGAGAAGAATCGGGGCTGCAGCCGCGGGAGCGAAGCGGCCTCGTACCTGCAGGACCGCCCCCGCGATCGCCGTCACGCAGACCAGAGGCACGTACGGCAGGGTGATCGAGAGGAGCCGCGTTCCCAGATCCGCATCTCGGGCCGGTAGGACAGCGAGAAGCACCTCACCCAGGACCACGAGCGCTGCGAGTCCGAGACCCAGGATCACGAGGACCTTCGCCGCCAGACGGCGGGCGGCCTCCGGATGCCGGTGTTCAAGTCGGGTCTGTTCCGGAATCAAGGCGGCGCTGAGCGCCCCTTCCCCGAACAACCGGCGAAACAGATTCGGAACCGTGAAGGCGAAACCGAAGGCGCTGGCGGCTTCGGTGAGACCGATCAATCGACTGAAACAGGCTTCGCGAGCGAGCCCGCCGAAGCGACTCGCCGTCGTGAGCGCGGTGACGGTCAGGGCGTGACGCTCGAAGCCGCGCCCACTCTCCGTTCGAGGCGCCTCCGAATCAGGCATCGGGGTCCGACGCTCCATCGGTCGGGGTCGATTCAACGATTCTGACCCGATAGGCCACTCGACTCATGGACGGATCAAGTTCATTCCGTACGACGCGGACCCGGCATCGGCGATCGGTCTTGCCGAAGATCGCCACCACCACGGACTCGGTTCCGCCTCGTTCCATCAATCGCCATCCGGATGCGATGAAACGCCGCTCGAGTCCGTCGATGGTGACCGACGGGTCATCGACCGACTCCGAGAACACCGTGTCGAGATTCACGATCAATCCGTCGCGACGCTGGATGCCGCTGGTCGCCCTGCCGGGCGAATCGGGAGGGATCGGAATGTCACTGTCGAGCAGGTAGGTCTGGTTCGAGCCGCACCCTGCCATCAGCAGCAGCGCCATCGCCCCCGCGAGCGCGGGAGACGATCGGACCCGGAGGAGTCCGCGGAACGACGAGAAGGATCGGGGCGTCGTGATCATCGCTCGGCATTGTCGCCGCTGGAGCCCGTCACCGCCATCGAGTCTGCCCAGACCGCGTGGAATTCGGCCCCGCATTCCGGACAACGGCCCCGAGTCTGGTCCAGGGAGACTCCCCGAAGGTCCTGCCCGCACTGAAAGCAGTGCTGCCCCTCGGATTCACTCTCGATCGCCGCCAGACGCCGGGATCGACCCATCAGCAACGCCCCCACCAGTCCAAGACCGATCGCATCGAATGCCATCGAAGTCGAGGCCCCCAGGCCCGTGTACCAAACCAGTCCTCGACGCAGAAACGGCACCGCGGGCCCGAGACGCAGAAGAATCACGTACCCCAGCATCGCCAGGATCGCGATCACGATGAGCAGGCCCGCGATTCGGAAGGCCACTCGTCGCGGCCGAAGTCCGCCGGTGACCGGCAGGCCGGGGTCGACCGTGCCGCACTGACACCGGACGGCCTCCTCACCGGAATTCGAGTCCGGAAGGACCTGAAGACACCACAGGCATCGCCGCTCGGCATCGATCCGCCGAATCGAATGACGCCGGCCCGCCTCGACCACGGCGACGACCCCGGCGATGAAACCCGACATGCCCCCGACCACGATCATCGTGACCGGCCCGATGACTGGATTCCGCCCGAAGACGCCGAGAAAGACGCCCCCGAGCATGGCTCCGAACGCACCCGCGATGCCGATGTGGATCCAGTTTTGAATCGATGCCAGAAGCAGTCTGACGGCGGCGAATCGACGCCGGCTCTCCAAATGATGAGCCACCGAGCCTCGGCGGGGCGGACCGAGCGCCCTGCACCACGCGAGGGCCACGGCGATCCCTCCAGCGTCGGCCACCAGATCCAACAGATCAAAACTTCGATGAAGGCCCGGGATTTCCTGCGTGACCTCGTCGAAAAGGGCGAGCAGCCCCGCGATCACCGCCGTTCTGCGAGTCGTCCGGCCCAGATCGGAGATCCGGAGGAGCAGGGTGATCATGGCGAAAGCGAAGAAATGAAGGAGCTTGTCCGGACCATCTCCCGGCTGGCCGATCACCAGCTTTGGTATGTGGGTTCCGATCAGGAGGATCGTGACGGCCCCGATCGCGGCCGCCCGCCGCCAGTACCTGGACCACCATTCAGGCGAACCGGGTATCACCGGGAAAGTGATTCCGGAGTCGAGGTCGGAATGGGCGTCCTGGCCGGCGGCCGGAGAGCGAAACGACTTCATGCACGATCAGTCGTGATGGGAGGTGGATCCGGAATCACTGCGAGGCTCCACCTGAAGGGAACCCGATCCCACTCGTTCAACTGGGGACTCGGACCCAAGATCCACCGCTTCGGTCTCGATCGAAGCCGATTCTTCGGGAGCCACGGATGGTGCGACTTCAGACTGGTTCGACCCATCCACGGAGGACTCGATCGGTGCGGCGGCTTCCTTCGACGCCGGCTCCTCGGTCTCGACCGATTCATGGCGTTGATCCCAGGAGGTGATGAACCGCTGCGCCAGTTTGCGATAGTCGATGGCCCCCGGACACCACGGGGCGTAGTCGAAGATCGACTTGCCGAAGCTCGGCGCCTCGGCCAGCTTGATGTTGCGACGAACCGCAGGCCGGAACACCGTCGCACCATCCCAGGGCATGCCCGTTCCCCGGGCCTCCTCGAGAAATCCGTCGATCTCGGCCACCACTTCGCGAGCGTGGGTGCTCTGGCTTTCGTGCATGCAAAGCACGATGCCGGCCACGCGTACCTCGGGGTTGACACTGCCGGCGACCAGTCGAACCGTTTCAAGCAGTTTCCCGACTCCCTGCAAGGCGAGGAAGTGGGCCTGCATCGGAACCACGACCTCTTCGACCGCCGCGAGGGCGTTGAGGGTCAGCAATCCCAGACTGGGCGGACAATCGAGAATCACGAAATCGAAGCGGTCCAGAATCGGCTCGAGTCGTCGTCGGAGCAGATCGTTGCGATCGGGCTCTCCAGCGAGTTCCGACTCTGCGGCGGCGAGATCGACCGAGGCGGGCAGAAGCCAGAGGTTCTCGCGAACCTGAATCAGGGCATCCTCGATGTCGGCGTCGGGATCGACCAGAAGGTCGTAGATCGTCG
This sequence comes from Phycisphaerae bacterium, assembly GCA_002683195.1. The sequence continues at coordinate 81,061 of NYSW01000015.1, forward strand.
AACCCACACTGTCCCCGTCCACGCCGAGGTGGAGGGAGAGATGAGCCTGTGGATCGAGGTCGATCGCGAGGACGGGACGTCCTTCCTCGGCGATTCCGGCCGCGAGATTGCAGCTGGTGGTCGTCTTGCCGACTCCACCCTTCTGATTCAGAAACGCCGTTCGACGAGGCTTTGATCCAGCCGCGGTCGTTGAATTCGAAATGCTGTTCTCAACGTCGGTCATTGAATCGAGTGTAGCGGCTGCCCCCGCGGTTTTGGCCCCTTGGACGCCTCGGTGGACGAACTGCCAGTAACGGGTCAGGGACGGGGCTTCCCGACGGCCTCCGTCGGCTCGGGATCCTGCCAGGCTCCGATGGCGAAGGTCTGGACGGGTATCTCCCGTCGCCAGGCCGGCGGAGGCGGTCCGGCGAAGGAGATGAACCCGTCCGGACCGTCTCGCCGCAGGCCCAGCAGGACCGCGCCCGCCCGGCTGTCGGTGATCGAGCGGACCAGCCAGCTCTCCGGCACCGTGACCTGTGCTCTCCAACGATCGGGGAATCGTCGAATCTTGACCTCGAGTCCCGCTGCCGACGATCCCTGACGGGATTCGAAGCCACCGTCGGACCGCAATTCAAGAATCTCGACCGGTGATGATCCGGGCCCGAAGGATAGATAGATGATGTCCTTGGAGTTCGTGCCCGCCGGCGTCAGGGCCTCGATGAAGATCTCCCAGCGACCAAACCGACGCCGGAGGACCGCGGCGGTTTCGGAGTCTGCTGGCGGAACCTCAAGAAAACCCTGATCCACACCTCCCAGGGTGCGAAGCAGCGTGATCGGCCCGAAACCCCGTCCGGGCGGGCGAACTGGAAGTGCCCGAGGCCCGAGCACCAGGCGTCGAGTCCGTTTTCCCACGGCCAACTGAAGAGTCTCCTCGGTCGGGTTCGGACCCCCTTGAAGCGCGGGTCGTTCGACCGTTCGTCGCACCAGACTACGGGGCGGAACCAGAAGCGCCTGAGTTCCACCCGCATCCGTCCAGGTGGCGAGAACGACCAGTTCATCCGCGGTGGGATTCACGAGTTCGATCGCCGTGCGATCTCCACCCGGTTCACGCACCCAGGCAAGAAACGGTGGCCGGACTTCGAACCAGGCCAGTCCCGCCCGAGCCGCTTCCATCGGATCCAGCTTCGGATCGAGCAGGACCCGTCGCAGGCCCGCCAGCGATCGTGAATCGGTCGGCCAGGCTGCGATCGTCCGATCCCCCATGGGGCGGCGATCATCGACCACGGTGGCCACCAACCGCTCTGCGATCTCACTCGCGATGCCCGGACTGGCCTCCCGTACGCGAGCCAATGCCGCGAGCCATTCCGTGGCGAGCGATACCGCGACTCGGCGAAAGAGACTGGCATCAGCTTCCGGACCGGGCTCCGGTGACGGTGGTCGACCACCCTCGAGATCGGCGCGAATCGCCCATCGATACCACTCCATCGGATCGTCCAGAGGAGGATCGGCTTCCGAGCCCCGGCCGGTGATGATCGACTCCGCCGGATCAAAAGGCGGGATGGGATTTCGCCACTCGGGCGTCCACGTCGAACCCAGGATTTCAATCGTTCCTTCAGCATCCATCGGGACGGTGAGCACGACGATCGGGCTGCCACCCACCGGCGACGGCTCACCATCACCAATCGTGATGATGGAAACCGGCTCGACCGGACTCGTCCAACGGGTTTCCTCGAGCGGTCGAGGCACGATCCAACCGACCCGCCCCTCGATCGTTCGTCCACCACATCGAGCGTCGACGGTTTGAGGCCATGTCTTCGTATCCGGTCCGGCGGTGAGCGGTAACGCGAGTTCTCCACCTCGAATCACCACCGCCGCCCGGGCGGCGAGGGCGATCTCAGCAAAGGCCGGCCGAGCGTGGATGGCCACCATCACCAGGACGACCAGTCCGCGAAGGTACCTCTCATACCGACCCCGACGTTGGTCCGAGATCCAGAACGACCCGCACGGTTCGTCCCGCTGCGGGGCCAAATCCGGAGACCGGACGGCACGGCCCGGCTGAAATTCGGATTCGGTCGATGCCATGGGTGGTTCGAAGCTCGGCGGGATGGACTCGACGGGCGACCGGGAAGACTGAATCCCGGATCGTCCGAATCATCGAGGACCCTTCATGCTACCGACCGAGCGGATGGAAACTTCGGGGGACCGGCCAATGATGCTTCAGCACGCGGAGGGCGGCGTTGTGTTCTTACTCGACGCACCAATGGCGACGGTGGTTGAGATCACGATCGACTTCGGTCGAGGTCTGGTCCGGACCCTCGGCATGCGACGAAACCCGGAGGGGTGCTGGCAGCTTCGAATTCATGCCGGCCTCAAGTGCCTCCGATATCGCTACCGGGTGGACGGCCGGGTCGTCCCCGAGCCGGAGCCGATGCCGGTGCTTCAGACCGAAAATCCGGGGGCGATCAGGGCGGAAGATCCCGGAGTCGATGGATGGAGTTCGATCCGGCATGCGGCCTGACGCGGCAACCACCCTCCGGTATCCGAATCGCTAGGCTTCTGGAATGCTTCGAGACGCCACACCGTTTTTCAGCGGCCTGCACGCTCCTTCGGATCGTCCTCGCCGCTTCCGCATCCCGATCCTCCAAGGGGTGATCGGCATCGCCATCGGGATCGTCACCGTTGGTTGCGACCAGACCGGTTCGAACGGTGTCGCACCGGCGGAGACCGAAACCGCGACCAGCGAGGCCCCGCCGTCCGGAGAACGACGAGGCTACGAGATTCCGATTCCTCAGATCGAATACTGGGATCCCGAGCGAAGCGCCCTGAAATACACCTACGAGATGCGATTCGATGCACCAGGCGCCGATGGCCGAGCCCGCCTGCATCGCAACGGTTGGGCCCGGGCCTACTTCGGCAACGGTTCGTTGGAACGAGAGGGTTCGTATCAATGGATCCCCCAGCGGGAGCGAAGCGAGCGAGTCGGTCGCTGGACCTACTACAAGGCGGATGGCACCGTCGACCGAATCGAACAACGAGGTGGTGATTCCGTCTGGAGCGGACCCGACCAACGCATACCCCCGCCCGGAACGGAACCGAAATGAGCAACCCAGAAGAAAAGCACACCCCATTGGTGGACGGCGTGCTCCCGGAAGATCCGATCCGGGCCGCCGGTGATTTTCTCCAGTCGATGCGTTCCAGAAGAACCGTCCGTCATTTCAGCGACCGACCGGTCCCTCAAGATCTGATCGAACGCATCATCGCCACGGCGGGCACCGCACCAAGCGGCGCCAACAAGCAGCCCTGGAAGTTCGTTGCGGTCCAGGACCCTGGCCTCAAGCGAAAGATTCGGCTCGCGGCCGAAGAGGAAGAACGGCTTTTCTACGAGTCACGAGCCAACGAGGAATGGCTCCGCGATCTAGATGCACTGGGGACCAACGATCAGAAGCCGTTCATGGAGCAGGCTCCATGGCTCATCGCGGTATTCAAGATGATGCGCGACGACGAGCCGAATCGCAGCAGCGACCAGGTCTACTACGTCAATGAATCGGTGGGAATCGCCGTCGGGATCCTGATCGCCGCGATCCGTCAGGCGGGGTTGTGCTGTCTCACCCACACTCCGAGCCCGATGAAGTTTCTCGGTCCTTTGCTCGGGAGACCGGCACATGAACGCCCGTTCATCCTGATTCCAATCGGGCACCCGGCCGATGATTGCGTCGTGCCCGACATCACGCGAAAGACGCTGGACCGCATCATGATCCTGGACGAAGGGTCCCCTCTTCGGCCGGACGGAGGGAGGGATCCGCTTCCCGACCTGTCGCCCCCTCGGAGTTCCGAAGCACCGGGTCGGGATTGATCCGGCCTCGACGCCAGAGCGCCAGCAACCGATCCACGCGATCGCCGCGGTAATCCTCATCCGCTCGAAAACGACTCTCGCCAGCATCGCCGGTGGCCTGTACTTCATCCTTCAGCGATGGCCGAACCTCGCTGGAGATCCGATGGCCCGGTCCGAAACCGAATCGAGCCATCCGATCTCCTGGAATCGCCTGGATGCGATGATGTTCATCCGGAACCATCGTCGCCGGAAAGATCGAAGGCACCGAACCGGGATTCATCGGATCGGCGGCCAGCAATCGACCGTGGCCAGGCTCGGCGCCCATCGGAACTCCTCCGATCACGAACACCGTCGACGCCGGGATCTCGACCGCAAGTCCGCTTCGAGTCGGGATGTAGACCGATTGGTTGAACGCCGCGACCAAGCCTCCGTCAGCCCGCCAGAAGCCGCCACCGTCTCGTCGATACACCTGGTCATACCCAGTCGGCAGCTGAAGGCCGGACGGAACCCAGCGAAGGCTGGCATCCAGGGGGCCGCGGTCACTGATCGACTGTTCGACCGCATGCAGATCGATTCGGCGAACCTCCAGAGGATCGTAATCACTGACCACGGGACTCCCCACCGAACCCGGAGCGGTCTGCCCCGGACCGGAGATTCGTCGCAACGGCGCTTCTTCCGACACCGGTGGTTCGGCCTTGGCGACCGCAGGACCGCTGATCAGAAGCCCACCGATCGTGAGGACCAGTGAACGAGGGTCGAGGATGTGGCGAGGGAGCGAAGGCATGTCGGAAGTATCGACCGATACCCCCCCGTCTCTCAACTCGAAGAGTGATCGGGGTCGGAGGCGATCGAACCCCAGGACAGGATCCTCGCCCGCGCCGCGGTGATCACCACCACACCATCACGGCCGTCCACCTCGAGCGTTCGCCGAGGATCGATGCTCCGAAGCGTGCCTCGTATTCGACGTGCGGGCCCACCCACGACATCCTCTTCAACGTCCACCATCCCCCCGGTCGGTACGTGCTCGGCCGCGAAGCGTCGATCCAGATCCGACGGGGAGGCGCCCCAGCTCCGATCGATCGCCGGAAGCAAGTGCTCCAGGATCTGGATCCGGGTTGGAATCCGAGCCACCGGCGATCCGACCATTTCCTCCAGCCCGATTGCATGCAAGCCTGTGGGCCAATCTCGACGCCCGACGTTGAGACCGATCCCCACCACCGCGACGCCGTCGACCACCTCGACCAGGATGCCCGCGACCTTCCGCCCGGTCTCCCGATCCACCAGATCGTTGGGGAACTTCAATCCGAGACGCCTCCCCGCGGCAGCCACCGCCGCATCACCGCCCGACAAGGAGGTTCGCACCGCATCAAGCGTTCCCACGGCCGTGGCGATGCAGGCCAGATCCGGAGCCAAAGCCGGAAGCGCAAGACTGACGGCCACGCCCGCCCCCTGATCGTCGATCCAGGACCGACCGAGACGGCCTCGTCCGGCCACCTGTCGGCCGGTCGTGACCACCGAGCCCCGACCAAGATTTCGCGCGTGATCCTGAGTCGAATCACAGGTCGCCATCACTCGGACCCGTCGAGAATCGAAGCGAGTCCCGATGATCGCCCGTTCCAATCGATCCGACCAGTCGGTCAACTCGTCGGCCCGTGATTCCTCGGACATTTCTTCTGGCATCGGTTCGCGCCCGTCGCCGGGAGTCCATGAATTCAGCTCATGTCGAGCCCGAAGTCGACCTGATAGGCCGAGTGAGTGATCGCCCCGACGGCGATCCGATCGACTCCGGTCTCAGCCACCGCACGCACGGACTCGAGATGGATACCACCCGACGCTTCAAGCAGCAGGCCTCGACGTCGCTGATTCCGGCGCTCGACCGCGTTCCGGATGGTGGAAAGATCCATGTTGTCCAGAAGAACGATGTCCACGGTGCCCGAAGGAAGATCCAACACCGCTTCGAACTGTTCCAGATCATCAACCTCGATCTCTATGAATCGAGGCCGCATCTGCTCACGGCAGGCATGGGATCCTGCTTCGATGGACTCGGAAAAGGATGCACCGAGTCCCGCAATGTGGTTGTCCTTGATCAACACGGCATCGTGGAGCCCGAGGCGATGAAGCCTACCTCCACCGCAACGGACCGCGTACTTTTCGACCGTCCGAAGTCCCGGCGTCGTCTTTCGGGTGTCGACGATGATTGCGTCGGTCCCGGCCACGCTGGCGACGAACCGCGAGGTCGCGGTCGCGACTCCGGATGCTCGCCCGAGCAGATTGAGAAGGGTGCGTTCGACCGGTAGCATCGCCGCGAGAGGCCCACGGATCTCCATCACCCGCATGCCTGGCTCCACCCGATCACCATCCACGGCCAGGGGTTCGGTCTCCAGGGTCCCGGCGGCCCGAGCGGCGATGCGACGAACGATCGGAAGGCCACACACCACACCGTGGGCCCGCGATCGGATCTCACCACGAACCATGACATCCGGCGGGATGAAGGCGGAGGTGGTCAGGTCCCCCGAATCTCCGTAGTCCTCGGCCAGCCATCGTTCAATCGCGGAGTCGAGGGTGGGCGCCACCATTCGCTCGTAGATCTCTTCGAGATCACAGGCACCAAAGGGCTCGAATCGAGTCACGTCATTCTTGCTGCGGATGGTCACGAACGGCTCCGGGAGTGGTGGGCGCTTCGCGAAGCGTCCTTGGGGCACACATCGTACGATCGCGCGGAGATCAGACGAGCACCAGTTCGAAGGTTCTGCTGATCTCACCCAAACTATCGCCTGGCCTGCTGGAAATTTTCATGACCATCTTCGATCGAATCCTTGCCGGTGAACTCCCCTGCCACCGCGTCCACGAGAACGAGCATGTCCTCGCCTTTCTCGACATCGGCCCTTTGAGCCGTGGGCATGTCCTGGTGATCCCCAAAGAGGCCCGCGCGACCCTGGGAGAACTGTCAGACGATGCTGCCGCTGAAATCGGTCGTGTCCTGCCCCGGATCTGCCGCGCGGTCTGCGCCGCGACGGGGGCCACGAGCTACAACGTTCTTCAAAACAACGGCTCGGATGCACACCAGGCGGTGATGCATGTCCACTTCCACATCATCCCTCGATTCATCGATCGAACGGAAGCCGACGGCCTGCACCTGACCTGGCGACCGGGAGAAATGGACGAGGATGGCACCGAGCTGGCGGCGACCATCGCAGCCGCCATCGATTGAAACGGCTCATTCGACGAAACGAACGAAACCCCAGCGTGATGGAACATGCATGTTGATCTCCCACTGGGGAGTCCAGGTCCAATTGCGCTCCGGCCGCCCTTCCACCTTGCGGTAGGCACCGTCGACGACTTCGAGATCCCACTCGACCCGTGAGAAGTTGATCCGCCAGGAATCTCCGACCCGCGGAACGGCTCGCCGCCGATGCTCGCGAATCGGAGGAACGGTCCATGCGGAGCCGTCCTCCCGAATCGTCGGCGGCCGGAGGTCTTCAAAGGGAATCGCCAGTTCCACGGTCCAGCCCGCATCGCGATCGCCGGGCTGATTGATGGTGCCATCGGGATGAATCGCCCATCGAAGACCATCGCTGTTCCATCCATGTTCCGCAGGGCCGCCGAGTCGATAAGGGCGTTGCAGGAAGAGATCGAAGATGGTTCCGATCACATTGATCTCGATCTCGTAGTACTCATCACCGTCACCATCGGGATCGATGAAGACCTCGAAATCATGCTCATGAAAAACGATCATGTCGCGGCGGTCGTAGGTTGCCCAGAGATCGGGTTCCTCCATCTCGCATCCGACGTAGAGATGCGTGGAATCCCACAGCATCTTCAATCGCGTCCGCGCCCACGGGCGTGGCCGGGTGTCACCTTCGATATCCCGGAAGTCGCGTGTCCACGCCGCTGCAGACCACGGCCCGGCCTCCAGATCACCATCAAAGTCCGGGGTGACCGAAGCTTTGGGACAGTCGTAGCTCAGGGGCGGATGCTCGACTTCGACCGTCGGCTCCTCGATTCCGCCGGAATCAAGGGCTCGACCGGATTCCGGGGCGCACGCCACCGGTAGCCCGAACAGGACGAGCCAGGAAAAACCCATCGCTCTGATATCTGACGTGATCTTCCGAAGGATCGGGAATGTGTTCATGGCATGAACGGTATCGCAGGGCAGGCACGAACCCCGACGGGGCCGAGCTTGGGTCGTCCGAAAAAAAGTTGCGAGAGTGACTTGCCTGCGATGAATTCGGTGACATCTTGTTGGCACTGACCTCGGCTGAGTTCGCTCAGCCACGGGAGAGGTCGGGAAATGGGAACAACTCAGAGGCCCTTCAATGGCGCCCCTTCCTCGGATCGGCTTCGGCCCCCGAGGTGACGAGTGAGTTCCTGCCCCTTTTACAAGGCAACCTCATTCAACCAGGGTTCCGTTGGCGGGTTGGCGGAATGCTTCCGCCGTCTCTATTCGGTGTTGGTGCTTCGGCATCACATTGTCTGATTGGGAGGTCCTTGTGGACCCAACGGTTGTCTCACAGACCGAATTAAAGCTTGCTGGTGACCGAGAAACGGTCTCCCTCGAGCTCGACCCACGCACCGGGGAGATCACCGCCATCAGCGGAACCCGGGACGCGATCCAGCAGATATCAGCGCTCATCCGGGATGTCCTCCTGAAACCGGACTCCCAAGACGATTCACATGCCGGCGAAGAAAGACCATTTCTCGCCGGCCGCGGCAAGGCCTGGACGGACCAGGAAGTTCGAAACCGAGCTTGCCCAAGCAGCATCCTGTCGGCACTACGTGGAGAACGGGAACTCTCCTCCGCCGACTTGCGTCTGACTGAAACCGAGTGCGAGCGGGAATTCCGCTCGGTTTCGCCAGACGACTCATCGACTCGATCTCGGGAACGGGAACTCCCGGTCGAAGTCGAACCGCACGGTCAAAAGGTCTCCGAAAGAGTCACCATTGATCAAAGTCCAGAACCGGACGCACGATCCGGCGGCAGCGGGAACGCCGCCGGATCGTGCCCTGCGGTTGAGATGTCGCTTGCCGATGTGAAGGATCGCTCCGATTCAGCGCCCGTGTCCAGGGTCTTTTCGACCCCGACGCGGGATCCGCTCCCCCCACGGTCCCTGGGCGAGGGCGACCTCGCCCGGGGATTCTTGGGGAACGCCGGATCCGACCGCAAGCCTGAGGCGTCGGAAGATGATGATGGCGAGGACCGAAGCGCCCTCGCGTTTCCATTCCCGTCACCCCCGGGCAGCCGGAACGACGCCCCGATCCGGCTCCTTCCAAACGTGCTCCCGAGGTCTGCCGAAATGCAAGCCGGCGACCGAAATGAAATGACTTGAGTGACACGACCCTCGCGATCGGAGGAAGACACGACCGAACCGCGAGATTGTTCGAAAGGCAGAGGAAATCAGGCCGCCCCGACGTGTGGGGAATCACGAAGGATGCGTCCTGTGAAATCGGAGTCCGGCCCGGCCGGCAAGTGATCAAAGGCAGAGGAAATGGCGGATCTACCGCCGGCGTCAACGGTTGCGACGCCACCTGTCCCCAAACGTGGGGGACATCCTGAAAGCGACCAGATTCATGAGAAGCCGGCGGAGTCCGGCTCGAGAGAAAGAACTTCGGACATATTTTTCGTCCGAGACGAAAGGACTTGAGAGATGAAGAACTGCACCCTCCTGACCATGGCCGCCGCCGCCGGCATCGCCACCACCGCCACCGCTGACATCACCGGCGCCTACGTCGTCAGCTACTCCGTCACCGCCGAAGACTTCGGCGGAACCTCCGTCTCGGTCAACGTCCAGGATCTCTACCTGAGCTCCGATGACGCCGCCGACGTCGGCCTCAACGTGTTCAACATGATCATGGCCGACGCC
>NYSW01000004.1 GCA_002683195.1 Phycisphaerae bacterium
TGGGCGGAGGTCCGGTTGAGCTGCTTGCCGTAGATGCGGTGACGCATGCTTGAATCCTTGGACCACGGGTCCGGAGGGGGTTTGAAATCGAATCAGGTCCCGGCGGGCTCGCCCCGCGGAGACGGAAAACCTGGTCAGTTGACTACGTCGCTGCGACGAAACGCTTCCGGAACCGGCATGCCAAGCGCGAGATCGAGCTCTTCGAGCTTCTTTTCGATCTCACGAAGGGACGTACGGCCGAATGCCCGGAGGGTGAGGAGTTCATCCTCTGACTTCTGCACCAGTTCGGAAACGGTGCGGATCTGGGCGGATTCCAGACAGTTGTTGGACCGCACCGAAAGATCCAGGTCCGAGATGGACTGCTGAAGCTTGCGGTAGATCTCCATGTCTTCTTCCGTGGCCTTGACGACCTCGGTCGAGACGATGTCATCACCCGCATCGTCGTACATGACGAAGGGGTTGAGGTGCTTGCGAAGGATCTTCGCGCCCTCGATCATCGCCATCTCGGGAGAACGGGTGCCGTCCGTCCAGATGTCGAGAACCAGCTTGTCGTAATCGGTTCGCTGTCCGACGCGAGCGGACTCGGTGCGGAATCGGACCCGGGTGACGGGAGAGAAGATGGCGTCGATCGGAATCTCGCCGATGACCTGCTCTTCGCTGGTCTCGTAGTACTCGCTGGCCGGGCGGTAGCCTCGACCCTGCTCGACCGTGAGCGTGGCTTCGAAGTCACGATCGGCGGTGAGCGTCGCGATGACGAGCTCGGGGTTGTGAATGGTCACCGAAGAATCGCACTCGAGAAGTTCCGCGGTGATGTCACCGAGGCCTTCGGCCGAGAGCTTCATTTCGACGGGGCCGTCCCCGTGCATGCTGACCACCAGGTTCTTGATGTTCAGGAGGATGTCCGTCACGTCCTGAAGGACGCCGTCCATCGTCTCGAACGGGTGCGAAACACCCTGAATACTGACCTTGGTGACCGCAGCGCCCTCGATGCTCGAGAGCAGAATGCGACGGAGGCTGTTGCCGACCGTGGTACCGAAGCCGCGCACGAAAGGCTCGGCCGTGAAGCGTCCGAACGTGTCGGTGGCGCTCTTCGGGTCCTTTTCGACGCGAGCGGGAAGTTCCAGTCCTCTCCAGCGAACCTGCATGGCTCTNATTCCGTGATCCGGCGGTTTTACTGAACGGAAGCTCGCGTGTTCCCGGGTCACGACCTCCCCCGCCGGGGTGGATGGTCGTGCCCATGCGGTGACGCGGGCAACGAAACGAATTGACTAGACGCGGCGACGCTTGGGCGGGCGGCATCCATTGAACGGGATCGGTGTGTGATCCTCGATCGCAGTGATCTTGAGTCCGGCCGCCTGGAGGGCGGTGACCGCGGATTCACGACCCGGGCCAGGGCCCTTCACGTGCACCTCGAGCTCCCGCATTCCCATGCGACGGACCTTGCCGCCACACTTCTCGCTGGCCCGACTGGCCGCGAACGGGGTCGACTTCCTGGACCCCTTGAAGCCGACGGTGCCGGCGGAGTCCGCGGCGAGGGTCTCGCCGTTGAGGTCGGTGATGGTGACGAGGGTGTTGTTGAAGGTCGCCTTGATNTGGGCGACACCCTTGACCACGTTGCGACGAATCTTCTTCTTACTGGCCATGACTTCGAACCTCTAAACGGTGCCGGACGCTGAAGTGCGTTCCGGGATGTGTTTCCTGTGAATCGATCATCCGGCTTTGAACACCGGTCCCACGAGCAGCGGCTCGCCGATTGCGGCCGTGCGGGCGTCGGCGGACGCCGGACGGACGATCAGCCCTTGATGCCCTTCTTACCGGCAACGGTCTTCCTGCGACCCTTCCTCGTACGAGCATTGCAGCGAGTTCGCTGCCCTCGAACGGGGAGGCCACGGCGATGGCGATCACCGCGATAGGCCCGAATGTCCTTGAGTCGCTGGACGTCCTGGGACGTCTGGCGCCGAAGGGCACCTTCGACCACGTAGTTCGTGTCGAGGAGGGCATTGATGGACGAGAGTTCCTGATCGTTCAGCTCACTGGCCTTACGATCGGGATCAATTCCCGACTGCTCGCAGATCTCGGCGGCGAACTTGGGTCCGATGCCATAGATGTACTGCAGGGAGTAGAGAATCTTCTTGCGTTCGGGGATGTCGACGCCGGCGAGACGAGGCATGCGCGTGCTCCAGATCGGACGAGGGGGTTCAGCCCTGCCGCTGCTTCAGACGAGGGTTCTTCTTNTTGATCACAAACCGCTTTCCCTTGCGGATCACGATCTGGCAGTCCTTGGTGCGTCGCTTGATACTGCTGCGGACCTTCATGGGAATCACCTGCGGTTAGGGGTCAGTGACGGTACGTGATACGACCCTTGGTCAGGTCGTAGGGGCTTAATTCGACGGTCACCCGGTCTCCGGGGAGGATACGAATGAAAAACTTTCGCATCTTTCCGCTGACGTAGGCGAGGAGTTCCTGCCCATTCTCAAGACGCACTTTGAAACGTGCGTCGGGCAGAGCTTCGACGACTTCTGCGTCGAGAGTGATCTTGTCCTCCTTGGCCATCCGGTCTCCGGTCGTGTTCGGGTGGTGTCATGTACTGCGTGATCTGTCCAACGAGGAAGGATCGAGGGGGTCAATCGACGAGGACGGCCGTGATACGGGCGGCCTCGTCGGAGATATCTGTTCTGGCGTCGAATCCGGTCAGGATACGACTTCCACGACGATCCACCACGATGGTGTGCTCGGCGTGAGCGGCGACGGCGCCGTCAAGGGTCCGAACGGACCAGCCGTCGGGATCGAGGATGACGGGAACACCACTGGCGGTCCCATCAAATCGGGTGGCAGGACCTGAAATCGGTCCCGTTTCGACCAGGGTGGGCTCGATGGCGAGCACCATGCCGGGTCGGAGCGTGAAGTCTTCTCGGCCCAGAAGGCCCGCGGTGAGCTGCGAAGGGACGACCGGAGCTTCGTGGAGGTCCTCCCCCACGCCATGCCCCGTGAACCCTTCGACCAGACCATAGCCGGAACCGAGCGCCATGTCTTGCATGGATCCGGCAATCGTGCTCCAACGGATGCCCGGTCGAACCAGGTCGATGGCCGTTTCGAGCAATTCGTTCATCGCCACGAGCAGGCGGGCCTTGGCCTCACTGATGCGGCCGACCGGAGCCGTGATCGCAGCGTCTGCGCACCAACCCTCGAATCGGGCGGCGACGTCGATGGAGACGATCTCACCCCCCGAGAGGACTTGTTCGCCTGGAACCCCGTGAAGAATCACGTCGTCGACGCTGACGCAGGCGGCCGCGGGGAAATCCCGGGCGGATTCAAGTTCGGGATCCGGCTTGGCGCCCAGCGAGAGGGGATCAGCCCCTTCCGACCGAAGCGTTGCTTCCACGGCGTCCGCGATGGAAGCCGTGGTCCCACCCACCACGCAGGCATTCCTGCCGGCCTCAAGTGCGAGGGCCACGATCCGACCGGTCCGTCCGATCGCCGCGATCTCCTCCGACGATCGCATTGCGATCGACGTACCTCTCCCGTCGGTCGCGAAGCGACCGGATCGGGGGACGGGATGGAGATTCGAGTGGATCATGGAGTTCAATGGTTCGGAAAGATCAACCGCGGCGGCTCTTCACCCGGGCCCCACCCTTGCCGTCACCGGAAAGGAAGCCCGCATAATTTCGCATCAGGAGATTGGCTTCGATGCGTTGGATGATGTCGAGACCGACGCTGACCACGATGAGGAGGCCCGTTCCACCCAGGAAGCTCGCCACGAAGAACGGAATATCGAGCCACTCCGCGACCATGGTCGGGATGATCGCGATGATCGCCAGGAATCCGGCACCTACGTAGGTGATTCGCTCCATGACCGTCTCGAGGTAGTCCGCGGTTCGAGGTCCGGGGCGGATGCCCGGGATGAACGATCCGTACTGCTTCAACTGCTTGCTCATGTCGTCCGGCGAGAACTGCACCGTCGTCCAGAAGTAGCTGAAGAAGTAGATCATCGCAATCTCGACCACGATGTACGGGTACTGGCCGATCTGCGAGTTTTCAGCCAGGAAGTTGGTGATCGTGGTCCACCATTCGGCGGAGCCCCCCTGCTCGGCCCGGGTATGGAGCCACCCGAAGATCGAGGACGGGAAGATCATCAACGAACTGGCGAAGATGATCGGCATCACGCCGGCGTGGTTGATTCGGAGGGGCAGGTAGTGACGCTGTCCACCGACGACCTTGCGGCCACGAGTGTGCTTCGCCTGCTGAATCGGAATACGTCGTTGGGCCACCGTGATGAGGATCGCCCCGGCCGTCACGAACACGAAGGACGCGGTGAGGAAGATCACCGAAAGCGGACCGATCTTGCCGGTATCCCCCTGCTGGCTCGCATCGAAGTTCTCAACCACCCAGAACACGGCGTTGGGAAGCTGGGCCAGGATGCCGGCGGTGAGGATCACCGAGACGCCATTGCCGATGCCGTACTTGTCGATCTGCTCGCCAAGCCACATCAAGAACAATGATCCGGCGGTCAAAGCGGCGATGCCNGCCGCAAAGAACACCAGCATCTGGGAGCCACCAAGAAACTGTGGCTGAACCAGATTGTTGGTTCTCAGATAGGAAAGCCACATCATTCCCTGCACGATGCAGAGACCGACGGTGGTGTACCTCGTCCATTCCGTGATCTTCTGCTGTCCACTCGCGCCTTCCTTCTTGAGCTCCTGAAGCCCCGGAAGCACGGAATTGAGCAGTTGGAAGATGATCGACGCCGTGATGTACGGCATGATCCCCAAACCGAAGATCGTCGACTGACTCAATGAGCCGCCGGAGAAGATCGATGCGAATTGGACGATTCGGCCGAAACCAGTGGCGTCCTGGGAGGCCGTCCGCGCCGCTTCCGCAACCTGAGCCTGATCGACACCGACGAGCGGCACCCAGAACCCGATGCGGTAGATCACCAGCATGCCCAAGGTGAAGAACACCTTGTTACGCAGGTCGGGGATCCGGAAGATGTTCACGAAGCCGTTGAGCATTCCGTGTGAACTTTCCTCTCGCCGACCCCAATGCAGGGTGCGGCGTCTTTGGACGAGATCACGGTCACATGACCGGGACCATGAAAAGAAGGCTGCGGATCAGCCCTCGACGACGGTGCCTCCGGCAGCCTCGATCTTCTGCTTCGCAGAAGCAGAGAACTTGGCGGCCTTGACCTCGAGCTTCTTGCCGAGCTCGCCCTCGCCGAGAACCTTCAGCGGAAGCTTGGTGTCTCGGATGATGCCGAGCTTCGCGAGCACCGCGGAGTCGACCGTCTCACCCGCCTCGAAGCGTTCCTCAAGCACCTTCACGTTGATCACGTGATAGTGGGTGCGGAAGAGCGCGTTCGAGAAGCCCCGCTTGGGGAATCGTTGGTAGAACTGCTTGCCGCCGGCGTCGTAGCCAGGCCGGCGTGAATAGCCGGAACGACTCTTCATGCCCTTGTGGCCGCGGCCAGAGGTGCCACCGGTTCCGCTGGCTTCGCCGCGACCGATTCGCTTTCGCTTCTTGTGGGCACCGACCTTGGCGGTGATGTCGTGGATCATCATGGCTCGGGTACTCCCTGCCGTACCACGCCGANAANTCGACGCGGAGTGTTTCGTGTGTTCGGATCAGCCGGTGGACTCGCCACCGGCTCCCTCAGTTGGTGTTGCGGCCGGAGCTTCGGTCGGAGCCGGAGCGGGTGCACCCTGCGGGGCACCACCACTACGACCNCCACCACCACCTCGTCGGCCACCACCACCACCGCCGCCACCGCCGCCGCGGCGTCCGCCGCGACGTCGATCTTCACCGACGGNGTTGACGGGAGCCCTGGCTCGCTCGCTCTCGGCCTGCGAAGGCATGAAGGCCATGCCTCGGCGGACCGCTTCTTCGACTTCGGACTCGCCGAGCTGCACGCCCCGAAGAGCTTCAACCGANTNCCGAAGTCGCAGCTGACCGAGCGCCTCGAGCGTGGCCTTGACCACGTTCTTGGGGTTCGTCGAGCCGTAGCACTTCGTGAGGCAATCCTGGATCCCGAACATCTCGAGCACTGCTCGGACGCTGGCCCCGGCGATGACACCGGTACCGGGCGATGCCGGTACGAGCTTCACCTTGGAGGCGAGGAATCGGCCTTCGACCACGTGAGGGATCGTCCGGTCCATGAGCGGATAGACCCGGAGGCTCCGCTTCCCGACCTTCTGAGCCTTCTCGATGGCCGTCGGGACCTGGGGAGCCTTTGCGTAGCCAATGCCTACGCGGCCTTTCCGGTCACCGACCACCACGAGGGCGGCGAAACTGAAGTTACGCCCACCCTTCACGGTCTTGGCGGTTCGATAAATGCCGACCGTGGTCGACTCGAGGGAACTGTTGTCGTCAAGCATTTCAGCCATTGCGGTGCTTCCTCACGGATCGAGCCGTGATCAGAACTCCAGTCCGCCCTTGCGGGCGGCGTCTGCGAAGGCCTTGACCCGGCCATGAAACCGGAAGCCGTTTCGGTCAAAGACGACCTTCGAGATGCCGGCCTGCTTCGCCTGTTCGGCGAGACGGGAACCGACGTGAGTGGCGCCGTCGACGTTGCCGCCGGCATCGCTCGTGCCCTTGTCCCGCGAACTCGCCGAGGCGAGCGTGCGGCCGGAGAGGTCGTCGATGACCTGCCCGTAGATGTGCTTCGCAGAACGGAAGACCGACAGACGCGGTCGCGTCGGAAGACCCATCACCTTCTTGCGAATGCCGGTCTTTCGACGCGCCCGGCGAACGGTGTTTTGCTTGTTCCTGTCCATCTTTGGAATCCTTTCCCCACACTTAGGCGGGGAGGGGGTCTCGATCAGCTGCCGAACGCCTTGCCCTGCTTACGGGCGATCTGCTCACCCGCGTAACGGATGCCCTTGCCGTTGTACGGCTCCGGCTTCCGCTTCATGCGGACACTCGAGGCGAAGTTGCCGACCGCCTGCTTGTCGGGGCCGGAAACCGTGATGTTCTGGCCCTTGGCCTCGACATTCACACCGGCGGGGATCTTCATTTCAATCACGTTGGCGAAGCCGATGCTCAAGTGAAGCACCTGTCCCTTCACCTGGGACTGCCAGCCAACGCCGACGATGTCCAGCTTCTTCTCGTAGCCCTTGACCACGCCTTCCATCATGTTGGCGATCAGTGATCGGGTGAGGCCCCAGAAGGCCTTGGTCTCCCGTTCTCGATTCTTGCCTTCAGGGACGGTGACCGCGACCACCTTGGCCTCAGCGTCGAAAGCGACGGAGACTTCAGGGCGATGGGTCATGGACAGGGTTCCCTTGGGGCCCTTGACCGTGACGTTCCGTTCCGCGTCGATGGAGATCTCGACGCCGGCGGGGACAGGGATGACTCGCTTGCCAATGAGCGACATGGTGCGTTCCAGCTCGGGGGACGAAAGGACGGTCAGGAGACGAGAGCGACGACTTCGCCACCCACGCGTTCCGTTCGGCAGCGACGATCACTCATCACGCCGGAACTCGTGGAAACGATGCAGATACCGAGGCCCTGCAGAGGTCGAGGAAGGTCGGATACGCCGTTGTAGACGCGGCATCCGCACTTGCTGACCCGATCGATCTGGTTGATGACGTGCTCACCGCGGGGNCCGTACTTGAGCTTGATGCGGATGAGGCCCTGTCGGCCGTCCTCCACGAGCTCGGATCCATTGATGTAGCCCTCCTCTTCCAGCACCTGGACGATGCCNCGGTTCAGCTTGTTGCTGACCGCGTTGACGGAGGAGGCTCGGTTCCGAACCGCGTTGCGGATTCGGGTGAGCATGTCGGCAGTAAGGTCGTTGATTGCCATGAGTGTTCTCTTCAAAGCCATCCGTCCAGGACCAGAGCGGTCCCTTCGGGGGTTGCAGTCACCAACTCGCCTTGCGCATTCCGGGAATCATGCCCTGAAGGGCGAGTTCCCGAAGCATGATGCGACTGATACGAAACTTCCGGTAGACGCCCCGCTTGCGGCCGGTGATTTCACACCGAACCTGCTTGCGGCTCGAAAACTTTGGTTCCTTCTTCATCTTGGCGAAGGTTCGCTTGCTGGCCATGCGTTCTATTCCTGACAGTTTGACGACCATTCGGTCGTGGAAAGACGAGTCTTACGCGGGACGGGGTCAGCGGCGACCGCCGTCATCCTTTTTCGCGAACGGGAAGCCCAACTCCGTGAGGAGCATGCGGCTCATGGCCGGCGTACTGCCGTTGAACACCAGATTGATGTTCATGCCATGCGTGTGGTTGATGTTCGCCATGTTGATCTCGGGCCAGACGGCCTGTTCGGTCAGGCCGAAGGCGTAGTTTCCGGCCGGGTCGAACGACTTGTCGCTGACCCCACGGAAGTCCTTGATACGCGGCATCGCGAGGTTCACGAGGCGATCGAAGAAGTTCCACATGCGGTCACGACGCATCGTGACCATGAAGGCCGAGGGGGCACCCTCTCGAACCTTGAAGTTCGCCACCGACTGGCGAGCCTTGACCATGACCGGCTTCTGGCCGGAGATGGTCGACAGGGTCGAAATGACCGTGTCGCGGAAGTCAGGCTTCAACTTCTGGTTCTCCAGGTGACGCCCGACGGCGACGTTCACGACGATCTTGCTGAGCGTCGGGACCTGGTGGGGATTCTTGAGCCCGAACTCCTGCATAAGCTTCGGCGCAATCTCTTCGCGGAGCTGTGTCTGGAGTCGGGGTTTCTGAGTCTGGGCGACCATGATCATGGTTCCTTCCGAAGGGTGGTCCCTTCAACGCTTCCAACGGGCTTCAGCCCTTCTTCGGNCCTCGNAGNACGTGGAGNTCCTTGCCTCCGCGAACCGCGACNCGGACCTTGCTGCCGTCCGGACGAGTCTCGAAGCGGACCCGGGTCGGCTTGCCGTCGACCACCGGGCTCACGTTCGACATGTGNACCGGCATCTCCTGCTCGATGACNCCNCCTTGCGGNCGNGTCTGNGTNGGCTTGAGGTGCCGCTTCCGNATGTTGATCCCGGAGACCACGACCCGGTCGCCNGCGACGTCNACGGAGAGNATCTCTCCGGTCTTNCCGCGATCGTTACCAGCAGTCAGGATCACCTGATCACCGCGTTTGANNTGACGAGCCATNGTTCAGACGACCTCCGAAGCGAGGGACACGATCTTCATGTAGTTCTTCTCNCGGAGCTCCCGNGCNACNGCACCNAAGATGCGNGTNCCCTTGGGGTTTCCGTCGGCGTCGACGATGACGCACGCGTTGGAGTCGAACCGGACGTANCTTCCGTCNGTNCGACGGGAGGGNTANCGGGTGCGGACGATNACGGCCTGNACCTTGTCNCCGGCCTTGATGTCGGCGTTGGGCAGGGCCTTCTTCACCGTGCAGGTCACACGATCACCGACGCCTACCGCAAGACGGGTGAATCGGCCGCGGGCAGTGGACATGCCGTGGGTACCGATGACCATCGCGATCTTGGCGCCGCTGTTGTCGGCGACGTCGAGTCTGGATTCCTTTTGAATCATCGCTGGAGATCCGAGTTCGGTGCCGGCAGGGCCGGCGGGGTTGCTGGGGAGGGTTCGCGATCACGCACGGTGGCGATCACACTGAACCGATGGCCTTCTCGACGACCCGGGTGAGCACCCAGGACTTGGGCTTGGAGATTGGACGACACTCGGCGACTTCTACTCGGTCGCCCTTGTGGCTTTGGTTGCTTTCATCGTGCACCTGAAGCACTGAACGCCGCTTGATGTACTTGCCGTACTTCGGGTGGCGGGATGAGTACGCGATCACCACCTTGCGGGTCTTGTCGCGGGCATCGCTTTGAACGATGCCGATGCGGCGGGGTGCGTTTTCGTGGACGACGATGTCGGAAGCATGGGTCATGATTGGTTCCGTCTCTGGCTCGAGACTTCTGAAAGGTTCTCGGGTCAGGCTTCGGCCGTCGCGGTGCGACGCCGGGTGTGCTGCTCGGTAAGAAGCCGAGCAATGTCCTTCTTGATCTTCGCGAACTGCGAGGTGTCCTCGATCTTCTCGGTCACCGCTTGTGTCCGCAGCTCAAAGTGTCGCCGCTTGAGCCGCTCGACTTCGACATCAAGCTCCTCGTCATTCAACTTTCGGACTTCCTTGGGCGTCATCATTCGACTCCGGATTCCAGAACGCGATCAGGGCGTAGGGTGAACAAAGGGTCAGACTGCGAGTCGTCGGCCGACGAACCGGCAACGAACTGGCATTTTCTGAGCAATACGGGAGAACGCTTCCTTGGCAAGATCCTCGGTCACGCCCGCGATCTCGTAAAGGACGGTGCCGGGCTTGATCCGAGCGGCCCAGTAGTCGACCTCGGCCTTGCCCTTACCCATTCGGGTTTCGAGCGGCTTCTTCGACACCGGCTTGTCCGGGAACACCCGGATGTAGATCTTGCCCTGGCGTCGAAGGAAGTGCTGGGCCGCGATTCGGCCGGCTTCGATCTGCCTGGCAGTGAGCCAGTGGGCCTCGAGAGACTGCAGCCCAAAGTCGCCGTAGGCCACGTAGTTTCCGCGAGTGGCGTTGCCGCGCAACTTCCCTCGCATCTGCTTCCTGAACTTTGTTCTTTTGGGCAACATCGGCATCGGGGTCTGCTCCGTCGGGCTTCGGCCCGCTCAACTACTGGTCTGGTCTCGAACCGCGCCATGCGATCCGGGACGGTTTCACAAGAACCGTTTCGAACGTCCTGGGTCAGCGTCGTCCGCGGGCCCGGGCTCGGCCACCGGCGGCCGAAGTCTGCACTGAGTCATCTTCGTGGTCACCGTAGAGACCCTTGTAGACCCAGACCTTCACCCCGATGATCCCGTAGGTCGTCTGACTTTCGCACAGGGCGTAGTCGACGTTGGCCTGCAGGGTCGAGAGCGGGATCGAACCAAGCCGCGTATCGAAACGCCGACTCATTTCCGCACCACCGAGACGCCCGGAGATCTGAATCCGGATTCCCTTGGCACCGTTCTGCATCGCGGATTCGCAACGCTGCTTCAGTGCCCGGCGGAAATTGCCTCGCTTCTTCATCTGCTCGGCGACGGTCTCACCGATCAGGGTCGCGTCGATCTCGGGGTTCTTGATCTCGATGATCTTGATCACGACCTTGCGGCCGGTCAGAGCCTGAAGATCTCGACTGAGGCTTTCAACCTCGGCCCCCTTCTGCCCCACCACCTGGCCGGGCCGGGCGGTGCGGATGATCACCGTGAGTTCTTCACGGGTGCGTTCCAGGAGGATGTCGGACACCGCCGCGAAAGGAGGCGTGCGGTTGAGCCGCTTGTCCACGTACTTCCGGATCCGATAGTCCTCGACGAGGAGCTCGCCGAAAAGTGCCTTGGGCGCGAACCACCGTGACTTGTGAGTCTCGGTGATTCCGACGCGGAATCCGAACGGGTGGGTCTTCTGTCCCATGGTGTGCTCGCTGCCGGGCTGCCGGCGTGGGGTCGTGAACGTTTCGGTCGTGAGAGGACGAGAGGGTCGGTCAGGCGGGGCCTGAGGTCGGCCCCACTTCGACATGAAGGTGGCTGGTTCGCTTTCGGATCGGATGGGCTCGGCCACGATCCTTCGGCTGGAACCGCTTGAGTGTCGGCCCCTCGTCCACCCAGGTGCGGGTCACGAACAGGCCGGCGATGTCGGCTTCCTGCTCTTCCGCGTTGGCGATGGCGCTCTTGAGGATGGCCTTCAGGTACCAGGCTCCGCGTCGCTTGCTGAATTCCAGCGCGGTGAGTGCCTCGTCGACCGGCATGCCTCGGACCATGTCCGAGATCAGGCGGGCCTTGCGAGGAGCGATACGGGCGAATCGATGGGAGGCGGTATAAGACATGGCTTCTTTCCAAGGTCAGGACGGGTCAGCGCCCCGACTTGATGCCTTCCTTCTTATTCGTGTGACCGCGGAAGAGGCGGGTTGGGCTGAATTCGCCCAGTTTGTGGCCGACCATGTCCTCGGTGCAGTACACCTCGGTGAAGGCCCGACCGTTATGAACCTCGAAGGTGATACCAACGAATTCAGGGACGACGGTGCAAGCCCGGGCCCAGGTGCGAATCGGGCGGCGGTTACCTGATTCGTTCGCCTTCTCCACCTTGCGGTAGAGCTTCTCGTCGACGTACGGACCCTTCTTGAGCGACCTGGACATGGCTTCTTCCGGAGTCGGTCCCGCCCTGACGGCGGGGGGAGTGGATGAAAACTAACGGTTCGAACTCGGCGCGGATGAACCCGCGATCAGACCTTCAACTGTCCGTACCGGACAGACTTGCGACGCCGGATGATCCGAGCATCACTGGACTTGCCTCGGCGTCGGGTGCGGCCACCCTTGGACTGCGTACCGGAGGCACTGGACGGTTCCTGGCCACCCTTGGACTTGCCGTCACCACCACCATGGGGGTGACAGTGGTGGCTCATGGCCACACCACGAGTCCGAGGACGACGGCCAAGCCAACGGGCTCGACCGGCCTTGCCGAGAANGACGTTTCCGTGATCGGGGTTGCCGAGAACACCGATGGTGGCCCGACAATCGACGGAGACCTGGCGGATTTCGCCAGAGGGCATGACGATGGTGGCCCAACGGCCTTCCTTATTCGTCAGGCGGGCACCGACACCGGCGGAACGACAGAGCTTGCCACCACCACCCGGCTGCATCTCGACGCAGTGAAGCGTGAGGCCGGTGGGAATGTGCTTGATCGGCATGCAGTTCCCGGCGGAAGGCTCGATGGCTTCCTTGCTCGAGAGGAGCACGTCGCCGTCCGTGACGCCCTTGGGGGCGGGGATGTAGCGGAGCGTGCCGTCTTCATACCGAAGCAAAGCGATGTGGCACGACCGGTTGGGGTCGTACTCGATGCCTGCGACGGTCGCGGACATGTCATCCTTGCGGCGACGAAAGTCGATCTTGCGATATCGACGCTTGTGGCCACCGCCACGGCCGAGGACCGTGATCTTGCCCTGATTGTTGCGCGCACCCGTCTTGTGGAGCGGCATGAGCAGGGACTTCTCCGGGGTCTTCTTCGTCACCTCGACGTGGAGGTTGACGGAAGCGTTCCGGCGTCCGGGGGTGACTGGCTTGTATACGCGAATGGCCATGGTGGCTCGTCCTCTTTGCCGGCGTGCTACCGACGCTGGGGAGTGGTTCAGATCAGATCAGGTCGATGCGGTCGTCAGGATGGAGCTTGACGATCGCCCGCTTCACGGTGGTTCCAGCAACGGAACCGTACTTCAGTCTGCGAACTTCACCTTTTCGGTTCTGCGTCGCGACCGAGAGCACGCGGACCTTGAANAGGTCCTCCACTGCTCGTCGGATGTCGGCCTTGCTGGCCCGACGATCGACTTCGAACGAGAAACGGTTGTACTCGGCACTGCCGACGGTCGCCTTCTCGGTGACCAATGGTTTTCGAATGACTTCGGTGGCGTGCATATCAGGCGACTTCCTTTTCAGCGTCGTCCGCGGTGGCGGTCTTCGGGAAGCAGGAGCCATCAAGGAAGGACTCGAGACCGGCACGGTCGATGACCAGGTACCGGTGGTTGAGCATCTCGAAGGCGTTGAGCTGATCGACCCGAATGGTGTCGACGTTGGGGATGTTGCGAGCCGAAAGGGCCGCGTCCCGGTTTTCAGTGTGAAGGGCGAGCAGGCAGGTGCGGTCGATTCCGATCCCGGCCAACAGCGAAACCATGTCCTTGGTTCGCGGGGCGTCCATCTGGAGGTCGACCATGCACTTCACTTCGCCGTCGACAAGCTTGGCAAGCAACGCATTGCGGTTCGCAAGGCGACGCATTCGCTTGGTGAGGCTGGTTCGGAAGGCTTCACGGGTTCGCAGCTTGGGGAACGCATGACCACCACCACGACGGATGGGGGTACGCGAAGGACCGGAACGAGCGTTACCGGTGCCCTTCTGCTTGTACAGCTTTCGGGTCGAGCCCCGAACCTGACCGCGACCCTTGGTACGAGCCGAGCCTTGCCGCTGATTGCCATGGGTGATCACGTACGCCTGCTTGAGCAGGGCGAAACGGATATGCCCGCCAAGGTCGGCGGGATCGATCTTGAGTGTGTCCACCTGCTTGCCGGCACGGTCAAGGATCGGAAGTTCGATCGTGGCCAGCGTTTCGGGATGCTCGATGTTTTCGAGGTCGCTCATGGTCTTCCTTGCTTCTCCGACCAGGCCCATGTGGGCTGAGGAAGGAGGCCGGTCGTTCCGGCTTTCGCCTCACCCTCCGGTCGTCTGTCATTCATTGACGACGGGTAGGGATCGACTTGGTTCCGAGTGCCTTTCCAGTCGCTGGAATTCGCCGGGGCGAGGTTTCAAGCGGTGTCAGGCGGAGGTTGTCGTGATCCGGTGGTTCCCGTGGCCCGGCGTTCGTCCCAAGGAACGAAGCCGGCAGGCCTTCCGGATCGATCGGGCGTCCGAGCCCGACCGTCGGTGGATCAGGCTTTGGACTGAACCCGAGCCTTCGACTTGTAAAGCCGAACGGCCGGGCGGATGTAGAGATCGCCGCCATTGGGACCGGGGACCGGACCCTTGACGACAAGGAGGTTCTTTTCTGGATCTGCGTGGATGACGTCGAGGCTGCGGATCGTGACCTGCTCGGCACCCATGTGCCCGGCCATTCGCTTGCCCTTCTTGATCTTCGGTCCCGTACCAAGGTTGGTGGCATGACCACCAATGGAGCCTGGGGAGCGGTGAGCCCGCTTCACACCGTGGCTCGCCTCGAGGCCCGCGAAGTTGTATCGCTTCATCGGACCCTGGAAGCCCTTGCCCTTGCTGGTTCCGGCGACGTCCACGAACTTGATTCCGTCGAATGCCGAGACGTCGATGACCTGACCGGCTTCGAAGCCTTCGGCTTCGGCATCGGACTCNCAGCGGAATTCCCGGTGGAAACGCTTGGGAGCAGTGCCGGCCTTCGCGTCATGGCCGATCTGAGGCATCGTGGCTCGCCGGACCTTTGCATCCTCGAAACCGAACTGGACCGCGGCGTATCCGTCGGTCTCGAAGGTCTTCACCTGCGTCACGATGCAGGGACCAGCTTCGATCACGGTGACCGGGATGTTCGTTCCGTCTTCCTGGAACCAGCGGGACATTCCGACCTTGCGGCCCATGATGGCGAGATTCTTGATGGGAGGCATGGAGATCCTTTGAGGGCTGGTCCGGAGTACCGGAGGTCTGGGCCAGAGGTCAGTGACGTGGCCGGTTCGGGCGGTCGTTTCGACTCACCGCCGCTCCTGGAGCNANCGGCGGACGAGCATGTTTCAATCAGGCCTTGATCTTGACGAAGACGCCGGCGGGCACGACGAGGCGATTCAGGGCCTCGACGGTGCGATGGTTCGGCTCGGTGATGTCGATGATCCGCTTGTGCGTGCGGATTTCGAACTGCTCACGAGACTTCTTGTCGACGAAGGGAGAACGGTTGACCGTGTAGATCTCGCGCCGAGTCGGGAGGGGCACGGGGCCCGCAACACGAGCGCCGGTCCTCTTCGCGTGATCTACGATCTCGCGGGCCGAGGAGTCGAGAGCCTGGTGGTCATAGGCTTCCATACGGATTCGAATCTTGCCGCCGGTCATACCGTTTGCGTTTCCGAATGACGAGTTCGTCAGGTGAGTCGAGCAGGGATCGACGCCCGTCTANTTGGCGGGTGAGGATCGAGGTTTCCGAGCAGGGTCCGGCGCCGGGCCGGGCGAACGATGTGACGCGACTTGGAAACCGGCTAGCAGGCCAATCGCCAAAAAGATGCGCGAACCGCGGATGTTACAGATTCCCCGCTCCCTGTCAACGCCCCCGGACCGGAATCTGGGGTGAGATCCCCGTTCTTCGGCCAAGTGATGCCCAACCCGCCCGAATTGATCGGGCCAGACCACTCCGGAGCGGGTCTGACGTACGATGTTCGGCCAGAACTCGTCCCGGCCCTCCCGAAGGGCATTTAGACGGTTTCGGGTTCTCAGACCCAGAAACGCCAAGAACACGCCAGGAATCCGCTCCATGCCCCCCGCCGCGATCCGCAGTCTGAAGAGCCTCGCTTTCGGCATCATCGCGATGACCGGCCTTCTCGAAGTCGACTCGACCGCCATCGCCGGTGATCGCATTGAGAACCCCACACTCGGCTGCAGCGTGGAACTTCCCGAGAACGGCCAGGCAGCGATTGCAGGCGGCGATGAGGCACCGTTCATCAGGATGGTGGAGCGAGAGAAATCTCCGCCGTCATGGGAGATCGTGATCCGAGAATTGAGGCTGCCGGTCCCCGAGGGCACGTTCGGCGAGCCCACCGCCCCCCCGAGCCCCGCCCTGATGATGGATGCGTATCTCGAGGATGCGCAAGCGGCGAACGAGGCCCTGGTGGTCAATGAAGAGGTGAAGGCACTCCGGCTGGCGGAACTTCCGGCCGCCCGGGCATCAGCGAGCTTCAAGCACGTGTCCGGCCGAACCGCCCGGTACGACTGGACCTTCATCCAAACGGGCCCCCGCCGTTTTCTGCTCGTTCAATACCTTGGCGATCAGGCCAGATGGCCGGCCGAGATCTTCCAGACCGTGACCGAGTCCATCGAAATCCAGACCGAGGCCGAAATCGCCGCCCGAACCCTGACGGTGGTCGAGCGAGGATCCGCGATCATCGCCCGATTCGACGAGCCAGTCTTCAAAATGCTGGCCGAGCGGGTGAACGAGGGACTCTGGTATCGACTGCATGGAACCAGAAGAGACACCGGTGAGGACCGAGAACTGGGCTACGCGAGACTGGCGGTACTCGAAACACTGGAGGATGCCGTCCGGAAGCCTGGCCCACCGGTGGCGACCGAGACTGGCGAAACGGGACTCCTCGTCTGGATCCAGATTCGAATTCTTCCTTCCAGCACGGGCGCTCCCTATCGAGATGTGGATCATCGGGCCTGGCTGTCCTGGGACCGCGAAGCGGAACTCTGGTTGTTGCGGGAAAGCGATCGAATGCAGAATTCAGACGCGACCCGGTCCACCTCGATCTTNGGAATTCGACCCCGCCCCACCGCCAAGGACCCTCGACGCTGGCTTCAAGTGGTGAGCCAGAGCCGGGAGACCTTCGAACGCGGCGAAATCAAGATCGAAGTCCCTTCGAACCTCGACCAGTACCTTTCGGAGGCCGAGCGGCTCGTCCTGCCAATGCTTCTGGCGATCACCAAGCCTCTTCCCGGTGAATTCGGGGTCTACGCCTGGAACGAGGACCGTGAGGCACTCACTCGCAGGGTGGAAGACTGGAACCCCACGGGCGGCCCCCGGGGTGATGGTGAGCTGCTGAGCCGGCCCTCCAGAATCNCCCGAGCGACCACCCAGCGGCTCGATGCCGAAGGTCTCCTCTCCCGCCGAATCACCCCCACTGACGGTAGCGGAGGGACTTTCGAGTGGGATTTGATCGATGGGGCTGAACTTCGAGCCCTGTATCTGCGAAAAGGCATCCCGTTCGAAGGATGAGCGAACCTCGTTTGGTCCGTTCCGATTCCAAATCCATCCGTCGGCCTTCCGACGACCTTGTCTCAGGAATTTCCAGGCATGATCCAGTCGCAATCGAACCCCGACGGCCCGCGAGTGCTCCTTGCGATCCCGGTCTACAACGAAGCCCGGTACGTCCACTCCGTGCTGACGGAAGTGAGACGGCGAATCGAAGACGTTCTGGTGATCGATGACGGATCGACCGACGGCACCCCCCAGGCGTTGGCGGAACATCCGGTTGAAGTGATTCGCCACGCGACGAACCGGGGTTACGGCCGAAGCATGCAGGACATGATGCGCTGGGCCGCATTCGACGGCTTCGACTGGCTGGTCACCATGGACTGCGATGAACAACACGAGCCCGCCGCGATCCCCCGTTTCATCGAGGCGATCGAACGAGACGACCTGGACATCGTGTCGGGAAGCCGGTATCTCGACCCGGAGGGAAGGGTGGACGCCCCGCCCGCCGATCGCCGCCGGATCAATGGCCTGCTGACCCACGAAATCAACCAGCGGCTGGAGCTCAACCTCACCGACGCCTTCTGCGGATTCAAGGCGTACCGCGTGGCGTCCGTCGCCTCNCTTCAGCTGGATGTGGACGGATACGACTTTCCGATGCAGTTCTGGGTGCAGGCGGTCGCGAACGGACTTCGAATCGACGAAATTCCCGTCCGTCTGATCTACAACGATCCTTCCAGATCCTTTGGGGGCCCGTTGGATGATGCCACCAACCGCCTCGCGGTCTACCGCAAGACCTTCGAACGAGAACTGCGACGCTGCTCCACCGAACTGCCCGCGAACGCACTCGTCGGCGTGACCGAGGCCCCGTCGGAAGCAGTCGTCGGCGAAGCCAGATGATCGGGGCGAGCGAGACACCGGTCGTCGAATTCCAGCCGGCCCCTTCGAACTGGCGAGCTCGGCCGGAGTCACCTCGCGACGAGCAGATCGCCGGCTGGCGTTCAGACACCCGACAAGCCCTGGGATTCGAGCGCGAGGCGATCATCGTCGCCAGCGGGCATCAGGCTCAGATCTGGCATCCCGGAATTCTGGCCAAGGACCTGGCCGTGGCGTCGGCTGTCGCCTCCTTCCGCGATCGGGACATCCCGGCCCATCCACTCCACTTCATCGCCGACCACGACGCGAACGATGGTGGCCTGGTCGCCTACCCGACGCACGAAATGACGCGGGGCGGCTGGCGAATGCTCCCCACACCGGATGGAAGATCGCTCCGAGATCTCCCCCCCTCGCAGCCGACCGACCTCCCGGGCGACGCCCTCGACCTGCCGGGCGTGACCGAGGGCCTGCGGACGATTCACGCCGCGGTCGCCGCCGAGGCGGACGCCGAGAACCTTTCCTGGCAGCTGGGGCTCGCGGCGGCCGAGCTCGCCCGCCCATTCACCGGCGACATCCCCCGCCGCTCCATGTCGAAACTTCTGGAAACTCCGGTCGGACTCGGCCTGCTGGAAACCATCGCCCGCGATCCGGAAGCCTGCATCACGACGCACGACGCGGCGATCGAAGCCGATCGCCACGCCCGGGCGACNGGATCCGGACGTCTGCCTCGAGCCGTCGCCCGCCCCCTTCGCCGGGGTGACATCGAAGAACTTCCTCTCTGGCGGAGTACCCCGGACGGACGCCGACCGGTGCGACGTGGCGAATCACTGGACCCGGCCACCTGCCGACCCCGCGCCCTGCTTGCCACCGCCCTCGCCCGCCTCGGCGGCTGCGATCTGTTCGTTCACGGAGTCGGCGGCGGACGATACGACCGAGCCATGGAGGCCTGGATCCAAGCGTGGCTCGGGCCGGCGACCGCGGCGGCCCTCGCCCCCGCCACCATTGCCACCGCGACCCTTCGCCTCCCGATCACCGGCAACGAGCCGGCGGAGCAGGCCCCAGCCGCGACTCCGGAGGGTCTTCACCGACTTCGATCCGATCCCGATCTCCGCCGAGAGGGACCGGCTCGTCGAGCCTCCCTGCTCTCGGCGATCGACGCCGCACCCCGCCGAAGTACCGCCCGCCGGGCCGCGTTCGACGCTCTTCGANCCGAGGNGGCGTCGGCACGCCTTCGCGGCCGAAGCGAGATCGAGCGATACCGGGACCGACTCGAGCTGGACGCGGATCAGCGTCGGGCCAGAGAGGTTGCCCTGGATCGAACCTGGCCGTTCCCTTTCCACGAGCAATCGGCACTCGCGGGACTGAAGAACGCGGTTCGAACCTCCTTCATCCCGACTTGATCCCCGAAGAGAAGATTCAGGCGTTGTCGAACGGACGCGGCCGGTAGAGCCGAACGTCTTCGAGCCCCCGAACCGGATCCGTGAATCCCTGAACCGGCCCACGATCACGGTCGACCGCGTCGAGGGCCATGCGGGTCGCGGCGTCCAGATCATCGAGTCGACTCACGAACACCGCCTCCGGAGTCGCGGGGATCTTGATCGCACCGTGCTCGAGCCGGCCGTGATGACTGGCGATGACGTGCTGAAGCGCCAGTTTGGCGTCGGAGGAGAGTGGTTCGCCTCCAGCCTGACGGGCTCGAGCCGCGTACGTCTCGAGCATCACCACGCCGTCCACCAGATGCCCGAGCAGGTTGCCCCGCCGGGTGTACTCGAATCGCTCGGCATCGAGTTCGAGGACCTTTCCGGCATCGTGCAGGAAGAGTCCCAGCAGCACCACGTCCCGATCCAATCCGGGATGGAGGGGCAGGATCGCTTCCGCGGACTTGACCAGCGAGAGCGTGTGTTCGAGCAAGCCGCCGAGATAGGCATGGTGATGTGAGATCGCCGCCGGCACCTGCTTGAATCGAGTGATGAACGCCCCGTCCGCGAGATACGCGTCGGCGAGGGAACGAGCCGCCGGATGCGAAAGGGATTCGAGGATCGTCCGCAGCTCGGCGAACATCTCCTCCGGATCCCGCTCGCTCGCGGGAAGCAACTGGCGAAGACCATCCGCATCGACCTCTGCCGGTTCGATCGCTTCGATCCGCACCTGGATCTGATCGTTGAAATTCTCGCAACTTCCGGAGACGTGGACGAATCCCGCCCGGGTCAGGGTCCCGAGCAGATCAGGACCGATCGTCCACTTGCGTCCATTCACCCGCCCGGTCGCATCTCGGAGGATGCACTTCAGGAAGGGGTTGCCGTTGCGACTCGCAGAAACCTGCGGATTGACGATGCCGTAGACCCCTTCGATCCGGGTTCCCGGTGTCATGTCGGCGATATCGAGGTGCCACTGGTTCGCGGCGACGGCGGTCTCTGTTTCAGTCATTCGCGGACTGTAGCAGCCGCCGCCCGGCAGGAAGCGCATCCGCCAGCTCGTGAGCAAGAAGACCGGCATCACCATGGGACACCGACCACACCTGACCCGCGGCGGCATGCAGTCCGACCCCGAGACACGCCAGCTCGAAGACGTCACGCGTGGTGTCGACCGCCCGGGCACCCGCCCGCGGATGAAACTGAGCCAGAAGCCCGCCGATCGTCCCCGCGAGAACATCACCACTGCCCGCGGTTGCCAACGCGGGATTCGGAGACTCGTACCGCCACCATCGTTCGCCATCGGAAACCACGGTCCGAGCCCCCTTGAGCACCACGACCACCGGTCCGCCTCCGGCGTCTAATCGACGCGCGAGGGCCGCCGCGGCATGCGGCCGACGCTCGTCGTGGAGAGGATCGGCACTGATCCCGACCGCTCGAGCGAGCCGACTCCACTCACCCGGATGAGGCGTGAGAACGATCGGACCCCGCAGGGCGTCGCGACCGCCGGACGCGATGGCATTGAGACCATCGGCATCGATCACCCGAGGACGCGATTCCACGTCGATCATCGCGTCCACCAACCGTTCGACTCCACCGGGTGTCCCAAGGCCACATCCGCACACGATGGCATGCGAGTCCTCCGCCACCGCACGACACTGCTCCACCGCCGTGGAGGAGACCACGCGGTCGACGTCCAAGGGCACCACCGTGGCCTCCGGCAGGATGGTGGCGCCGGCGACCGCGATGGGAGATGGAAGCGCCAGAACCGCCAATCCACCCCCGCTCCGAAGCGCGGCACGGCCGGCGAGCGCCGCCCCTCCCGGCATGACCCGAGGCGTGGTCGCACCGCCGACCACCAGCGTGGTTCCNAAGGTGCCCTTGTGACCGTCGGGGTTCCGAGTCGGAATCGTCAGCGGCACGTCGACCCGTCGACCAGCATCGATCATTCGCGAGTCTCCGAAGAAAAATCCGTCCCCGACGGAAGCACCTCAATGTCGATCCCTCCGAAGATCTCGAGCATCGCCCGCCCTCCGGCCTCCAGGCTCGCCGGACTGCCGTCGGACACCGAAACTCCGAGATGGCCGGGGTGAAACGCCCGGGACCCACCGAGCGTGGCATCGAGGTCGATCCACTCGTCGTCGATCACCGCCTGGGTCCACATGTGCCAGAGAAACACGCCGCCGGGTTCGTTCCGGCGAGAAGTCCAGACCAGACCACTGACCGTACGACTGGGGATGCCCACCGCCCGCAACGCCGCAGCGAGGAGCACCGCATGTTCGGAACAATCACCGCTTCGGGACCGCACGGTTTCTCCCGCGGTGGCGAAGGCGGTGGCCAGATCCTTGCGGACGATGTGCCGATGAACCGCGGATCGGAGCGCCCGGGCCCGTTCGAGGTCGGAACGACCGGGCCGATCCATGGCGCGAGCGAACCGAAGGACCTCCGGATCCGTGGTGTCCAGAACCGCGGTGGCCGCCAGGTGAGCCGGGCGATCCAGATCGGGATCGACCGCCGAACCACGCCCGGGATCGACTTCGACTCCGAGGACGCCGGGTTCGTCCCGGGCCTGAATCCGCTGCCCACCGATCGCGGGAAGCTTGACCGGGGCTCCATTTCTGGTCCGCACCCGATAGACCGCGACACCNCCCCGATCCAGCCGTCTTGACCGCCCCACGAATGCCGGCCGGACCGAGCCGGCGTCCAGGAGTTCCATCCGACCTTCGAGGGCTTTGGCCGCGCCTTCCCTGGTCGTCACCTCCATGCGAAGGGTTCCAAGGCCCGCACCCATGACGACCTCGCTGAGCAGCAGGTTTCCCTCCTGATCGAAGATCTCGGTCGAATCGTCTCCACCGACGCCGATCACCTGCCATTGCTCGCCCGTCCGGGGTCCGTCCGGAGTCTCGATCTGGACCTGGCCGACGCTTCGATATTCGACATCCGTCGGCTCGATCCCCCGCGCAGGGTCGATCACCCGCAACCGACAGGGTTCGGTCACGGTCGCCGTTCGCCGCGCGATCTCGAAGGCCGCCTCGGGATGATGCCATTCGCCCGCGGGCCACGGCAGGATCGTTTCGACCACCCGATCCCCTTGCGAACGACGTTCCGTGACCGACCCGTCCGCGAACGCCCAGCGGGTGGTCAACGCCGGCCCTCCGAGTTCCTGCCGCAGCATCATCGCCCGGAGGTCACCCGCCGGCCCGACGTCGATTCGAGTCACGATGCGAGTCCGGGTCTCGGTGTTTTCGCGAACGAAACGCATTTCCAGATCGGTCGTCGACCGCGTTCCACCGTCGGCGTCGGTTTCCGTGATCGTCCGGANCCGTCCGCAAGGCGTTCCTCCGAGGGTGCAGCGATACCAACGCACGTCCTCTTCGATCTCGACCAGGTTCGCGGACGCGGACGCCGTGGCGGCGGCTTCGGACTCCGGAGGCGTTGAGATCCAGAAAGAAGCTCCGAGCACGATCATCGGCACCGACCATGGCCGGTACGTTTCGATCAATGCTCGGCGGAACCCCTTCATTCGCCGCCGCTCCCCTCCGGTCGCATCAGCGGGAAGGCGATGACCTCGCGGATCGTCCGTTGACCGGTGAGCAGCATCACGATGCGATCGACTCCCAGACCCAGGCCACCCGCCGGAGGCATGCCCACCCGCAGCGCGTCGAGGAAGTCCTCATCGAGCGTGCGGAACGCATCGTCCTCGTCGTCCGCTCCCTGAAGTTGCTGGGAGAACTTCGATTGCTGGATTTCGGGATCATTCAACTCGGTGTAGGAAGGGCCGATCTCCATCCCCGCCACGAACACGTCCCAGCGTTCACAGAAATCCGGATCCTCGGGGACCGGCCGGGTGAGCGGACTGATCGCCGAGGGATACCCCGTCACGAAGGTCGGCCGTGCCGGATCGATGAGCGGTTCCGCGACATCTTCGAAGATGACGTTGACCAGCAGCCAGTGATCGCGAGTCGCGGCGTCGGCGATGCCGAGTTCGACGCCCTTCGCTCGAACCGCGGCCTCGTCTCGCAGATCGACTCCGGTCGCCCGTTCGAAGAGTTCCGCGTAGGTCACCTGCACGAAGGGCCGAGCCCAGTCGACCGGAATGCCGTCGAACGGCAACACCGGGGCGTCTTCGGTTCCACCGACCTCTTCGTCCCCGCGAGCCCGGCGATCCGCGGCCGAGCCGACCGCCAGTTCGTGCAGCAGCGATTCCGTGAGTTCGAGCATCGACCAGCAGTCGCCGAACGCCTCGTAGACCTCCATCGCGGTGAACTCGGGGTTGTGACTTCGATCGACCCCCTCATTGCGGAAGTTGCGGTTGATCTCGAAGACCCGCGGCAGCCCCCCCACCATCAGGCGCTTGAGGAACAACTCCGGAGCGATCCGGAGGTAGAGATCCAGGTCGAGCGTGTTGTGATGGGTCACGAAAGGTCGAGCAGCNGCGCCGCCGGCCATCGGCTGCATCATCGGAGTCTCGACCTCGAGAAAGTCGCGGCGTTCCATGAAGGCACGCATCCGGGAAATGATCCGCGAACGGTCCTGGAGGGTCCGGATCGCCTCGGGATTCGCATGCAGATCGACGTAACGACGACGAAAACGAATCTCGGGATCCGACAGGCCATGCCACTTCTCCGGCGGTGGCACGAGGCTCTTGGCGTGGATCTCGACCCGATCGGCCCAGACACAGGTCTCGCCTCGCTTGGTCTTGCCCATCGGCCCGCCGGCCACCACGACGTCGCCGTAGTCCAACTTCTTGGCGAGACGGAACATGCCGGCTTCACACTGGGCCTTGGAGACACTGACCTGCAGATCACCGGTGTGATCCCGCAGGGTCATGAAGACNAGCTTGCCCATGTCACGGTGCTGCATCACCCGGCCGGACACCAGCATGCGAGGACGTCGATCATCCGATTCGGGATCGGCATCAAACGCCTCATGAGCAGTCTGGTCGAACGCTTCCCGGGCCTGGGTGAGCGACGCCAATCCCTCCACCCGGCGACCGTAAGGCTCGACCTCGAGCTCCTCCCGAAGGAAACGAAGCTTCTGGCGGCGGGCGGCGATGAGGNCGGCGGCAGGATCCGCTTCGGCGGAGCCGGCGGACTTGGGAGCATTGGAATCGGTCACGTCGTTCCGGTCCGTGAGAGGGTCTGGTCTCGACCGGTCCGTACCGGCCATCGCTCGATGCTGCGCCGGCACCGGGATCGGTGATCGGCGCCGGTCGTCATCCTACCCCCGGCGAACGCCGGAGCGCGAATCACTCGAAAAAGGCCGCTTTCGAATCGGCTCAGGCGGTCACCAGATGCAGCGCCGGCGGCTCGGTCGCGACGACCGAGGCGAATCGCTGCTGGAACTCTTCCGACGTCAGGCCCGCACTTTCGGCCAGCCTCGCGAGTTTGTCGGGATTCTCCAGATCATCCCGACGGAGTCGGATCATGTACCGCCGAGCGATCCCGTATCGGGTCGAGTGAACATCGACTCTTCGAACCTGCATGCGGTTGGTGATCGGATCCAGCATCTCCTTCAAGGGACACGGCACGAACCTCCCGCCCTGCATCGAGACCAGGGCTCCGGAACCGCCTTCGATCAGGAATTTAGCCGCGCAATACCCCAGATCACGGCAGTACTCCATGTCCGCGGGGACGGGATCGGCACATCGAAGTTCGTAGCCGATGTTCTTCTCGACGATGGTGACGTCGAGCCCCAGCTCACGGAGCCGCTTCCGAACCAACCGCTTCAAACCACCCCCGAAATCGATCTCCGCGAGACGGACGTGCCCGTGGGCGTCACGTTCGATCGGCCCCAGCTGCTCGAGATCGGACTCTTCGATGGACAGGGCCACGCCTTCCGCAATGACCGCCACGCCATCTTCGCGGCCTTCGGAACGCCGCTTGATGATCGCACCCACGAGGATGTCCACGACCTCCGACAGCGGAATCTTCCGATCGCCGAACTCTTCCGGCACCACGGTGAGGGTCGCTCCCGACGCCTTCCCGATACCGAGTGCGAGGTGCCCCGCGGTCCGCCCCATCGCGATCACCACGTACCAGCGACTCGTGGTCTTGGCATCGGTCATCAGGTTTCGAACGACGTCCACTCCCACCGAACGAGCGGTCTGATAGCCGAAAGTGTCGATCTCGGGCGGAAGATCCAGATCGTTGTCGATGGTCTTCGGAACGTGTGCGACCTGAATTCGCCCCTCGGCCCGCTCGCTCGTGCGAAAGGCGGAATAGGCGGTGTCGTCACCACCGATGGTGACCAGTTTGTCGATGCCTCGGGCTTCAAGCCCCGCGATCACCCGATCCAGATCCTCTTCGCGACGAGTGGGGTTGGCACGGGCGATGCCGAGCATCGATCCACCTCGATAGTGCATGCGAGCGACATCATCGATGTCGAGCCGACGAGTGGCGTCTTCCGCCCCGTCGATCAGCCGCCCGAAGCCGTCGAGAATCCCGTGGACCTCGATGCCTTGCAACCGAGCTCGAATCGTGGCTGCGGAAATGACCGCGTTGATACCGGGGGCGGGACCGCCGCCGGCAAGAATTCCCAGAGCACCCGAACCGTCAGCCTGATTCATCGTGTAGTCACTTCTCATCGAGCAGGTATGGAGGCCGCCTCCACATCGAAAAACGGCCGAGTCCGGAATCCTAGCCGTTCCCCGGACTCCGACGAGCCATTCGAGGCCCGCGAGGTTATTCTGATCCACGTGGATCCCGTCATTTTTCTTGATCGTGACAATACGCTCATCGCCAACGACGGCGATCTGGGCGACCCAACCCGAGTCGCCTTGTTGGAGGGAGTTCCGGAAGGACTTCTCCGACTTCGTGACGCGGGCTATCGCCTCGTCGTGGTCACCAACCAGGGTGGCGTGGCTCGAGGCCGATACGGCGAAGAGGACGTCGACCGCGTCCATCGGGAGATTGCAGGCCTCCTCGACCAGGCCGCCGGACGACGTGGCCTCATCGATCGCTTCTATTACTGCCCGTATCACCCAGAAGCGACCCTGCCGGAGTACCGCCGGGAACACCCCTGGCGAAAACCCCGGCCGGGGATGTTGCTTCAAGCCGCCCGGGATCTGGCCCTGGACCTGTCCGCAAGTTGGATGATCGGAGATCAGCCCCGGGACATCGATGCCGGCCGCGCGGCCGGCTGCCGCACGGTGCTCGTGGGGAACGCCGAAGCGGACGATCAAACCCCGCCCACCGCGGTGGCCGCCGATTTCACCGAAGCCGTCGACCTCGTCCTCGCGGCCGGCAAGCCGGGCCGAAGCCGAGGACCCGAGCGAAACGAGATCGCGTCGCTTCGACGCGCGGTCGAGGACCTCACGGAGTCGATCGGGGTCCGAGACGGCGGATCGACCCGAGCCGTCGCCCTCGCCTTCATGGGCCTCGCGGCCTTCCCCTTCGTCGCCGCGATCCTGATGCTCGACGACCACGAGGCCTTCCTCCGCTGGATGCTGGTCACGCTGGTCGCCCTGCTCGCCTCGATCGCCATCATCCTTGCAGGCCGAAAATGACGGAATCGCGGCCTCACGCCGTTCGACTCGCCTTTTCCGAGGACGCGGATCTCGAGGATGAGCGTCTGAAAGAGACCGTCCTCGCTGCAGCCAACGGGATCGCAGAACGAACCGGCGTGGCCCTCCAACGCGTCGAGATCATGGATCGCCGGCTGGAGATCGCCGTTGAAGGCCCCCCGATGCTGGCGATCGGTCTCGCCGCCGAGTTACGGCGAACCACCGACCGCTGGCACCTTGATCGCCGCGGGCTCCATCTCTGGGTCGCCCCTGATCCCGATGCGGATCCCGACGGATCCATCGATTCATGAGCCTGCCCCTCGAGATCTCGAGCTGGACGAACCTCGCGGTGCTCGCCCCCAACTGGCTCGGGGACGCGGTCATGTGCGAACCTGCGATTCGCGCTCTCGCCGCCGCACACCCGNATCTCCGAATCACCCTTCACGGAAGGCCGGTCGCCCTCGCTGCACTCGCCCACCATCCGGGCATCGATCGGTTCGAACCCCTCGAGGACCGAGGCCTCCTGGGCCCGATGCGAGCGGCACGACAGGTCGCCCGGGNTCGTCCGGATGCCATCCTCCTCCTCCGCGGCAGTTTCCGGTCGGCCCTGGTGGCTCGCCTCGCCCGCTGCCCGATTCGCATCGGGGTCGCACGCGATGGACGCGGATGGTTGCTGACTCACTCGCTGCCGGGACCATCGAAGAAAGTGCCTCGCCCGACCGTCGATCTCTATGCGTCGTTGGTCGAGGCCCTCGGCGTTTCGGTCGAGAATCGTCGGCCTCGACTTCAAGTCAGCGAATCAGAACGGTCGCTCGCCGCGCCGCTGCTCGAAGGCCTTCCCCAACCCATCGTCGGCATGGTGCCCGGAGGCAGCAAGCTTCCGAAACGGTGGCCCGCGGAGAACTTCGTGGAAACGACGCGACGTCTTCGCGGGGTCGCAGGCTCGATCGTGCTCCTCGGCGGTCCCGATGAATCCGAACTGCTTGCCTCCATCGCCGGGGATCTCGCAGATTCACCGACGCCCGTGGTGCGAAATCTGGGNGCGAGCGGGCTCGGCCTTCACACCCTCCGAGCCGTCGTCGGCGGGTGCGACGCCCTGATCACCAATGACACCGGCCCCAGACATCTCGCCGTGGGACTCGACATTCCCACCGTCGCCATGTTCGGCCCCACCGATCATCGATGGACGCTGCTTCCGGGGGCTCGGGAACGAATACTTCTCGCTGAACCGTTTCTGGACGACCTTCACGTCGCGGATCGGCATCCGGAGGCCTGCCGGATCGATCGCATCGCGGTCGGCGACGTCGTGCAAGCGATTTCAACGCTTCTGGATCCCGCCTCGGTATCGTTCACGGCATGACGGAAGCCGCGACACATTTCGGTTGGTTCTGGTGGACCGCGATCGCGGTCTCGTTTGCATGCGGCAGCACGCCCTTCGGGGTCATGATCGCACGCAGCCGCGGCGTCGACATTCGCAAGGAAGGTTCGGGGAACCCCGGGGCCACCAATGTCGGACGAGTGCTCGGCCGGCGATTCGGAATCGCATGTTTCCTGCTCGATGCCCTGAAAGGTGCGACACCGGTCCTGCTCGCCGGCTGGCTTTCGGGGGTGATCGGCCGCGACGCCGGAGAGATCGCCCCGGCCGCCGCCTGGGGATGGATGAGCGTCGCGGTCGCTGCGATCCTCGGACACTGCTTCAGTCCGTTCCTCGGATTTCGCGGCGGCAAAGGTGTCGCCACGGGCTTCGGGAGCGTGCTCGCCATGTGGCCCACCCTGACCATTCCGGCCATTGCCGCGTTTCTCGTCTGGGCCGTCATTCTCGGGCTCACTCGCTTCATGTCCCTGGCAAGCATGATCGGTGCGATCGTCCTCCCGGCCACCGTGCTGGCAGTCGCCTTGGGAACCGGCGAGGGTGCGATCCGAGGCTCGATCCCGTTTCTGGTGGTGACTGGGCTGATCGCCGCGTTCGTGGTGTTTCGTCACCGGGGCAACATCAGTCGCCTTCGCAAAGGGCGAGAGACCACGATCGGCGGACATCAGGACTCGACTCCGTCTTCCTGAATCCCCGACCCATGTTCATTCTTCCGTGAACGGCATCATGGCCAACGGAACCACGACCATTTCGTCGGTATCGACCCGAGCGGGAACCGCCTCCGCCTGTCGTGACCAGCTGGTCCAGGCGTCCTGGGACAGATCCGTCTCGATGGTGGATTTCGTCGACACCAATCGAGCCGAGAATCGACCATCGCGTTCCGCGGCAACCTGACCGATTTCCGCCAGAACCGCCGATGCCTGACCCCTGGTCATGACCAGGGCGTATCCGAAGCCGCGGTCGGCCAACGCCTGCCGCAATTCGTCCGGCGGCCCATCCTCGCCCCGACCCACGATCGGCAACGGCTGGCTCACACCATCTCCAAGCGGTGACGCTTGAAGATTCCGAACCAGGGTCACGCCTCGCTCGATGGCAATCAGCGCGATTTCCGTCTCGATCCTTGCGGGATCGGTGACCGGAACCACCAGCCCGAACGACGCCAGTGCGAACACCCCCTGGTCTTCCGACGCGACCACATCCGGTCCCGTCGGTCGAACGCTGCCGCCGAGCCGCCCACGGCCCCACAGGACCGCCGCGGACAGCCCCGCGATCATCAGCCCGACGAAGAGGATCTGCACCGGCCTTCGCTTGGCATCCCACCGCCGTCGACGAACCAGAGACTCCAGCGATCGCTCCATGAACTGCGTGGGCTCCGCCGCACCGGCCGCGAAATTGGAATCCGCCACGATCTCGCCTCGCGCCACACGAGCGCGGACCGGTCCGAGCAGATCACGGCCGACCGGCACTTCACCGGTGGTACGCAACAGACGGTGATCCTGCTGCATCCGCAACAGACGCATCGCCGCCAGAGGGTCACGGAATTCGAGCTGAGCCAGGAACTCCGACGCCTCCGATTCCGTCATCGATGATTCGACGAATCGGAGAAGTTCGTTCGCGTCCTCATCGGCCAGCGCGGTGAGCTCTGCAGACCCGCCGAAAAGCCCGAGGATGTCCGCCGGTGGATCGACCTCGGCGTGCGGGCCGTCTTCGTGAGCGAGCTCGTCCGACGACGCATCACTNTGGCCGACATCAGGGTCGCCGGAATCGAGAGGTTGGTCGGAGTCTTGATTCAACGGGCGATCTTCCGAACCCTCTTGACGTGAGACACCGGAAGATCGATGCCTGCGGTGCAGGGTAGCGAAGAGCACGAAGTCCGCTGGGATCAACCGTCGCTGTCGTGCCCGAGACCTTCGAGGGAGAAACGCAGGGCGGCTCGGGCTCGAAAGAGGCGGCTCTTCACCGTCCCGATCGGGGNTCCAAGCACCTCGGCGATGTCTGCGTAATCAAGNCCCTGCAAATCACGAAGAACGATGATGGCACGGGCCTGGAGATCGAGACTCCCAAGGGCCGTGACCACGTCTCGGCGGAGAGCGAGACGCTGTAATCGTTCCGAGGGGTCCGCCTCGGAGGTCCCGATGTCGATTCCGTGCTCGTTCTCCGGGAGCCGGGCATGCCGCCGCAACTTTTCTCGCCTCAGATGGCTGTAGACGCAGTTCAGCGTGACTCGGATGCTCCAAGTCATGAACTTCGCCCGCCCATCGAAGCCCGGAAGCCCTTCGTACATGCGAAGGAAGGCGTCCTGAGCCACGTCGGCGGCGATTTCAGGCCGGCCCAGCATCCGGAGGCAGAGACCGTAGATTCGGGGCTGCACCCGTTGAAAAAGCATGTCAAGCGACGCGTTCGAACCCCGTCGCCAAGCCTCGATCAACTCGAGATCGGGGTCGACTTCGGGCACGTTGGTGCCTCGAACCGCACCCAGAACACCCGACTGTCCCGGGTCCGGGTCCAGTGCCGCATGCGTCCCACTGGCAGCATTGACCACGTACCCAAGGGCGTGCGTGCTTGACGCAGCCTGGGGCTCGTTGAATCGTTCAGCTCTTGAGGAGTCGGGCATGAAAGTCTGACCTGGGGGGCGGTCTGAATACGGATGAATCGGCTGACCATCCAAGAGCGGTTCGCACGGCCCGAGATGACGGATTCCGGCCGGTTACCATTCAAGGGTACGCACGATGTTTCCATTGTGTTCCGATTCTGAGCAATTCCAAGCGAGCCTCCGATGCCAGTTCCGGTTTCCCCACCATTCGACTCGTCAAACGATCGCTTTTCCGGCTATCGGTCCCCCCTGGAGACCAGGAACGCCTCCAAGGCGATGCGTTCCATCTTTTCAGAGCGACGTAAGTTCGGCTGGTGGAGGCGG
Organism: Phycisphaerae bacterium; assembly: GCA_002683195.1. Next base: position 31,432 of record NYSW01000004.1, read on the forward strand.
ATATGGCTTGCCCTGGCCGAAAGCCAGAAGACGCTTGGACTCGAGATCACCGNCACTCAGATCGCTGGAATTCGAGCCGCTCTCGACGACATCGATTTCGAAGTCGCGGCCGAACACGAGCAGCGGCTTCGGCACGATGTGATGGCCCACGTCCACACTCTCGGTGATCGGGTGCCGGAGGCAGCCGGAATTCTTCACCTCGGGGCCACCAGCCAGGACGTCGTCTGTAACGCAGACATTTTGATTCAGCATGAAGCCCTCGAACTCATCGCGGCCAAGATCGCCCGAGTGATTGATCGACTTGGAGACTTNGCCACCCGNCATCGCTCACTGCCCACCCTCGGCTTCACCCACTATCAGCCGGCCCAACCGACCACCGTCGGCAAGCGAGCGACGCTCTGGGCCCAGGACTTCGCCATCGGCCTCGAAGAGGTGGAACGGCTTCGAGACGGTCTCCAACTTCGCGGGATGCGGGGTGCGACCGGTACTCAGGCCTCTTTCCTGGGCCTCCTCGACCGAGATCCGGCCCAAGTCGATCGCCTCGAGGAACTGGTGGCGTCGAGCCTTGGCTGGGATCCCAAACGAACCTGGACCGTCTGTGGCCAGACCTATCCAAGGCTTGCCGACGCCCGCCTGCTCGCCGGCCTCGCGACGGTGGCGGCCGCCGTCCACAAATGCTGCAATGACTTGCGACTGCTGGCCAATCTGCGCGAGGTCGAAGAACCATTCGAGAAGAATCAGATCGGCTCCAGTGCGATGGCCTACAAACGGAATCCGATGCGGTGCGAACGAGCCACCGGCCTCGCACGCTTCGTGATGAACCTCGTCGGTAATGGCTACGACACCGCCGCCACCCAGTGGTTCGAGCGGACGCTTGACGATTCCGCCAACCGACGATTGTCGATTGCGGAGTCCTTCCTCGCCTTGGATGGTTGCCTCGACATTCTGGAGAACGTCACCGGCGGACTCATCGTGCACGAAAAGGTGGTTGAAGCCCACCTTGCCGCCGAGCTTCCCTTCATGGCCACCGAAGATCTCATGCTCGAAGCGGCCCGTCGCGGCGGTGATCGGCAGCACCTTCATGAAGTGATTCGAACTGCGAGCATGGAAGCCGCCCGCCGAATCAAGGAAGAAGGCAAGGACAATGATCTGCTTGATCGCTTGCGAAAGACGCCCGAATTCGCATCCGTGCCATTTGAGGACGTGGTGGTACCGGCACGTTTCATCGGACGAGCCCCGGCCCAGGTGGATCGCTTCGTCTCCGAGGTCGTTGACCCCGTTCGATCGAAGTATTCCGCATCCCTTCAGGGCGGTGGGGACCTCCGGGTCTGAAAATGAGGTTGGCAGGCAGCCAGGGCTGAATCATCGCCCACCGCGCCAAATGAGGGGCCTAGAATGGCCGATCGGCAAAAACTCCGAAAATCAATGATCTAGCACCGATCTGCAGCGAAAAATCGGCTCCAAGCCCACTTTTCGCCTGTTTTCGGGGCGTAAGTTTTGATTTTTCTGCACAACTGGACCTTGATTCTGAGCCGCGAACCGGGTTTCAGCCGATACTCTCGGACGAATCAGATCTTCTTTTCGCCCAGAACGCCGAGCAGATCCCTGCGGACAGGGAAGCCGGGAAACGGGCCCCGACAAGGAGCACCCATAATGGAAGCCTACGAACAACTTCGTCGCCTGGTGGACTCGTGCGTCGACGACGTCCAGAAGGCCGCTGGTGGTAACAAGGCCGCCGGCACGCGCGTACGCAAGGTCATGCAGGACGTCAGGGAAGCCGCCAAGCAGCTTCGCGCCGACATCCTGAGTACGCAAAAGCCCGACTGAGCCTCTCCACCCCTGCAAAGGGTGAGACAAGATCTCGACGCCGCATCCCTGATCGGATGCGGCGTCGTTCCTTTTGAATNACGAGGGCACGATCGATCCAGCGGGCTGAGCAGCAGTCACCGGTTGTCCGGTAGAATCGCCGGCACCACCTTCTCGCAATGGAATTTCAAGTGTCTTCAGAATTACTGTTCGACTACAGCCANGTCGACTTCGAAGCCCCGATGGCCGGGCTCGACCTCATCCACCGCATCAACCCNCATCGAGGACACATGGTGCAACTCGACGGGGTCGCCTGGTGGACCGAAGGACGCGGGGTTGGCTGGAAGGACATCCGAGATGACGAGTTCTGGGTCGAAGGACATATTCCAGGCCGCCCTCTCTATCCGGGCGTACTGATGGTGGAAGCATCCGCCCAGCTCTCCAGCTTCGTGATCCAGATCGACAAGCTGGATGATCCCGACCGGGGATTCCTCGGCTTCGTCCGAAGCGACGAGACGGTGTTTCGGGGCCAGGTGGTTCCGGGAGATCGCCTCGTGATTCTGGCCAAGATGATTTCGAACAATCGACGCCGCTTTGTTTCACGGTGCCAGGGATTCGTCGGCGACAACCTCGTCGTGGAGACGACGGTCACCGGCATGCGGTTCTGACCAACCGAAGCCGGATTGCCACGATCATGACGCTACCTCCACTCCGATTCGACCCGATTCTGAGAGCTCGAGCGTGGGGCGGACGTCGCCTCTCCAACTGGGGCCGAGTCCTGCCGCCTTCGGCCGCGATCGGTGAATCGTGGGACCTCGCCGATCTCCCCCCTTCGATCGAAGGAGGCATCTCCCGTATTGCCGATGGCCCCTTCGAAGGTCGGTCCCTCGCCGACCTCCGGGCCCAGCACGCCGGGGAACTGCTGGGCGGGCTCCCCACCGCCGCCACCGGTGGTTTCCCATTGCTCGTGAAACTGCTGGACGCGGAAGACGACCTGTCGGTCCAGGTACATCCGGACCCGGCGTACGCCGACGCTCATCCAGAAACCTTCGTGAAGAACGAAGCGTGGTTCGTGCTGGAGGCCCGTCCAGGGGCCGCGATCTACCGCGGCATCCAGGATGATGTCACGCCTGAAGACTTCCTCAAGGCGATTCGCGACGGTCGTCTTCTGGAATGCCTCATCCGCATCGAAGTCCGAGCGGGAGACTGCGTGAGGCTTCCAAGTGGAATCTGCCACGCACTGGGAACCGGCGTACTGGTGACCGAGGCCCAGACCCCGAGCGACACCACGTTCCGCGTCTGGGATTGGGATCGAAACGATCCCGGCCGCCCCCTGCACCTGGACGCGGCCATGGAATGCATGCGATTCGGACGGCGACAGCACGACGGTCGTCCCGCCGTGACCCACCTCNAGGACGTGATGCCGGTGGTTCACAACGGCGTCACGACCCGTCGCATGTGCTCCACGGACGACTTCACCATCGATCACGTCGAACTGGACGAACGCCCACTGGCCATCACCACCCACGATGAGCCGACGGTCCTGGTCGGCGTCTCCGGTGACGCCCGCGTACTCGACGGGGAAGGACGCTCGACCCGACTCATCGCTGGAGACACCGTCCTTCTTCCCGCCTCCTGCCCCCGGCCCGAAGTCCATCCCACCTCCGGGGNGAAACTCCTGCAGATCAATCTGCCTCTGGTTTCTCCAAGGACGCTGGCATGAACACCGNTGCAACCAGCCGCGGCCTGAGAATCATCTGCGTTCTCTGCAGCCTCCTGATCGCCACGAAGACCGCCCGAGCAGTGGATCACCGGATCGAGCTCGATGCCCCGTGGCCGAAAGCGGCCGACGTCGCACCCGGCGACCGAATCCTTCTCGCTGCCGGCCTCCACGCTTCCGTGATGGTCGACTCCTATCGGGGAACCGCAGAGGCTCCGATCATCATCACCTCGGCCCACCCCCGGATTCCGGCGGGGATCGGACGCGGCGACGAGCGGCCGTGGTCGCTCGAACTTCGCGATTGCGATCATGTGGAAATCAAGAGCATGCTGATCCTCACCGCTTCCAGCGGTGGTATCCGCGTGGTCGGTCCCGAGAAGAAACGAAGCGGTTCGATCTCTCTGGTGGACATCCAGGTGCTTCCTCCAAAGTCCGATCGGTTTTCGGAGTTCGGAATCAGCGCCGCCCGCCTCGATCATCTCGATCTGGCCGGGATTCGAGTCTATCGCTGGCGGCAGACCGGATTCGACATCGAAGACACCGGCAGGGTTCGGGGCTCCACCCTCGTCGGCGAAGGAACCGGCCAGCTCGACAGTGGCCTTCGCGGCCTCGCCCTACGTGGCGTCGATCAGACCAGCCTCACCGGCTGCTCGTTCATCGGCATGGCCCGAAAAGGCGTGTCTCTGAGCGGTCGGCCCGACTACACATCCTCCCTCCGGATGGACCGGTGCGTCTTTCTGAACGTACCCACCCCCGTCGATCTCGACTCGGTCCCGAAGACGTCACTCAACGTCAACCTTCAGCGGAGCACGATCGTGAGACCGGTCGAGGGCGTGGTCGTCGTGAGCGAGCCCAAGCCCGAAGACCCCGGGACCGATTCTTCCAACGCCGACGACCGGGGCCAGATCACCGTCAAGATCGACTCCTGCCTGATCACCTGGACCGTGGGACGCCTGAAGCAACTCGTCGCCCCGGGCTCCACCCCGGCCAATTTCGAATTCGGCCCCAATCTCTGGTGGTCTGCGGAGTCTTCCGTGCTGGTCGAAGCCCTCGGTGGCTTCCCGGGCCGTACCACCGCCCCCCAACGCCTCGACATCGATCCCAACCTCGAGACGAAGACCCTTTTTCCTCGGAATCCCGCCGCCTCCGCCTTCGGACACGGGCTCGATTCAGATAACTCCCGCGGACCTGAATGACTTCCCCGGTCCTCGTATACTCTTCGTGAACATGGATTCCACCGGCCCCATTCCATTCCGAGCTTCCGCCGCCTACGGCGTGAGACCCACTTCGCCGTCGGCCCGACCGAACCCGACTTCGGCCGCGGGAGCGGCCCCCTCCACCACGATCCGCCCCACCGTGGTCGATCAGGTTGAAACCCGCTCCGCGAACACCGAACGACTTGATCTTCTGGTGGCGGGAACGGTTCGAAGCGACATCAACCGCGGAACCGGATTCGACGGAGATTCCGTCTCGGCCATCCCCAGCGGCAAGCACCTCCCGACCCGCCCCCAGGCGGTCAACGAGGGCCCGATGCACCTCTACAACCGCCAGGCCGATCGAATCGAGGCCGCCACCGGCGTGGCGCTCGGCCGCACCCTCGACCTCCAGGGCTGACCCCCGTTCCCGGGCCCTCAACCGCCTGCGGCACCCTCTGGTTGTGAGTAGCCGGGAGGGCAGTTATTCTTCTCGTTCTCCCGAGATGTCCGGAGTCGCTCGACTTCGACCAGACGTTCTCGCCCTACGCCCCTCGACGAGAGGGGACGGTTTCCAGGCCCGCTTCGAGGAGCACCCCCCCCCATGGCTTCGACCGGCACCGTTCTTCAGGTCATCGGCTCGACTTTCGACGCCCAGTTTCCCGAGTCCGATCTCCCCGAGATCTACAACGCCATTGACGTTGAGCTCGAACAGTCGGGGCAGAAGACTCGCCTCGTGGGCGAAGTCGCCAAGCACCTCGGCGGCGGCGTCGTCCGCTGCATCGCACTCGGCTCGACCGACGGCATGCGTCGTGGACAGCCTTGCGTCGACACCGGCAGCTCCGTGCAGGTGCCGGTCGGCGAGAAGGTCCTCGGACGCGTCTTCAATCTTCTCGGCGAACCCGTCGACGAACGCGGCCCGGTCGGTGCTGACAAGTTCAGCCCGATCCACAAGGATCCGCCGAAGTTCGTCGACCTCAACCCCAAGACCGAAATCCTCGAGACCGGCATCAAGGTCGTCGACCTTCTCTGCCCGTTCGTCCGCGGTGGAAAGATCGGTCTGTTCGGTGGTGCGGGCGTCGGCAAGACGGTCGTCATCCAGGAGATGATCGCCCGTGTGGCTCGTAACTTCGGTGGCTACTCCGTGTTCTGCGGTGTCGGCGAGCGAACCCGCGAAGGCAACGACCTCTGGCTTGAAATGCAGGAAGCGGAGTACAAGGACGCCGAAGGCAACACCGCTCACGTCCTGGACAAGGTCGCCATGGTGTTCGGTCAGATGAACGAACCTCCGGGCGCCCGACTTCGGGTCGCACTCTCCGGCCTCGCCATGGCCGAAGACTTCCGTGATGCTTCGGGCAAGGAAACCCTGATCTTCGTCGACAACGTGTTCCGCTTCACGCAGGCGGGCTCGGAAGTGTCGGCCCTCCTCGGACGAATGCCTTCCGCCGTGGGCTACCAGCCGAACCTCGCCACCGAGATGGGCTCGCTCCAGGAGCGGATCACCTCGACGCGTCAAGGTGCGATCACCTCGGTACAGGCCATCTACGTCCCGGCCGATGACCTGACCGACCCTGCTCCGGCCACCACCTTCGCTCACCTTGATGCGTTCGTGGTTCTCGAACGAAAGATCGCCGAGAAGGGCATCTACCCTGCGGTCGACCCGCTGGGATCCTCGAGTCGAATCCTCGACCCGAACGTCATCGGCGAACGGCATTACGCCGTGGCTCGTCAGGTCCAGTCCATCCTGCAGCGGTACAAGGACCTCCAGGACATCATCGCCATTCTCGGTGTCGACGAGTTGAGCGAAGAGGACAAGCTGACCGTGTCCCGCGCTCGAAAGATCGAACGCTTCCTCTCCCAGCCGTTCTACGTGGGCGAGGTCTTCACCGGCTTCCCGGGCATCACCACGACCCTCGACGAGACCATCGACTCCTTCGAGCGTCTCGTCGCCGGCGAAGGTGACGACCTTCCCGAGAACTCGTTCATGTACGTCGGCACGCTCGACGATGCACGAGCCAAGGCCGAGAAGATGGCTGCGAACGCCTGAACCGACGAGCCGAATCGAAGTCAATCCGACCGGCGAGCGTTTCGACGCTCGCCGGTTTTTCATTTTGAGCAACGGCTTCCGAATCGAGTCGGGCCCTCAGCGGTCGCGTGACGGGGCGGGCGAGACGAAGAGCGGAGTACCGCCTCCATCATCAGTGGAGGATTCCACCGACGAGGCGGCGTTGAGAATCGGCGCCCGCCAGGTCAGCACTTCTCCGTTGGTTCCAAACCACACCGCCCAGACCCGCTGCGGCACGGTCCGAGGAAAAACCGCCGCGGTGGTGATGGTGCTGAGATTGTCGCCGTATTGCCAGCGTGGCCCCGAAATCACAGCCCCGTCCTCTCCGGCTTCGCCGGGGATCACCACGCTCGGTTCACCAAGCAGTTCCCTGACCTGAGCCTCCGTCATGCCGGCCCGCAGCGAATCGAACCCGGACCGGGCCTTGGAGCCGCACCCGGGCTGAAGGACGAGGATGACGATCACGACCAGGAGAGATCTGAGAGGGATGCGCATGAAGGCAGGCTAACGCCCCCATCCACGGCAGTCTTCCCATACGATCGCCGCATGACTTCGACTTTCCCTTCGGCACCCACCCTCCCAGAAGATTCCCCGCTGGATGCCACCGGCATCGATCAGGCCCTCGCCGCCGTGATCGAGACCCACGGTGAGGCCTCCCGTGATCACGCCCGCCGCGGCATCGAACAGTGCGCCCAACGGTGGCTGACCCGGGATGGCGACGCCGAGGCGTTCCAAACCTTCTGCATCGACCACTACGCCTCCACGACCGAGGACCGTACCCGTCTTCTGGATCGACTGGAAACCGCGGTCGAACAGATCCGCGGGCATCTCTACGAGATGCGGCGAAACCTTCGGCGATGGAGCGACGTCGTTGGTGATTCCCTTCCCAAGACCGACGCACTTCTCGCCACCTTCGACCCTGCGCCCGACCTGGTCGAGCAGCAGTACGCCCAGAAGCTCGCCTTCGTGGCCTTGCTGAACCTCGAAAAATCCACCCTCGACCAGATGCTCGCCGTTGGCGGCGACTGGGATGCCGACCGTTGGGCGGAGGCTCGCATCGTCGGCTCCTTCGGTCCGCGGATTCCCAAGGAAGTCGCAGACCTCGCCCGGGAACTCCACTTCAAGAGTTACAACTGGGTCTCGAACTTCCACATTCCCGTGGGCACGATGGTCGACACCACCGGCCGACGATGGTTCGAGGCCGACCGCTCACTTCTCGCCCACTGGCTGGTGCGAGAGGAGATCAAAGCCGGCTACAACGACCCGGACGGAATCGCCAAGCAGCGAGCCCTCGCGTGGGTGATGAGCCGCTACATCGACGGTTCCCTGCCACAAGCGGTCATGGATCGCAGCGAGACCACCGACTGGGACCCGGCGGCCAACACCATCGGAGGCGAGGAACCGGGACCCACCATCGATCTCAAACGCTACGACCACTGGATGGACAACGTCACAGTCGCTCGCGCCTACGACGCCCACCACCCAGATCACCCCACCGCGATCGCCAGAAAGTTCGGACTGGAACGTGAGATCCCCGAGGCCGAAGTCGAACAACTCCTCGTCGACATCCTTTCCGCGCCCGTCCGAGGTGACCTCGCGGGCCTGCTTTCCGAACGCCTCGGACGCCCCCTCGAGGCCCACGACATCTACTTCGACGATCTTTTCGAGACCCGCGATGCCGACGAGATGAACGCGGAGGTGTCTCGACTCTGCAAGGACGAGCATGAATTCGAAGCGAGACTCCCCGAGATCCTTCGCGGACTCGGCTGGCCTGCGGACGATGCTGAATTCCTCGGCACTCGAGTCCGGGTGGAGATCGCCCGGGGCTCCGGCCACGCGATGCGTCCACAGCTCGCCGAATACGGCGCCTGGCTGAGAACCAACCGACTCAAGGATCAGCTCGGCTGGGACGGCTTCGACACCGCCATGCACGAACTCGGGCACAACCTCGAACAACTCTGCTCGACATTCTTCGTGCCTCGCACCGCACTTCGCGGGGTTCCCAACACCGCCTGCACCGAAGCGTTCGCCTTCCTCTATCAGTCGTTGGCCAAGCGAGTCCTCGGAATCGAAGACGAGGCCGCCGCCGAACGGGCTCACCACGAGGAAACGATCGCGGCCATGCTCATGACCTGCCAGATCGCCGGTCCGAGTCTGGTCGAACTTCGAACCTGGCGACAGATCTACGAACTTGGTGACGCCTGCACACCCGAGACGATCAGAGCCACGTTGCTCCGCAACGCGGAAGAAGTCTGGGCGGAATTCTTCCAGCCTCACTACGGCGACGATCCGTATCACATCCTCGGCGCCTACCAGCACATGCTCGGGCATCCGCTCTACCTGGCCGATTACGCGATCGGTCGCACGATGAGCCATCAGATTCGAAGTCACATGCGGGGCCGCGACCTCGCCATCGAGACCAAGCGAATCTGCTCCATCGGCTCGGTGACTCCCGATGCGTGGATGCGAAAGGCCGTCGGAGGCCCCTTGTCCGCCGAGCCACTGGTACAGGATTGCGCCGCGGCCATCACCGCCCTCCGCTGATTGGGAGAAGACCCATGGGAGTCTTGAAAGCCACCCTCGAGGGATACGGTTTCGATCCGCGGGTCTGGTGGCGGAACATCGCCTGGCGGATGGATTCATTCACGTCGGATCACCCGGTGATCTTCGTGGTGGGCGCACCGCGGAGTGGCACGACCCTTCTTCAGACCCTGCTCCAGGCCCATCGTGATTGCTTCGGGATCGAAGGCGAAACGGGTCTGTTCGACTGGCAGAACCTCTTTCGGAAGGAACGCCTGCACTTCGGACTCGAGGGTGATGCGCTCCGGGAAGCGATCAACGAGGCGTCAGGCCGAATCGATTTCATGGAACGACAGATCTCCCGGCTCGCCACGGAGTCCGGCCGAAGAGTCTTCATCGAGAAGACGCCGCAGCACGTGATGCGACTTCCGGTGATCCTTCGCAGCTTTCCGAACGCTCGCATCGTCCACATCACCCGCGACGGGAGGGATGGATTCTGCAGCGCCCAGAGCCACCGTAATGTTCCCCAACGCCGATCAATCTCCGTGTTCGGGCGTTACTGGCGAAAATGCGTGCGAGCAGGTCTGTCCTTCGACCAGGATCCACGCCTTCTCCGAATCCGGTACGAAGACCTCTCCACCGATCCGGAACAGACGCTCCGAACACTCGTGACCGGCCTCGGACTGGAGTGGGATCCACAGCAACTCGATCCGATGCGCCGGGGAAACGACGCCCGAGCACAACGAAGTGAATTCGCCCGCCTCGGAGATGCCATCTCCGGCAGCCGCATCGGACGATGGAAGAACGAACTCGATGAGAACCAGCAGCAGGTCTTCCTGGAGATCGCGGGCGAAGAACTGACCGCTCTCGGGTACGAACACTGATCGAGACCCGGAGACGGTCGGAGCCCGACCGGCGACGAACACCCCCCACCCGAGGGTCACCGCGAGCAATCGCCCCAATCGGCGAGAAAGACGCCGAGATCGGCGCCTCCGACCAGACCATCGCCGTTCAGATCGGTCGGACATCCCGAACAGGCACCCCAGTCGCCAAGGATCAGACCAAGGTCACCCCCATTGACCAACAGGTCTCCGTTGAGGTCGGACGGGCAGTAGAAGACCCCGGGCTCCATCCGCAGCCCCCTCGAAGCCAACGGGATCCAGGCTCGACCCGCACGGGTGAAGATCACCACATCGCATTCACCGGAAACGAATCGCGTGGCCCGAAGAGAGAAGGTGATCAACCCCTCTTCTCCCACCGAGGTCTGGAGTTGGCCGACCAGGGACGACCCCGGGGCCCCGTCATCAAGAATGAACGCATCGGAGAAGGTCATGTCCGGGGCGTAGACCACCGCCCGCCATTCGACGATCTCTCCATCGAATCCGGTGTTGATGAACGGAAAACCGATCTCCTGGGTCTCACCCACCGAGACTTCAATCGGATCCGGAGGGCCGATCGGACAGAGGTCACGCCGATCCTGAACCGAACCTCGACCTGACGAGACGCGACCATCGACCAGGTTCTGCAGTTGCATTTCGTAGCAACCGACCTGATTCAAAGCCGTCATCCCCACCGGTCGATCGATGCGCACCACCACGTTGACACACCCTCCGGCGGCGACGATCACGGGATTGGGGGTCAAGAGCGTGAAAACCGTGGGGCCGGCGATGCCACCGCAGGTCGGCGGATTCAGCCCGCTGAAGGAGATCTGCACGTCGGCATCGACCTGCGATGCGTTACAGACCGGGATGGTCACATCGATGAAGGCATCATCGATGCAGAACGGTCGATCCCACGGCGGGTTGCAGGTGACTTTGCACTTGCCCCCTTCGCCCGCGGCATGGATCGCCTGAATCTCCGAGGCATCGAGGGCCCGGCGGAAGTATTCGACCTCGTCGATCACCCCGTTGAAATGCTCGGGCTGAGAGTTGCCCACGCTGCAAAATGGTTCCATCCGACCGATCAACAGCGATCCGCCATCCAGCGCCCCCAACGTCGGCGTGAATGGAAACGGCAGAACGCCGACTTCTTCCACCCCGTCGATGTAGAAACGACAACTTTCGTTCGGCAGCCCCCGATCACAGGCCACGGCCACGTGAAGCCATTCACCAATCACGACCGGGTTCGAGGACGTCCACCGAGCCTGCAGCGGCCCGTCGGAAAAAGCCGCTTCAAGTCGACCATCCCGGACGTAGAACGCGTATCCCTGGCAGGAACCGTTGCTGGCGACGATGGGATGAAGGCCACCCGAGGTCGTCGCATCGATTCGGATCCACGCGTCGATGGTCAGATCTCCGGTCACCACACCAGCGGTGTCGATCTGAAGGAGCGGGTCGCCGGGGACTCGAACGTGGTCATCCGCTCCATCGAAGTCGAGCGCGTTGTCGACCATGCCCGAGACGATCATCGGTCCCGAGACATGCACTCCATCCAGCCCCGAGATCGAATCCGCAGCCGTCGTGCCGGCGAGTTCGTCCATCGTCCACCAGGAGGTCATTTCGATCGGAGGATCGGTGCAGGGCCCGATCGGTTCCGAATCATCACAGACGATCTCCTCGAACCATCGAATTCCTCGCGGGGTCAACTCGGACTGGATGGGTCGCTCGAGTGCCACCGCCGTCAGTTTCAGATCCTGCCGGATGATCTGGCCCGGAATGACCTGTGGTTCGTAGAGCGCTTCGATGCAGTCACTTCCCAGCGCCGAATCCGTGCGAACCAGATAATGATCCGCCTGCGGGGTCCCGAAGGACCACGTCTCGCCGATCAAGGCGTAGCCCCCACCGTCCGGCACGAAATCCAGAGCCTTCTCGGAGCCGACATCTCCGTACCGGAGGCCCGAAGCCGAATTCGGCGCCGACAGATCGATCTCGACGATCGCCGCATCCCTGACCGGATCCGGAAAACTCGAGTACCCGGGTAATCGCACCAGGCCGGTCGAGGTGATGTCCATCGCCTTGTTGCCCGCGAACGCCTCGATGCCGCGATACCACGACACTCCAAAATTCCAATCCAGATGCATGAGGTACGTACCGCCACCCTCATTCAACTGCTTGGAATATCCGGTGACCACGTAGCCGTCGGAAACCACTCGCAACCCTCGGCCGAAATCACTGAACGACGAGAATCCGAGATGCGCGGCAATGACGGGCGCCCCAAGATCGTCGACGACCGCCATGAGCGTGTCCGACCTCGCCAGCGAGTCGGTCTGGAAACGGCCGGTCAGATGAAACACCGAACGATCGCCCTCCAGGATCTCTTCCACATCACAGAATTCACCGACTCCGAAGGGATGATCCGGCATGTCGTACCGGTGGATCCAGAGATCGTCGCCGACGCCATCGGTTCGAATCAGAAGCGGAGCCATGCTTCCACTGGGTGCCAGCGTCTCACAAGCCAGAAGAAAGCCACCGTCCGCCGTCTGGATCAGCTCATACGACTCGTAGGCGCTCGCTCCCGGATAGATCCGCTGATCGAGGTGGTTCCCCGCGCCATCGAAAAACATGATGGCCGCATGGAGCCCCCCCTGATCGTCCACGTGCAGACCGGCAGCCACCACTCGACCATCCGCTGCTTCAATCACATCCAAGGGGTAGAAATCCTCCACCCGCCGTCGCCATTCGAGGGTCGTGGTCGCGCCGTCTATCCGGGTCAGGACATTCGAATCGCAGACCAGCAGATCACCGTCGAGCGTGGCATCGATTCGATCACCACGATCATTCAGCGAGGCGTCTCCGAACGCCCATTGCCCCTGGGCATGAGCTGAAGGGATCTCCGAGGCGAATGTCGCGGTGCAGGCAAGGGCCACGATGGCGATTCGATTCATGTCTGAACTCCGACCAGAGAAGCATGGGGACCAGCAGGTCCACGAATCAGACCTCCTCCAGTGTCCGGAGCGAAGCGAACCATCTCTCAAGAATTATCGACACTCCGACCAAATCGCCTCTCTCGATCCCTGCGCGACGAAAAAACCGCCCTCCAAGCGGAGGGCGGTCCTTGATCTTCGTCCAATGGACTCGGCGGGTCAGGCCGAGAAACTGGATCCACAGCCACAGGTGTTGGTGGCATTGGGGTTGGTGAACACGAATCCTCGACCCATGATCTCGTCCTTGAAGTCGATCGTGGTGCCGTTCAAGTAGAGGTAGGACTTCGGGTCGCACACCACGCTGACGGTGAAGGGTTCACCGTCGGCGACCCCGTCATCGCCGGTCGCGACCGCGGTCCCACCGACGTCGACCGCGGCGGAGGTGGTGGCGGCAGGTTCGGGCCGACGGTTGTAGGTGAAGTCCCACAGCTCGTCGGAATCCTTCGCGACCTCGGTCAGGTCGAGCAGGTAACTGAAACCGCTGCAGCCCCCACCCTTGACGCCGACCCGGAGTCGGATCTTGGCGGGGTCGAGGTCCTGCTGGCGGATGATGGCGTCGATTTCGCGGGCTGCGGTCTCGGTGACGTTTACGGGCATCAGACGGACTCCTCTCGATGCGAGGTCAGTGGGTGTGGGAATGTTCGTCGGACTCGACCTCGAGACCATTCTTCTTCTTGTAATCGGCGATCGCGGTGCGGATCGAATCCTCGGCCAGAACCGAGCAATGGATCTTCACCGGAGGGAGTGCAAGTTCTTCGACGATCTCGGTGTTTCGGATCTTCAATGCATCATCGACGTTCCGCCCCTTGATCCACTCGGTGGCCAGGGAGGAACTCGCGATCGCGGAACCGCAACCGAAGCACTTGAACTTGGCATCTTCGATCACGCCGTCGTCGCCGACGCGGATCTGGAGCTGCATCACGTCGCCGCATTCGGGGGCGCCGACGATGCCGACGCCGACGTCCGATCGGTCCTTGACCTCTCCGGAGGTTCCGAAGGAACCGACGTTGCGAGGATTCTGAAAGTGATCGACTACTTTTTCGCTGTAGGCCATGGGTCTGCTTCCTTACGAATGGCGGGGAGTCCCGTCAGTGGGACTGCCACACGATGGTGGTGATGTCGATGCCTTCCTTGTGGAGATCGTAGAGCGGGCTGAGCTTCCGAAGATGCTCCACCGCCTCCGCGATCGAATCGATCGCGAAATCGACCTCCTCCTCGGTCGAGAACCGGCCGAGCGAAAGGCGGAGTGATGAATGGGCGAGTTCGTCGCCGAGCCCGAGGCCCTTCAGGACGTAACTGGGTTCGAGGCTCGCACTGGTGCAGGCGGACCCGCTGGAACAGGCGATGTCCTTGATGCCCATCATCAGCGATTCGCCTTCCACGAAGCCGAACGAGATGTTGGTCAGGTGAGGAAGCCGTCGATCCGCGTGACCGTTGACTTCCACCACGTCGAGGCGGGAGGAGAGTTCGGTCTCGAACTTCTTTCGAAGGATCAGGAGACGGTCGCGTTCGGCTTCCATCTCGGCCCCGCAGATCTCGCAGGCGGCACCGAACCCCACGATGCCGGAAACGTTGAGGGTTCCCGACCGCATGCCACGCTCGTGACCACCACCGTCCATCATCGCCTGCAGGCGAACTCGCGGTCGCCTTCGACGCACGTAGAGGGCGCCGACCCCCTTCGGGCCGTACATCTTGTGGCCGGACCAGGACAGAAGATCGATGTTGTCCTTTTCGACGTCGGTCGGCATCTTGCCGACCCACTGGGTGGCGTCGGTGTGGAAGACGACGCTCTTCTCACGGCAGAGAGCGCCGATCTCCGGAACCTCGTTGATCGTGCCGACCTCGTTGTTCGCCCACATGATGGTGACGAGAATCGTGTCCTCGCGCATCGCCTGCCGAACCATTTCGGCGGTGATGACGCCATCCGGTCCCGGCTCGATCCAGGTGACATCGAAGCCTTCACGCTCGAGTCGCTTGCACGGATCAAGCACGGCCTTGTGTTCGATGATCGCGGTGATGATGTGTCCGCGGCCCGACGAGCCCGCCGGTGCCTTGGCGTACATCTGGGCCGCACCCTTGATCGCAAGGTTGTTGCTCTCGGTCGCACCACTGGTCCAGACGATCTCCTTCGGACCGGCTCCGATCAGGGTGGCCGCCTGCTGGCGGGCCTTGTCGACGCCGGCCTCGGAGGCCCAGCCGAAGGCGTGGTTGCGGCTGCCGGGGTTGCCATAGATCTCAGTGAAGTACGGCAGCATCGCTTCAACCACCCTCGGGTCGGTCCGGGTGGTGGAGGCATTGTCCATGTAGATCGGAAGATTCACGCTCGCTTGACTCCTTGAGTGGTCACCGTCTCCAATGAGTCGATGCCCTTGATGAATCCGGGCTCTGCTTCATGCAGGCAAGACAGTCGCCCGCCGGGCTTTCCGACGAAACTGCCACAATCGGATTCGTATGGCCTGACGCGAGGATGCAGCCCCGTGCCAGAGATTCATTCTACCGACGAAACGACTGAGACTCCACTGCCTGGAAGCAGAGAAAACCACTCCCCGGACGCCAAAGACCTACACTCGGACCCCGATATGCCGGATCCAGCGATCATCCACCACCCCGATGACCTTCGTGAGTTTCACGGAGGAACCTTCGTACCGACCATGGGAGCCCTCCATGAGGGCCATTTGTCGCTGATTCAGACCGCATCCCAACACCCGGGGCCGGTGCTCGCCAGCATTTTCGTCAATCCGACCCAGTTCTCGCCAGATGAGGATTTCGACGCCTATCCGCGCGGTCTCGATCAGGATGCATCCCTCGCGGCGGAGGCTGGTTGCGACGCCATCTATGCACCGTCCCCCGAAACGATCTACCCGGAAGGACCGGAAGCCGCGGTGGCCGCCGCCGCCGCCTTCCCGTTACCACCCGCCGCCATTCGCCCCGGTCTCGAAGACGCGGATCGCCCGCACTTCTTCGGCGGTGTCTGCCTGATCGTTCAACGCCTGCTCCAGCACGCTCGGCCGGCTCGGGCGATCTTCGGAGAAAAAGACTGGCAGCAGTTGCAGGTGATCGACGCGATGGTCGCCGCCGACTCCGAACTGTCGGACATCGCGATCATTCCGGCGGCCACCATGCGGGATTCGGACGGACTCGCGAAGTCCAGCCGCAACACTCGTATTCCGCCATCGGAACGAGATCGGGCCCTGGGACTCGGCCGCGCGTTGCAGGTCGCCCATGCGGCCCAGCATCCCGCGACGGCGGAGTCCATGATGCGAGACACCCTCGACGCCCATGATCTGGACATCGGCTACGCGGTGATTCGAAACCCCCGCACCCTCCTGCCAGTCACGGATTTCACCGAACCGGCGCGAGCCCTGATCGCCGCGGTTCTTCGTTGGGACGGTGGCTCGGTCAGACTCATCGACAACCGCGCCATGACCGTATGGCGTTGATCCGGGCCGCCATTCTCGCGTTCGTGATTTCCCCGGCGATCATCGCCTGCAGCGTCAGGACTCCGGGCTCGGGTCCCCAGATCGCGGGGGACCGGGAACCGCCGCCCCTGAACTACCCGCTGTGGACGGATCCTCCGTCTCCGGAAGCGAGCGAAGTCTTCGGCCGAGGGCAACCCGTCGGATTCGCGGTGCTCGACCCCAAAGGCCGGGCGATCTCGATGACTCGACATCCCGATCGAGGCTCGGTGGAAATCTGGGAAGCGACACCGTTCCCGGTCTCCGATGTGATTTCAGTGATCGATGCCGACCTCATCGGATCGGTCACCGGACGGATCGCCATCATCGAGTGCGCCGCCGCCGATCCTCGAGCCGGACATCCGGTTCCCCGACGCCGTGCCGTCGACGGTTTGCTTTTTCAGCCCGCCGGAGCGCGGAATCAACGGCTCGCCATCATTCTCGGCAGCCTCGCGCGATTCAATCCCGGGGAACGGTGGATGACCGAAGCATTTCTCCGCGATGGCTGGTGCGTGCTCGTCTCGAGTCCGCCGATCAATTCTCCAGATCCCACGACCCGGGGACGAACACGGGTGGCACCCGCAGCCGATCCCGAGAAAGCCGGCCGGATTCTCGCCGCGGAATTCGACGTTGCGATCGGCAGCTGGGCGGTCGGGCTCGCCGCCATCATGCGTCAATTCGAAGCCGATGCCCTGATCCCTTCCGGCCCGATGGCCCTGGTGGGCATGAGCAGCGGCGGGCTGGCCTCCCCGATGATCGCCGCCGCCCTTGATCCCATTCGCCGCACCGCCGCCGCCTCACTCATCGCCACCGGCATCGACCCGGCCCTGATCATCGCCAGGACCTCGCTGCGGGACGACGACCTCCGAATCGAACGCCGTGGCCCTCGGATCAGCGATCACGACCTCCCTCGATTCCTCGAGAGTTACCGCGAGGCGAGCACGCTGGATGGCGAAAATCTGAATCGATGGTTCGCGGACCGCCCCCTGTTGGTCATCGAAGCGGGATTCGATGCCGCCATCCCCGCCGAATCCCGCCGCCGTCTCCGCGAACGCCATGCGAAAGCCGCGTATTGGTGGCTACCCACCGGTCATTACGGGCTCTTCGCCGCGTTGCTCCAGGAAGCGGATCAGGTGGTGCGGTGGTTCAACCTGCGAATGCCGCACCCCGAAGGAACCGCCGAAAGTCTCGACCCGAACCGTTCAGACGAGAAAAAGAGGTGATTCACGGGAGACCGTGGTCTCGATTCGACGGCTCCTCCTCGTACCATGGGATCCGACGAGACGCCCCTCGTCACGGGATCCCCCCCGTGCTCGGACTTCGAACGCAACGGAAGCCACATGCGAACCCTCACTCGAAATCGCCTGCTCTTCGCCTGCCTCTTCCTCGCGATGGCGCCCGCCATCGTCGAGACCGGTCCGGACGCCTCCGCATCCCAACGCCGCGAGGACGATCAGGAATCACGCCGCTGGAAGGACCGTCTCGCCCCTGCGGATCGTGACGCCGCCGAGGCGGGGGTCGGTTTCGCCATGCCGGAACTTCCCGCAGATCTCACCTGGTTGAAGGGGCGGGCGCCATTCAAGTCGATGGAGGAACTGCAAGGCCGGGTCCTGGTCATTCAAAGCTGGACCGCCGGCACTTCCCAGGGGCGGACGATTCCGAGGAAGGTCGAAAAGGCCCTTCGCGAAACCGGGAAGTCCGGGGACGTGATGGTGATTCTGCTCCACACGCCGGAAGGCATCGAGAAGGCTCGAGCATTCTGCGAGCGAGTGAAGACCCCGTTCCCGGTGGCATTCGACGCTTCGGGCGCCGCCTGCGACCTCATCGGTGCCTACCGCCGACCGATCAACGTGGTGATCGATCGCGAAGGCGAGGTTCGTTACGCCGGCTTGACCGACAAGGGACTCCGAACCGCCGTCGCCAAGGTCGTGGCCGAACCTTTCAATGACCAGGACCTTCCCCCGGCCAGGATCAGTCCGCCCGAGCCGTCTGAGGAGACCAGTGAGATCGCGACCACCTACCCCCCCATCAAGGGCGGGGTCGGATCGGCGACCGATCTTCGTGGCAAGAAAGCACCGACCTTCTTCGTCGATCGCTGGCTCAGCCCGGAACCGGATGCCCGAGGCAAGGTCGCGATCGTCGACTTCTGGGCCACCTGGTGCGGACCCTGCGTCAAGGCCATTCCTCACATGAACGATCTTGCCGACACCTTTCGCGGGAAGGTCGAATGCGTCGGGATCTCCGATGAATCTCCCGACCGGTTCCTGAAGGGCCTGAGGCAGCGTGAACTCGACCCGTCGACGTTCAGGTACAGCCTTGCCCTCGACCCTGAAGGTCAGATGAAGAGTGCCTTCAACATTCGAGGCATTCCACACGTGGCGGTCATGTCCACCGACTGGATCGTCCGCTGGCAGGGCCATCCGGCCAACCTGACGGCGGCCATCGTCCAACAGATCATCGACGCGGATCCGGGCGTGAACTCGAAGCCCGAGGACTCGGGGGAGGGTGACGCTTCAGGAGGCCATCCTCCCTCTCGTTGGACGGTTGCTTCAAAGCGCTGAAGCGGGCGGTTCAGCGTTCCCGGGAGACGACGGCACGAGCCAGGTCTCGGAGCAGGTCTTCCGTGCCGCCGAAGTCCTGACCGTCGATCGATTCGATCGCGGCTTCGATCTGCTCCACGGCGAATTCCTGAGCCCGATCGATCGCATCCCCGGCCCGAAGCAGGTTCAACAGGCCAGCGGCATCGCGACTCCGGAAGACCTCCACCGCGGCTGCGAAGGTGGCGGCATCCGCCCGATCGAGCAGCATGATCATCGGCAGGGTCAGTTTCCCCTTGGCGAGATCACGTCCGACACTCTTGCCCACGACTTCGAGGTCTCCCTCGAGATCGAGGATGTCGTCCCGGACCTGGAACGCGATCCCCAGCCGTTCTCCGAACTGCCCCAGCGCCTCGACCGTGTCGGGATCACCCCCGGCGATCCTTCCCCCAAGTCGCCCGCAGGCTCCGACCAGCACCGCGGTCTTCCGGCGGACGATCTCGATGTAGGTCGGGAAGTCCAGTCCGAGATCATCCCGGTGATGAAGCTGGACCAGTTCCCCCTCGCACAGGGTGTTGGTGACTTTCCCCAGTCGCTCGGTGAGATCGGCATCTCCGATCGAGGCCGCGAGGTGGAATGCGTTGGAGATCAGATAATCGCCGAGCATCACCGCGGTCTCGTTTCCCCGGAGGCGATTGACCGTGGCCCCGCCCCGTCGGTCGTCGGCCTCATCCAGCACGTCGTCGTGCACGAGCGTCGCCATGTGGATCATTTCGACCACGCCCGACAGGCGGAGCAGCGCATCCTGCTCGAAGACCGAGAGATCTCCGCCCGCCGCCGACGCGCCCGAAAGAAGGGTGAGCGTCGGCCGCAGCATCTTTCCGCGATATCTGGCCACATGACCACAGAGATCGGAGACCGCCGGAAAGTCGCTGGCGATCTGCCGTTCGAAGATCCGGGACACCTCGCTCAAGGCTTCGGCGAGCGGCGCGGCGATTCGTTCGTGTCTTGGGTCGAGGTTGATCATGGTTCACAGAGTCCGGATCTCGGGGTTCGTTCGCCCCGAGCCACAGGATTCGTCATCCGGGCGTCACTTCTCGGCGGTGAAGTAGGCGATCCAGCCGGGGCAGGCCTCGCCTCGCTCCGCAGGCTCGAATTCCCCATCACCCTCGCCGGAGTCCTCCTCGGTTCCCTCCCACCAGACGGTGACGTTCTTGAACCCGGCTTCCTCGAGAACCTCCCGGATCTCGGGCAAGGACCAGAGTCGCCATTCATAGGAGAAGGCACGGGTCATTTCCGTATCGTCCGGAAACCGAAAATGGATGTGGTTGACGACGTCGTTGGTGACCGGATCGTAGAAGTGCTGGTCCCAGACGTAGGTGAAACCATCGAGATCGCGTTCCTCCTCCATCTCGGTGTACGACTCGCTTCCGCCGTACGCGTCGCAGATGAAGATCCCGTCGTCGGCGAGATCCCGATACACCGACGCGAAATACTCTCGGAGCCCGTCCCGGGTCTTGAAGATGAAGTAACTGAAGTTCATCGCCAGCACGGTCTCGACGTCTTCGACCCCGCTGTTCCGCACATCACGCATCACCAGTTCCACCCTCGCCTGCTGTTCGGCATCGAGTGAACTCAGATTGTGTTCCCGCCCCCAGTTCAGAACCTCTTCGTCGAGGTCGACGCCCACCGCGTGATTGTCTTCCCGGCGCTGGATCCANTCNCAGGCCGCNGCGAAGGTNCCGCAGAANTCCTCNCGAAGCCGNGTNGCGGTNCGNCCTCGNATNCGTTCCCANACNCGATCGACGAANTCGATCTCGGGTTCGACCGCCTGNACCGAAAGNTCGTANANCTCNTGNCGGTCACTNCCTTCNGCGGTGCGCCATCCCTGCTTGACGGCCTTGGCCTGCTTCTTCTTTTCGGTGCGATTGGACATGGGGTCGAAGTGTATCGACGACGAGCCGATCGGACCCGCCACCCTCCGATCGTCGCCGCCTGATCAGTCCCACGCGGCGAGCATGATTCCCAGATCACCTCCGGCGACCAGCCCGTCACGATCCAGATCCGCCGGGCCTCCTTCGCGCCCCCAATCAGCGAGGAGAAGCCCGAGATCCGCCCCCCCGACCACCCCGTCCTGATCAAGATCCGGCGAAGGGGAGCCGCATTCGGCGTTGGAAATCGTCACACAGGTCGTATCCCACGCGATCACGCAGCAGAAGGGATCGGACTCACAGGTGATCTCGCAACAGACCACGTCGTCGCAACCCGGAATCTCCCGGGCCTCGTGACAGGGACCATGAAGCCCGCAGGACGGAATCGAATCACAGGCTCCACAGACCGTTGCGGCGATCGCCACGCAGGTCTCATCCCATTCCGCCTCGCAACAGAAAAGATCGACCGCACAGACGCAAGCATCCACCTCGGGGGCGGACGAACCCGGTGAACCGATCTCGCATGGACCGTGTGGGGGATCGGTCTCGATCCGAACGTCGTCGATCCGAGTCGCATCCCCGACACTCGAACCGGACGCGAAACGAAGTCGAAAGGGTCCTCCTCCCAGAATCGGCGTGAGATCGACCTCGATGGAACGGCATGCGGAATCGAAAGCCAGCGGGACCCGCGCCAGTTCGACCACCGTCTCATCCGCCAGACGCGCTTCGATCACCGGCCCGGACACCCCGGACTGGGTCTGGCAATCGAAGTGCAGTCGAGCGACCTCCGCGTCGGCGAGGTCCAGGCATCGAGTCTCGATCGTCGACCACGGGAATCCGCCGCCGAAACGGAGGGCCACATCATCGGGCCCCGCACAGGTGCCGGAAGTCGTGAGATANGGCCCCGCTCCGTCACAAGCGTCGAAGAGATCCGGAAAAGCCTGGCAGACCCCGCCCGGGATGTAGGTGTCCCCGAAATCGAGCTCCAGTCCGGTGAGGCAATCAGAGCCGCATTCTCCGCATTCCCCGATCGAAACGGTCGCGACGCAGGTCGCGTCCCAGGCCGTCTCGCAACAGAACGGATCCAAATCGCAGACGCAGGCCTCGGTCGCATCGTCGGTGCAACCCGCCACCCCCACCTCACAGCAATCGTGAGATTCCGGTGATTCACAGTCGGCGGCCTCCACGAACACCTCGTCGATGAGCATCACCGAAGTTCCCCCGTTGAACCATTCGACGACGATCGCTTCATCAGTCCCCGGGGCGACCTCCTCGACCAGAAGATCCAGACACGCCCCCCCCGTCGACTGGATCGGAACCTGGACCCCGTCGTTTGCATCACAGTCACCCGAAGAGACTCCGAGGCTGATCCACGACCCCGTGGTGTCGAGCCCNGCGACGTAGGTCCAGACCCGAATGCGATCACAGGCGACCACCGTTCGGATCGAGGCCCTGATCGACTCCCCGGGCCCGAGCCGCCAGGCTCCTCCCGTGGGACANAACCCGTTGCCGACCTGACGCCCGTCGTTTCGACACCATTCGATGCTGGACCACGCCCCTTCCCGGTCGTTCGGGGAGGTGGAGAATTCAAAGGACTCCAGATGAAGGCCGACCCAGACCGGATCGCCTCCGGAACCGGGGGAGCCGAGGGTGAAACCCATGCTCCACGCAGACGTCACGGCCATCGCAAAGGCGAGGCACGGACCGAGGAACGAACTGAATCCCGTGGGTCGAGTCATGAGTTCACTCCTCGATCATGCCTCGCGTCCCCTCCCCGACCCATCGAAGTCGATGACAAGGGGCCGGGGATTCCTCCGGAAATCCGCATGATCCGCACGACCCGCACGACCGGAATCAGAGACACTTCGTTCATGCGATCAACCCATGAATTCAGCCCCGCCACGTTCCCGGAATCCTTACCACGGTTCGGACCGGTCTTCGGAATCCTCCTCGCCGGCCTTGCCCTGGCGTCAGGCTGTACGTCGAAGCCGATCTCGTATTCCGAGCTTCCGATGCGGGATGGTTCCCTCGGAGTCGCCGTCGAATGGGACCGCGTGATCGAAGATTCCCTCAAAGCCGAGATCGTGGTGATCGGCGAGGAACATGATGATCCGTACGCCCACGGATTCCAGCGAACGCTGATCCGGGATCTCCTGGCCCTGGACGATCGCACGGCGATCGCCTTGGAAATGCTCGAACGGGACGAGCAGGCGGCGGTCGATGCCTGGCTCGACGGCGGCCTCTCCACGCGAGACTTCGTGACTGAAACCGGTTCGAAAGACTGGGGCGGCGCCGATTCCTGGTGGACGTTCTATCAACCGATCCTCGATGCGGCCCGGGATGCCAACGCCCCGATCATCGCTGCCAACGCGCCCCGGGAGTTCGTCCGGCAGGCCAGAATCGAGGGGTTCGAGGTCCTGGAGGCGCTCCCCACCGAGACCCGGGCGACGTTCGAACTCCCGATCACCCTGGAGCAGGGCGACTACTGGATTCGATTCCGGGACCTCATGCGGGAGATGCGGGAGGAGGATGTTCCAGAAGAAGAGATTCTTCCCATCTTCCGAAGCCAGATGGTGTGGGACGCCACGATGGCCTCTTCGGCCGTCCGTGCCCTTGATCTGCCGGAGATCGACCGGGTCGTCCTGTTGGTGGGTCGATTCCACTCGGATTTCAAAGGCGGCACCATCCGAGAAATTCGGAGACTTCGACCCGACGTCGAGCTTCTGGTGATCAGCTGTGTTCGCTCGGCGGATTCAGGTGACCTGAGCGAGGACGACCTTGGACGGGCGGACATCCTCGTTCACACCGACGAGTGAGAGGGATCTCGATCGCGATCGGACGCCGATTGAAAAAAGGCGCCGAGACCGTTGCTCAGCCGGCGCCGATCATCTTGTTCAGCTGCGACTGATCCTTGGCGATCTTGTAGAGCTTCTCGATCTTCATCATCGACATCAGGCCGTGAAGTTCCTTGCTGAGCCCGAAGAGAATCGAATCTGCCTTGACCCCGTTCGCGGTGTTCCGCAGTGCGATGCACATGCCCAGGCCCATCGAGGACATGAACGTCGTGCTGGTCATGTCCAGAACGAGGTGGTTCAAGTCCTTCCCCATCTCCTTGAAGTACGGCTCGACTTCCTTCTGGATGATCGGCGCTTCCCGCTGCCCGATGCTCGGCCCGACCGGCTTGATGAGCAGAATGCCCGCTCGACGGGTGATCTCAACGAGGCTGGTGGCGTGCTTGTCGGGAAGGCTGGACATGGATCACTGTCTCGAGGGACGAATTGGATCGGGACCGGGTTGGTCCCTGAATCAGAACGGCGGAGTGTAGCGGAGTACGCCGAGCGCGCGGCTGCTGGCTACCGTGCGTTCCATGACCACAAGATCCACATCTTTGACCGCCAGAACCGCCATTACTGGCGCCAGAATCCTCACGCTGGCGTCTGGAAAACAAGATCGAGCTCCCCGGCGTGAGGGTTCACTCGCCGACCTGGGCACGCTCGATCGAGGCTGGCTCCTCGTTGAAGAAGGCCGAATCAGTCGGATCGGGGCGGGTGATGCCCCTCATTTCGATCCAGAAACCCGGATTGTTCATGCGGATGGCCGGGTCGTGATGCCCGCCTTCGTCGACTGCCACACCCATGCCTGCTTCGCCGGCGACCGAGCGAACGAATTCGAAGCACGACTCGCCGGGGCCGGTTACCTCGAAATCCTCGCGGCTGGCGGCGGAATCATGGCCACGGTCCGGGCGGTGCGAGATGCTGAAGAGACGCTGCTCGCGGAGGCCCTGCTCGGTCGCCTCGAGCGAATGGCCAGGCTGGGAACCGGCACGGTCGAGGTGAAGTCGGGGTACGGACTCGATCCGGCGACCGAACTCAAGATGCTCCGGGCGACTCGACTGGCCGCCGAACGTTCTCCCCAGATCGTGGTTCCGACCTTCCTTGGTGCCCATGCCCTGGATGCGGACGCCGAAGACCCTGACGGCGCGGTGAATGCAATCATCAACGAAGCGCTGCCGGAGGCCGCCGCAGCCTTTCCGGGCATCCTCTGCGACGCCTACTGCGAAGAAGGCGCCTGGAGCCTCGCCGATTGCCGCCGACTCTTCGAATCGGCTCAGAGCCTGGGCTGCCCGATCCGGGTCCATACCGATCAATTCAACCGCCTCGGCATGACTCGGCTCGCGGTCGAGATGGGGGCACGAAGCGTGGATCATCTCGAGGCGACGTCCGCGGAGGATCTTCAACGCATCGCGGCCAGTGACACGATCGGGGTTCTGCTTCCCACCAGTGGTTTCAGTCTTGATGATCGCTACGCCGACGGCCGGGGGCTGATCGATCGCGGCGGCGCGGTCGCCATTGCAAGCAACTACAACCCCGGCTCCGCACCATCTCCCTCGGTGGCCTTGGCCATCGCCCTCGCATGCCGTAAATGCGGCCTCAGACCGGCCGAGGCCATCACCGCGGCGACTTGGAACGCCGCCTGCGTTCTCGATCTTCAGGACGAGGTCGGTTCGCTGGAGCCGGGGAAACGAGCGGACCTGCTGCTGCTGGACACCCGGGATGAACGGGATCTCGGCCTGGAGATCGCGGGCCCCGGTCCCGTGGGCGTGATGCTGGCCGGAGCCTGGCACGACTTCCACTGGCAGGGCTAGTCGACGAAATCGGTGAAATCCGAGTCTGACGGAAAAGTCACCCCGCATGAAGACCGATGGACCGAGAGCNTGCATTGGGCAGGCACTTGTTCATCCACTTCCCCGGTCCTGATCGCCATGACTTCGCCGATGGAATCGGCGGGCGACCTGGACCNCGGGATTTTCACGACTGGGAGACGACCTTCATGACCTACGGCTTCAACACCCCCGTTTTCGGTGCCTTCAACAACTTCGGCAGCGATTTCTCGAACTGCAACGGCCCCTGTCCCGCTGACTTCGCCCCCGTCGTCGGCGGCTACACCGGCAACTACGGCGCTCCTTACGGCGGCGTCACCGGAAACTGGAACGCTCCCTTCGTCGGTACCTACAACGGCAACTACGGCGCCCCCTACGGCGGCGTCACCGGAAACTGGAACGCTCCCTTTGCCGGTACCTACAACGGCAACTACGGCGCCCCCTACGGCGGCGTCACCGGAAACTGGAACGCTCCCTTTGCCGGTACCTACAACGGCAACTACGGCGCCCCCTACGGCGGCTTCTCCGGCGGCTGGAACGGTCCGTCCTTCGGCGGTTTCGCCAGTAACTGGAACGCTCCCTTCGCCGATGGCTGCACCAGCGATTGGACCGGTTCCTCTTTCGGCGGCTTCGCCGGAAACAGCAACCCTCAGTTCCAGGGCGGCACCCCGTTCGCCGGCTCGACCCCCGGGTTCGAGAACTACGCCTCGACGCCCGGAAACACCCCCGGTGGCAACCCCACCCAGAATTTTTCCGGTCCCAGCTGGACCGGCAGCTTCTCGACCGAGGCTGCCTGAGCCTGAACCCTCGATCATGATCAAAGGCGGCTCCGCGGNTCGACCGCGGAGCCGCGTCTTTTGTCAGATCCGACTACCATTCGCCCCGTGCTTCTCACCGAAGAAAAAGATATTGCCGGAGCCACCGCTGCCGCCCACCGCGTGGTCGAGACTCACCGACGCCTCGTCGACTTTTTAAAAGCCGGCCAGACCCTCGCTGAGATCGACTCGATGGTGGGCAGGACGCTGCGGGACCTCGATTCCGAAAGTGCCTTCAAGCACTACCGAGTCCGAGGCCACCCGCCGTTTCCCAGTGAGGCCTGCCTGTCGGTCAACGAATGCATCGTCCACGGCACCCACGACATGACGGCCACGCCGATCGAGCCGGGTGACATCGTCTCGATCGACATCGGTGTCCGCCATCAGGGCTGGATCGGCGATGCGGCCTGGACCTACGTCATCGAATCGACCGACGAGGTCTCGATGCGGCTGGTCGAGGCCGGTCGAGAATCCCTCCGGATCGGCGTCGAAGCCATGCAACCCGGGCGGCCACTGGTCGACTGGGCCCGTGCGGTTCAGGATCACGTCGAAAAGAAATGCGGATTCGGTCTGGTTCGAGGCCTCGGTGGCCATGGTTACGGCCGGACCCTCCACGGCCCTCCGTTCATCTCCAACGTCGTTCCGAGCTACCCCGGCGAATGGCCGGATGCCTTCCGAAGTTTCAAGCCCGGCATGCTGATCGCGGTCGAGCCCATGATCGCGGTCAGCACCACCGAGATTCGAAGCGAGGGCCGGGAATGGCCCATCTACACCGGCGATGGGTCTCGAAGCGTCCACCACGAGGCGGACATTCTCATCACCGAGGATGGCCCGAACAATCTGACCGCGGAGTTGTTCGATCTTCCCGACGTGGTAGGTCTCTGAAGTGTCTCCTCCAAGAGCTCTTCTCCTCGAAGGCATTCATCCCGACGCCGTTCCTCTGCTCGAAGCCATCGGACTGGAAGTGGTTCAGGAGCCGGGCGCTCTCTCCGAAGAGGCGCTCGACGCCGCCCTCGACGGGGTATCGGTGCTCGGCGTCCGTTCCAAATCTCGAATCTCCCCGGAACTGCTCGACCGCCAGCCAGCCCTCATGGCCGTGGGTTGCTTCTGCATCGGGACCGATCAACTGGATCTCCGCGACGCCGCCCGCCGCGGCCTCGCGGTCTTCAACGCCCCGTTTTCCAANACCCGCAGCGTGGCCGAGCTCACCATCGCGGAGATCGTCGGCCTCCACCGCCGCCTGGGCGATCGAAGCCGCGAACTCCACGACGGCGTGTGGCGGAAGAGCGCCACGGGTGCCCACGAGGTCCGGGGCCGCACCCTGGGAATCGTCGGCTACGGCCACATCGGGTCACAGGTATCGGTGCTCGCCGAAGCATTCGGCATGAGGGTCCTCTACCACGACACCGCCCCGAAGCTCGCACTCGGAAATGCCCAACCGGTCGATTCTCTCGACCTTCTCCTGGCCGAGAGTGACGTGATCAGCCTCCANGTTCCCGACGAGCCCTCGACCCGGGGTCTCCTCGGCCCCGAGGAGATCGATCGCATGCGTCCGGGCGCCATGTTGATCAACAACGCTCGAGGATCCGTGGTCGACCTGGAAGCCCTGGCCGCCGCGTTGCGGGACGGTCGGCTCGGCGGGGCCGCGGTCGACGTGTATCCCAGCGAACCCAAGCGAAACGACGATCCCTTCCGCACCCCGCTTGCCGGCCTTCCCAACGTCATCCTCACTCCACACATCGGGGGATCGACCGAGGAGGCCCAGGCCGCGATCGCCCGCGACGCGGCCGGCAAGATCGCGCGGTACGTGACCGAGGGCTCCACCCGGACTTCGGTCAGCGTCCCGGAAGTCGACCTTCCGAGCCCGAAGCCGGATCGACACCGGATTCTGCACTTCCACCGCAACGTCCCGGGCGTGCTCGGCCGCATGCACACCATGCTCGCCGAGATCGATGCGAACATCGCGGCGGAATACCTGCAGTCGGATCCCGAGGTGAGCTACGTGATCCTCGACGTCGAATCCGAATCAGTCGACGACGCCGCGGAACGGTTGCGGTCGATTCCCGAGACGATCCGAATGCGGACGGTGTGATTGCTTCTTGAGCGGCGCGGCAGCCCGTTCGAGCCGCCGGGCTTTCCCGCGATCGGTCGACGCAATATCGCCGCCCCGGGCGGAAACCCGGGGCGGCGGTTGACGAAATCGGTTCAACGGCACCGACCGAATGAAGCAGATCATTCAGCGACGGCGACGACGCCCGACCAGCCCGAGGCCCGCGATCGCGGCGATGCCACCGACGCCGGGGACGGCGTTCGACGAGTCCGA
>NYSW01000016.1 GCA_002683195.1 Phycisphaerae bacterium
TACCACGCGACCAGCAATGGATACCCCGCCGCCATCCTCTTCTTCCTCGACAACGGCGGGGGCCGCACCACATCCTGGGATTTCGATCACCGAGGAGACGGCACGATCGAACCGGGCCCGATCTGGAATTATCTCGACGGACCCGAGTCCGTCTTCCAATGCCCGGAGTTCCGAGGCTCCAGCACCTTCGGAAGTGATCCTGCCACCGGCTACAACTACAACACCACCTACATCGGAGCCGAAGGACGGTTTCCCATTCCCAGCGCCGGAGGCATGCTCGAAGGCTGGGACAACTGCCGTCGCGGTCTGCCCGCCGCCTCCCATCGCCGTCCAGACACCACCGCGATCTTCGGAGACGGCGGATGGCGGGATGGCGCAAACAAGTTCATGCGTTCCCCGTCCAACACCGTGGAGGTCGACCTCGGGTTGGTCCACGGGGGCACCCAGGCCTTCCGGCATCGCGGTTGTACGAATTTCTGCTGCCTCGATGGCCACGTCGAATCTCAGGAGGTCGCTTTCGAGGGCGAGCATGCGAATGACCACCTCCTGACCACGATCACCGGTTTTCCTCGCAACGGTTTTCTCAGCGACGACGATTCCGCCTACGCCCCACGCTGATTCCGTTTCGCCCGGGCCCGGCTCGGCCGTATCATCCGGTTCATGCGCACCACCTCCGCCGAACCCCGAGTCGAAGAGATCCACTTCGATGCCTTCGCCGCGAGCCTCTCCGCTCGCGTGGACATGCCCGCACGCCCTCCTCATTCGATGGTGATGATGCTGTCCGGCCTCGCCATGTTCGGTCTGGATGCCGAACGCCCCGCTACCCGGGGGCTCCAGAATTTCGGTGATGATCTCGCGATGGCGTTGGTGGCTTCCGGACGAGGCGTGGTCCGCCCCGATCCATTCGAAGCCGATCGCGAGGCCGATGGTTGCGTGGACGCCGTGACGTCGCTCGGCCGAGCCATTCGCGAACACTGGCCCGACGTGCCGGTGGTTCATCTCGGCCTCTCCGCCGCCGCGCCACTGATCGCGGTCGCCGGGGATCCGAAGGCACCGGCCGCGGGTTTCATCCTGATCTCACCCCCGATCCTCGAGACCTACGGAAATCGACCGGATCGACTCGACCTCGCCTTGTCGGAATCGCTCGGCATCCCGCCGGAAATCGCGTCGAACCTCGGAGCCCGAGGCCCGATGCACGCCGGAGCTTCGGTCGCACCCCGCGCCCTGGTGGTCCATGGTGCCGCCGATGTCCTCGTACCACCCTCGGATGCCATCGGATGGCGGGCGTCGCTCGCCGCCGCAGGGGTCGATGCCGCGAGGATTGAAATCGGTTTCGCCGGCCATGACCTGGCGCCGTGCCACGATGCCGCCCTGGATGCGATCGTGGAACACCTCGACGAGATCGACGCGTGAGTGAATCCCCTGCGGCCGTCACCCTGGACCAGGGACGAGCGGCTTTCGCCACGGGCGGGCCTGATCCCGGCGCCGAACACGTCGCACTCGATCATCCCGGACTTGATCGTCGATTCCTCGCGGAACCGATCCTCGCCGACCGCGATCTGCCTCCATTCAACCGAGCGACCATGGATGGCATCGCCGCGAGATCCACGGACGTCCGATCGGATGCGGTGCTGTTGCTGGCGCAGACCATCGGCGCCGGCCGTTCTCCCGGCCCGGCCCCACCCCCGGGCCAGGCGGTCGCCATCGCCACCGGAGCGGCGGTGCCGGAAGGACTCGATGTGGTGGTCGAGAAGGAGCGGCTGATCCAGGAGTCGATCGACGGCCGGGCGGCCGTCAGAATCCTCGTGAATGAAGCCCGACCGGGGCGTTCCATCCATCCCCGCGGCAGCGATGCCCGCCGGGCCGACGCGCTGGTCCGGCCGGGCGTCCGGGTCACTCCCGTGGTGGTGGCGATCGCCGCCACCGTCGGCACGGTACGGCTGCCCGTTCGCATTCGTCCTCGGATCTCGATTCTGACCACTGGAGACGAACTCCGACCTCCCGAAGATCCGCTGGACCAGGCTGGCGACGAGGTGCGGATCCGGAACGGAAACGGCCCGATGCTTGCCGCGTTGCTCGAAGACTTCGGCGCAGAAGTCATGGCGATCGATCACGTCGCGGATGATCTGGCCGCCACCACGGCCGCGATCCAAGGTCGACTTCGAGATTCGGATCTCGTCTTGTCCGTGGGCGGGGTGAGCGCCGGCGATCGGGACTTCGTACCCCGGGCGGCAAGCGAACTCGGCCTCGAACCTGGAGGCCGAGGGGTTCGAGTGCAACCCGGTCGTCCGCTCTCGTGGTGGACCCGCGATGGCCGAATCCGCCTGGCCGGCCTGCCGGGGAATCCGGTTTCCGCCCTGGTCTGCGCGCATGTGTTCATTCGAGGCTGGATCCATGCCGGCCTCGGTCTGGACACCGACATTCCGTGGACTCCAAGAATTCTCGCCGCCGATGTCCGGCCAAATCCTCATCGCACCGCCTGTCGACCGGCGACCTTCCAGATCGCTCCCGATGGTCGCGCCCTGGTCCGGATCGCGGGCTGGAACGGCTCGGGAGATCTTCCACATCTGATCGGCACTCACGGCCTGGCGCGACTGCCCGAACAATCCGAGGTCGTGCCCGCCGGCACCGTCATCGATACGCTCGGCTGGTCCCTCGCGTGAAGCCGCCGCCACCACTCGGACTCCATCCGCAATGAATCCCGTTGAAAACGCTGTTCGCCGATTGAACCTTCGCCTGCAT
Organism: Phycisphaerae bacterium; assembly: GCA_002683195.1. Next base: position 2,743 of record NYSW01000016.1, read on the forward strand.
GCCATGCTGGAAGATGCCGCCGGCGTCTCCATGGTGGAAATCGAACTTCCGTCCGATGACCAGACGCCGGCCGCCGCCTTTGAAGCCGCGATCGACCTTCACCCCGGTCTCGCCGAATGGCGAGGCGTGGTGGCCTTCGCGGTCGAGACCAGAATGCTTCTTCCGCGGACAACGATTCCCAGCGACGTTCGAACGCTCGACGCCCTGCCGCCGGTCTCCGGTGGCTGAAGGTCGTCCGGGTCGATCAGCCGGAGGATCGACCGAAACGTCGTTCGAGTTCGGCGATCGGAATCCTGAGGTGCGTCGGACGACCGTGGGGACAGCTGGCTCCCCGGTCGATCTGGTCCCGCATTTCCAGCAGCCGAGCGATCTCCTTCGGGCGAAGTCGGTCCCCGGCTTTCACCGCCGCCTTGCAACTCATCATGTCCAGAACCTCGGCGATGGCGGCCTCGTCGTCATCACGGTCGATGTCCCCCGCCGCGGCCCGTTCCAGGAGCTCTGAAACGAAAGGCGCCGCTTCGACCCGGCGCGAGAGGAGAAGCGACGGAAAAGCATGCACCGCGACCGAACGCGGGCCGGCGGGGGCGGCGTCGATTCCAAGTCGCTCCAGGAGCGGACCGATGGTCTCCAACGCCGCGATCTGGGAAGGATCGGCGTCAAAGACCTCCGGTACGAGTTGACGCTGCGATTCCAACGGGCCGTCGGCCATTCGTTGCGACAACATCTCGAACATGACCCGTTCATGCAGTGCATGCTGGTCGATGATGACCAGCCCCTGCTCGTCCTGAGTCACCAGGAATGACTCGTGGATCTGAAGCACCGCATCGGCGCCGACCAGGGTCGGAAGCACGTCGATCGCCTCGATCTCGCGTTCATCACCGATCACGCTGCCGGTTTCCTCCGGAGCCCGAAGGTCGCCGCCGGGCGACTTCACCGATTCGACCGCGGCCCGCATCGCCGCCACCGACGGCGTGACGCCCGTCCGAGAGGCGGGGAACGATCCGCGCGGCGTCGCCCCGGTCCGTTCGCCGGAGAATGATCCCGATGGACTTCCCGGGCCATCGGTCCCCACCGGAGCGGGTGTGACGCCGGAATTCGAATCGGATGTCGTCGGCCGGTCACCGCCGAAAGAGGCGTTCGGAAATGCCGGGCTGGTGTCTCCGGCCGCATCGCCGAGTGGAATGTCGCGGGCGAGATCAGCCTCGACCAGGGCGGCCCGAACCGCCCGCCGAATGAGACCGTGAAGCGGCCGGGCCTCGCGGAATCGAACTTCAGTCTTCGCCGGGTGAACGTTGACGTCGACCCGGGAGGGATCCATCTCGAGATGAATGACGCCGATCGGGTGTCGCCCGGGATCGACCAGTCCGCGAAAACCTTCCTTGAGGGCATGGGCCAGCGAGCGATCGACGATCGCCCGGCCGTTCAGAACGAATCGCTGCTGCCGCGACGTCGGGCGGGCCGTCTCGGGCACGCCCACCAGCCCCCAACAGGTCACGAGGGTGCCGTCCGCCGCGTCCCCGATCTCGCCGTTCACCGGGAGCAGACGCCCTTCAAGTTCCGTTCCCAGCACTCCGAGGATACGACGTGACGGGTCGTCGGTCGCCGGAAGGTCGAGCAAGGTCCGACCGTTGGAGACCAACCGAAAGCCGACCGATGGCCGGGTCAAGGCCAGGAGCCGAACCACCTCGGCGACCCGGGAAGACTCCGCGGATTCGGACTTGAGAAATCGACGCCTCGCCGGAATCGCCTGAAAGAGGTGCCGAACTTCGACTCGGGTCCCCACCGGCCCGGCGACGGGTGCGGGCTCGCTGGTCAAGCCGTCGATGACCTCGAGCCGCCAGGCCTCTTCGTGGGCGGCGGTCCGGGTTTCGAGTGAGAATCGACACACCGCGGCGATCGAGGCGAGAGCCTCGCCGCGGAATCCCATGGTCGAGATCGCATCGAGGTCGGCGGCTTCGGCCACCTTGCTCGTCGCATGCGATTCGATCGCGAGGGGCAGGTCTTCAGGATCGATGCCTCCCCCGTCGTCGGAGACGCGAATGAGATCCCGTCCACCACCGGCGATTTCAACATCGACTCTTCCTGCGCCCGCATCAAAGGCGTTCTCAAGAAGTTCCTTGACCACGCTGGCCGGTCGTTCGACCACTTCACCGGCGGCGATCTGGTTGACGAGCGAGGCTGAAAGACGTCGGATTCGCATCGAGTCATGCTACCGGGATCACGCCTCGAATCAGTCCTGAAGGTCCTGAAACTGGATCTGCACGGCCGGATCAGCCGAAACCCTGTGGGTAAGTCGTCGTTTGAAATGGAGCTGGATGAATTCGATCGTGATCGGTGACGTGCATGGGTGCGGCGAGGAACTCGAGGAGCTCCTCGAGTTCCTGCTGGAACGTGATCCCTCGGTCAGAATCCGTCTGGTCGGGGACCTCCTGACCAAGGGGCCCGAACCCGCGAGGGTGGTCCGGGTGCTCGACCGTCTCCGGGCCTCGGGCGTCGATGTGGCGTCGGTGTGCGGAAACCACGATCTTCGGCTTTTCACCGCCTTCGTTCGACTGGGCATCGGGCGTCCGCTGGCCAGCCTCCGCGGCACGGAACGAGCGACCATCGAACGCCTCATCGCGACCGGCGGTCTGGCGTCGGCCCGACGCCTGATGAGTGAGACCGTCGATCGAACCCGCTGCACCGCCGGTGCCGCGACCGTGGTTCATGCCGGCATCGATCCAGTCCGTGGCCTGCAAGGAACCTCGGATCACGAGCTCGTTCATCGGAAGGCGCGATCCGGGAGACGTCATTGGTGGAAGGATTACGACGGCGACGACGGGTTGATCGTCGTCGGCCACAAGCCGATGCGATCGCCGCTCCGGGTCACCCGGGACCACCTTCCGATCGTGGTCAACGTCGATACCGGATGCGTCAACGGCGGGCGGCTTTCCGCCTACCACGTGGAGGAAGACGCCTTCATTTCGGTCGAATCCCGCCAGTCACGAACGAGACGGCGAGGAATGCGCCTGGAGTCACCCGATTCCCTCGATCGCCCCGTCGGCCTTGCTGGCTGAAGGCGACTCGGCTTCGCGGCCACTCAAGAACGCCAACGAGCGACCAGAGGCATCTCCCGGCCACGCCCGAAGGTTCGGGGCGAGAGCTTGGGGATGATCGTCGCCTGATGTCGCTTGAACTCACTGGTCGCAAGGAGCCATTCGATTCGACCGGACATGGCGGAATCCAGACCGCCGTCCGCGATCAGGGCTTCCGGCGATCGAGCGTCGTCGATCCGGCCTCGAAGATAGGAATCGAGGAGGTCGTACGGCGGAAGCGAGTCGTCGTCTCGCTGATCGGGGCGGAGCTCGGCCGACGGAGGCTTTTCGATGCTGGCGACCGGAATCGGCGGCGCCTTGAAGCCCAGGCGTCGATGGCAGTCATTCATCCATCGGGAGAGTTCGAAGACTTCGGTCTTGTAGAGATCTCCGATCGGGGCCATTCCGCCGCACATGTCGCCGTAGAGGGTCGAGTAGCCCACGGCCAATTCGCTCTTGTTGCTGGTGGACAACAGAAGATGACGACGCGCGTTGGACAGGGCCATCAGCAACAGCCCGCGGCTTCGAGCCTGCACGTTCTCATCCGCCAATCCTTCCAGCCCCTCCCCGTCGTGACGCAGCACCGGATCCAATGCCGCGGCGACCGTGGTGTGCATCGCCTCGATCGGAATCTCTTCGGCCCGGATGCCCAGGGCTTCGGCGGAGAGCCGGGCATCTCGCTTCGATCCTTCGGAGGAGAAGCGGCTGGGGAGCAGAACTCCAAGCACCGCATCGGGACCGAGGGCCGCGACCGCGAGGGCGACGACCAGCGCCGAATCGATGCCACCGGAGAGCCCGAGCAGCACCGAGGCATGCCCACTCCCTCGAACGTAGTCGCGGATGGCCACGCGAATCGCGTGAAAATGCTCTTCCACCGTTGCCATGTCCGTCGTGGTCGTCCCCGCCTGTTCCTGGACGTCCGCGATCACCAGGTGATCCTCGAATCGAGGTGAGGCCGCACCGATCGATCCATCCGGGTGAACCAGCATCGAACCACCGTCGAACACCAGGTCATCGTGAGCGCCGACCTGGTTCGCCATCGCCACCGGCGCCTCGATCGAGGCCGCGGCGGCGGCGAGGATCTCCCGATGTCGACCGTGCTTCCCGGCCACGAAGGGACTGGCACTGGGACTCACCACCAGATCACACCCCCGACCCTGGAGCATCGCCACCGGATCGACCTCGTACCGACGAGACACCCCGGCATCCTCCGCCCGCCAGAGATCTTCGCAGACCAGGACCCCGATCCGACGACGAACGCCGTCGGCCTCCAGTTCGAAGACCAGCGGAGCCTTTCCGGGTTCAAACCAACGAGCCTCGTCGAAGACGTCGTAGGTGGGAAGCAGCATCTTGTCGTACCACGCCTCAACCCGTCCGTTTCGGCAGAGCGCCACCGCATTGGAGATCGGACGGGAGCCCCCCTCGACGCGACGAGGCGAACCGACGAGGGTGGGCAGCGGAAGATCGACGGCGAGCCGTTGGACCGCGGCTTCACAGGCCGGCACGACTTCCTCCCGAAGCAGGAGGTCACGTGGCGGGTATCCGAGAATCGCGAGTTCCGGCAGTACCAGAAGATCGGCGCCGGCATCGACAGCCTCGCGTCCGAGCCTGCGGATCGAGTCTGCATTCCCGGCGAGGTCACCGATCGTCACGTCGAACTGAGCGAGAGCCACTTTCATGGTCCGCAAGCCTAGCACGACCCGCCCCCCGATCGTCGTCTGGAGTCGCCGACCCCCGGGTCGGTCAACGGCCGGGCTCCGGGCTCGACCGCGGAGGACCACTCCCGAGTCCGACTTCAAAAGACCACGCCCCGCCGCGGCCCAGAGGCCGAGGCGGGGCGTACCCGCGTCCTTGCGGGGCGTCCCCTTCCGGGGACCGCCGGTCCTTCGTTCAATAGACGACGGCGTGGGCCGTCTCGACCGACTCGATCACCTGTCGCACCGTGAAGGGCTTGCGGAGGACCGAATCGAAGCCGCACTGCTGCAGCTGGACGACCTGACCATCGGTGATGCGACTGCTCATCGCGATGATTCGCGTGATCTGCAGATCCTCGTTGCTCCGGATCAGGTCGCAGATCTGGCGTCCATCGCCATCGGAGACGCCCAGTTCGTAAAGCATGACGTGGGGGCGGAATCGCTCGCACTCCATGCCCGCGGCGAACAGGCTCTCACAGGTTCGCACGTCGAAATTCGTTCGTTCACTCAGGACGCCGGTGAGGGTCTCGACCGCTCCACCGTCGTCGTCGCAGATCAGCACCCGCGGACGACCGCTCATCAGGCCGTCCATGGGGATGTCGTGCTCCCGCATGAAGGTCAGAAGGTTGGCCACTGGAATGCGGCGATCCTTCGAGCCCGGAATGCGGTAGCCCTTGAGCTGCTCGGAGTCGAACCACTTGCTCACCGTACGGCTGGCGACGTTGCAGATTTTTGCGACCTCGCCCGTGGTGAGGACGTCCTTGTCAAGAAGATTGAACTGATCGTTATTCATGTCGAGTTCCGTCCCATGTTCCGTGACCGATACGGTGTTCGCTTCCGTGCGATTGCTCACCACCGGAGTCATCGGCCGTTCACCTGCGCGAATGAAGCCGGTCGGCAGATCTCGCCGCGCAAATCTTTTCACCCTCGACCCCCTCTCGACGTCATCGGAGCGGAGTTCGGCAACCAGACCCCGAAGATCCGCATGCTTATCGGCAAACCTCCATTCGGGCAGTCATCGAAATTTCCCCCACGAAGTCGATACCTGGACCTTGAAGTCCAGGGGCCCGGGGTGCATCGATCGTTCCCGTGGATCGAGACTCTCCGGAATCCGGCCCCCAGGGTGCCCGGGGCGGAGACGAGATCCGCCCCATTGACGGCGCCGTCACCGTTGATCTCTTCGAAACGGCCTTCGCACGCCCCACGGCAGATCGAGGATCACCTCCGTCGTCGACCAGCCGCTCGCCTGAGGACCCCGGGAAGGAGCGTCGCGCGGCACCGCGATCGGTTCCTGACCGCGATCCCGACCTGCCGGACACCGAGGGCGGGACTGACGTGGCGGACCGGGTCCGCACGTCCGATCTGAAAGTCGGGAACACCCCGTCGATCGCGGTTCGGAGGATCCACACCAACGACCACGGTGGTGAATCGACCATCATCGCAGCTGCTGACGTTCGTCTTCATTCATGCGGCGATCGACCCCTGCGTGAAACATCCGTCGACGACTCCATCCGACGCGACGATGGAGGTTGCCGCCCCGATTGGACATGGCCATCAACCAGGCGGGCCTGATCCTGGCATTCACAGAGTTGGCCCCTGGTGTTCGACGTCCCCCGAATCCGAGAGCCGAACGGCACTGGCCCCTGGATGGAGGACGCCACGGAGAAATCGACACCTCACATCCTGGAACTCGTGCCGATCTGGAAGCCGTCGGATGACACCTCCTCGACCACGGAGAGAATCCGTCACGAAACGACGCGGCGCGATGATTCGCGCCGCGTCGCATGATTTGAAGAGATTCCCGGAGGACGACGTTCATCGCCTCGAATCGACCCTTGCCCGGTTCAGGGACAGACCCCCCAGCCTCCAAGCATCAGGCCCAGGTCCGCGGACCCGACCACGCCGTTGCCATCGAGGTCGAACTGCGGGTCACTCGTGTTCCAGCGACCGAGGAACGCCCCCACGTCGATTCCATCGACGCTTCCGTCGCCATTGAAATCCGCGGGACAGGATGATGCCGGATCGAGGAACGTGGCCGGGATGAATTCGATCTCCCCCATCCTTCTCTGATACGGGGTCCTCTGGGAGGATTGGTAACAAGAACTCGCCACGAACCTCGTGTGCACATTGGGATGCACGTCGCTGTACACGAGCTTCCTCCAGTCGCGTTCGGACTCCCGGTCGACCCCGCCGTCACCCGGGGAGCCCGGGTCGATGTCAGGATCCCGCTCGAGCGGGATTCCACCTGCTCGCGGCCGGAACTCACACTCCGTGACCAAACCACCGCCGGAGGTCCAAGGCGGACACGACGCCGTGGGCATCTGGTTGCACTGTCCGTCGTACGGGAAGTCACACGGCTGGAACATGCCCGCATCCAGGGAAGCGAGTCCGAGCTCGACCTGATCGATCTCGGTGTAGGCAGGGAACCGGAAAGCCTCCCGGTAGTCGCGCGAGGACTTCTCCCAGTCGGCGTTCGCCGAGCAGCCATCCACCTCGGGACCGAGGTAGGTCAGTTCCTCTGGAAGCTGGAAGGCGATCGTGAATCGATAGTCGGCGAGCTGTTCCAACCCCGCGGAACAATTCCAATCGGGAAGCCGCTGGACCGCCACTCTCATCTCGGTGGTCCGCCAGCCGGCAAGAGGCATGTCCACCTTGCGATCGATCGACAACAGCGAAGACAAGAGCGGGATCCCCTCGTCGTCGCCGGGACACGACGAGCCCTCGCAGCTCGTCTCGTCGACGGGACAGTAGACGGGTAACTGCCTCGGCATCCAGTGCTCGAGCAGGGCGCCATCGGCATCCTCGCACCGATGAACGGGCGATCCAAGCACCAGGACGTCGAACGCTCGATAGTCGTTGGCAAATCCGTCGATGAACGGCATCTCCTCCCAGGTTGCGCCCCAGTCCACCACGTCCTTGATGGTGCCATCCTCGGCACGAAAACGTTCCGCGATGAGACGCACCCTCGCGGCGGGGCCACCAGTGGGATGAAGACCGAAGTGATCGAATCGCAGCAGCACGACGTCGTTCTCTCCGACCTCTCCTTCCGCCTCCGGAAGGTGGATGTCGGTCTGATAGACGTTGCCGACCGTGCGATCGGCCTCCCCGTAGAAGTTCGCAGGGCCCGGAGCCGTAGGATGATTGACTCTCAAGCGCAGTACCGAGAGACGCTCCCCCTCCGGTACCAGGCAGGTCTCGTCCCCCATCGAGGTCAGCGGCAACGCCCCCTCCTCGATCGAGGCCGGCCGGTGGACGACCGAGGGCCCGATGCTGATGAATCGATTCCCTTCCCAGGGAAAATCGGCCAGGGCCGACGGGCAGAGCAGCGGATCGGGATCGAGTTTCTGGAGGCATGGATCCGACCGAAACCAGGACGGCTCCGTCGTTCCCGGATCGTCGACGAAACTCCCATTCTTCACGCCCGTGCCGTCCGCCGTGGCGATGGCGTTGCCAGCCCCCGCGAAGGCGAAAACCAACAGACATTTCCGGATCTTCGGATTCATGGTCGTTTCCTGCATTCAGAGCCAGTCCGTTTCGGGCTGGGTTGGGAGGGGAACTCGACGATCTTCAGGCTCGAAGATCACTGACCTTGCNCTACGAAGCTCAAACCCGGAGAGANNGGAAAAANCGGGGNAATTCNNANAAATCGNAGTCGATCGNTCCCTCGNCCCAATGACNNGGCCCGCCATCNNAAAGACNACGCGGCACGNTGAATCGTGCCGCGTCNNNTGGTTCACGGGGACCCGGGAGGGTCGCTGGTGGTCGTGTGGCTCAGACTGCAGTGGTCGGCCCGGCCTGCCGAACGGCCTCGGAGATCTCGTACTTCGCGTCGTTCTGACGGAAGCTGGCCGCGAGTTTCGCGGCCGCGACGTCGTACGCCGCACCGTCGGCCCAGGTGTTCCGCGGATCGAGGACCTCGCTCGGCACCCCGGCGACCTCGACCGGCATGTGCAGACCGAAGACCGGATGGACCCGGGTCTCGACCGAAGACAGACTGCCGTCGAGAATGCGGTCGACGAAGGTTCGGGTCCATTTGAGGCTGAAACGTTCACCAACGCCGTAGGGGCCGCCGGTCCAACCGGTGTTGAGCAGCCAGACGTCGGAGCCGTTCTCGGCGATGCGACGGTTCAACCAGTCGGCGTAGACCATGGGAGGCCGAGGCAGGAACGGCCCGCCGAAGCAAGGGCTGAATCCGGGCTGCGGTTCGGTGACGCCCGCTTCGGTTCCCGCGAGCTTCGAGGTGAAGCCGTTGATGAAGTAGTACATCGCCTGTTCGGGAGTCAGCCGGGAGACCGGGGGCAGCACGCCGAACGCGTCCGCGGTGAGGAAGACCACGTTGCGAGGGTGGCCCGCCATCGACGGCTGACGAGCATGGTCGATGAACTCGACCGGGTAGGTCACGCGGGTGTTCTCGGTCTTGGAACCATCGTCGTAGTCCGGAACCCGCTGATCATCGAGCACCACGTTCTCGAGCACGCTGCCGAAGCGGATCGCGTTCCAGATCTCGGGCTCGCCCTTCTGGGAAAGCTTGATGCACTTGGCGTAGCAGCCGCCTTCGATGTTGAACACGCCGTCGTCGGACCAACCGTGCTCGTCGTCTCCCACGAGATCCCGGTTGGGATCGGCGGAGAGCGTGGTCTTGCCGGTTCCCGACAGACCGAAGAACACCGCCACGTTGGACGGGTCATGGCGATCGACGTTCGCCGAACAGTGCATCGGGAAGACGCCCATGTTCGGCAGGTCGTGATTCATCGCATAGAAGATCGACTTCTTCATCTCGCCCGCGTATCGGGTTCCGATGATGATGACCTTCCGTTGCTCCATGCTCTGGATGACCGCAAGGCCGTTCTTGACCCCGTACTTCTCGGGATCCTCGATCTTGAGGTTGCAGGCGTTGTAGATCACCCAGTCGGGTTCGAAACCTTCGTGTTCCGATTCTGCCGCGTTGATGAAGAGCGTGCTCGCGAACAGAGAGTGCCACGCCTCTTCGGTGACCACCGAAACCTTCAAGCCGAATTTCGGATCGGCGCCGGCGTGGCCGTCGAACCGATAGAGCTCGTCCCGCGATCGAAGGTGTTCGATCGCCAGGTCTTCGAGGGCGGCGAAGTTCTCTGGAGAGATCGGCTGATTGACCTTCCCCCAGTCGATCGCATCGTGGATGGCCGGCGTGTCCTCGAGGAACTTGTCCCCTGGACTTCGTCCGGTCCTCTCACCCGTGTCACAGGCGAGGGCTCCATTCGCGGCCAAGGTCCCCTCGCCGCGTCGAATGGCGTGTTCCACCAGACTCGCGGTCGGGAGATTTTCGTGGAGGGTGAGAGCGCCGAAATCGGCGACACGGCTGGCGGTCATAGTCATAATTCCAACGGCCTCGCAACTGACGGACTGGCGAATCGTGCACGGTATCAGCCTCCCCATCGACCAATCGAGTCGGTTTGGCTCGAAACACAGGAAAATTCCACGGTTGAATTCGAAAAAGCATTCGGGATGCGAGCAATCCGCGGGGCAGATACCCCATCAAAATCGCCGAATCCGACCACAACTCGGTTCGTGGCCCCCTTGAGCCGGGAACCGGCCGACGCTAGGCTCTCCGCTCCCCTTCTGGCGGCTGTAGCTCAGGGGTAGAGCACCTGGTTGTGGTCCAGGACGTCGCGGGTTCGAATCCCGTCAGTCGCCCTTCTGATCTTCGACGCCGTCGGCCCTGCCGACGGCGTCGTTTGATTCAGGCCCCTGCCCCGCCCCCTCGGGGGGGTACCGTCCGATCCATGCAAGCCATCGCCCTTCAATATTCCCCTGTCTGGCAGCAGAAAACCGCTTCTCGCCGGATCGTGGAATCTCTGCTCGAGGCCGCGGAACCGGAAGCCGGGGCCTTCGTGGTACTTCCCGAAATGGCAGAAACCGGATGGTCCCTGGAGCCTGAGAAGGTCATTCCCGGAGATACGCTGGAATGGGCTGCGGACGTCGCCATCCGCCACCGGATTCATCTTCAGGTCGGCTTCCCCCGTCAGGTCGAACGGGCCCCCGGCGCCAGTAACGCGGTGGCCATCGTGCATCCGGACGGTTCTTCGGGGCCGATCTACGAAAAAGTCCATCCATTCGGCTTCACGCCGGAGGCGGACCATTTCGCCGCCGGGGAAAATCTCGTGGTGGACAAGGTCCGCGAATACGAAGTGGCCCCAAGTATTTGCTACGACCTTCGATTCCCGGAACTTCACCGCCTTGCCGTGGCCGGCGGGGCCCAGCTCCTCGCCATCGGCGCCAACTGGCCCCGGGAGCGAGCCATGCACTGGCGAACCCTGGTGATCGCGAGAGCCATCGAAAACCAGGCCTTCGTGATCGCCACCAACCGCACCGGCGATGATCCAAGTTTCTGTTACCAAGGAGGTTCGCTGATCGTCGGCCCGGACGGCACCGTCCTTGCGGAAGGCGGCGCCGAGGCCGAAGCCGTATCGGCGCCCCTCGATCTGAACCTGCTCCTTGATTGGCGGGCGAAGTTCCCCGCGCTCGCGGACCGAAGAGATCGACTGCTCGGTTCGTTTCCAGTCGTTCGCCCGCCGGATCATGTTCCCGGACGAGACAAAGCGCATGACTGAATTTTCCGGGCCCGAAGGCCGTTGACGCGATCGCCCGGTCCCGTAGGATGCGAGCGCAGCAGTCGTACGAATCAGCGAGAGAGATCGTGCAAAGTCATGGATGACGAGATCGAGCCATTCGGCTCTTTCAGCACGAGAGCCCGAATGAAATCCGCGGGAGGCGGACCGGATGCATGGACTCAACACAACAACTCCCCCCCCACTCGACGACCGGTTGACCGCGGATGCGAACGAGCCGGCGCCGAGCCATTCCGGCGTGTCCGAAACGCACCCCAACGAACTCGGTCGTGACGCGTCGGATCTGCTGCGAACCAAGTGGTTCGCGAAGTTGGGTGAAGATGCCAAAGCCGGCATCACGGTGCCGTTCGACGAGCTGATCGAGCACATCGAGGATTCATTCGATCTCGAACTCCTCCACACCGAGGAACTCCGGCTCGCCGCGGCAAGCCGCATCGCCGAGAACCTCGACGATGTGATTCTCGCGATCGCGTGCACCCGGGGTGATCGCACCGCGTGGTTCCTGCTTGAACGCGATCTCACTCCCCTGCTGGCTCGCATGTGCGAACTCCGAGTGAACGAAACCGACGCCATGCTCCACGCGTCCCAATTCCTGCGGACGGTGCGGGCGCGGACCCGGGAAGAAGAAGTGCTGGAAGTGCTCTCCGCGGAAGTCGAGCAGGATTTTTTCCCGCACGACGGCACTCCGTGCCTTCAGGACTACACCGGCCTTCAGCCCCTCCGATCCTTTCTCGGGGGGCCGCTCTTCGCAATTCTTCAGGATCTGATCCGAGATGGCCTGGTTGAGGCGAGTCAGTCTGGAATCGAGCGGGACCGAGGCACTCGATGTCTCCGACTCGCGGATTGACTTGCGACGACTTGAATTCCACCTTGGCTTGACAGCCGACCGCGGGGTTGTAGTCTGTCCGGTCCGCTTCGGACGCTTTTTCTGTCCGATCACTCGGCGGCTTAGCTCAGTTGGTAGAGCACGGCATTGAAAATGCCGGTGTCCCCGGTTCAAGTCCGGGAGTCGCCATTGGACGAACCGCCGTCACGTTTCTCGGAACGTGACGGCGGTTTTCATTGTTTACTGGACCAGAACGGGTTTTTTCCGCCTCAGGCGACCGAACGACGCCGACCGGAAAGATTCGAGACGATCTGCTCCAACTCGCCATCCACCACCCGACGTCCGAGACCACCCATTGGATAATGATCTTCGAGGGCTTCGGCCAACGCATCACTGTCCGCGATCAGGAAGTAGACGGGTACCGAGATCGTGTTGGTGGCGAATCGCAGGGCCCGCTGGAGATGGTCCCGAGTCGTGGCGAGCACGAGGGCGCCATCCTCCCAGCGAACGGGCACGATCCGAAACTGCCATGCCTGCCGACGCGTGAGGATGTTCATCACGGCCGGATCGCACGATTCGAAGTCTGGAACCAGAACTCCGGTCAATTCCGTGTACTGCTCGACCCAGGCATCTTCGATCACCTCCGGTGCCACCCCGAAAAGACGCTCGCAGATCGCGCCGAAGGGCTCTGTCCGCTTGCACTGCTCGGCGAGGACCAATTCGACTTCGGCTTCGGTCAGAATCCCCTGACGAACCAATAGTTCTCCGATACGCATTGTTCATTCTCCTCCCGTGGCGTCCAGGCTTCGCCGTGACTCCGACGAATCCGTGCACGCGATGTCATCTCCCCCCCTTCATCGATCCAAGACGTGTTGATGTCCCGTCGCCTCGCCGAATACCCTTCAAGCGACACCCCGTGAAGCTCAGCTGCGCCGATTTGGCGGCTTCCCGGACGCGAACCAGAGAAAGGAGCTCGATGCCCAGCCCCGAAGACCCTCGAACCGACGCCTGGGAGCAGGAATCGGACACCTGGCGTGACCTGCTTCTGGACGCCGTCGCCGATGGGCGGCTGACCGCCAGAGATCGACGGGAAATGGAACACCGGCACGACGCGGCGCCGCGGCAGGCCAGAAGAGACGCCGTACGGGGTGAGATCGAGGTGCTCCAGCGATTCCTGAATCTCGGCGCTTCCGTCCGAGTGGAAGTGGCCGTTCCCGGCGGTCGTCCGATCGACCTGGTCGTGACCCTCGGCGACGTCGTTCTGGCGGTGCATGTGAAACGACTGGTGATCAGAACCGGACGCACCTTCCGTCCGTCGCCCGCCTTCGATGCACTCCGATCGGTTCCACGCCCCTATCTGGTGGGCGTGGCATGGCAGGCGAAGGAACCTCCTTCTCCGTTCGAGATCGAGGACATGCAGAATTTCCTCCGGTCGGCTCGCATGGGCGATCGGCATCCGGTCCGGGATGCGAAAGATCGACTGCTTGGTTCACTCGAGGTTCTCGCCCCGAGCGCCAAACAGGACCCGGAAAGCCGTTCCGAGGTGGATCTCATCGGCATCACCGATCCTGACGCCGACGAACGCCTGGTGGAGCGAACCGGCCGCCTTCTTCGTCGCGCCTACCACCAGTTCGCGCCGGGATTCGAAAACGTGATCGTGCTGGCCGGCGGTGGCTTTGACGCGGAACGACTGATCGACCGGGCGATTCTCGGTGGACACGTGGAACGGTGGGACCGTCTTCCGCGGGTCGGCCAACGAGTCGCCCATGGCCGGGACGACCGTGGACTCTGGACCGGGCGTCACTACGAACGGTCCCAACTGGTCGCCTGGGCGCCGCTGGTGCGAACCGAGGGCCGACTGTGGCGCCGCGATGGTGCGACCCCCGACCCTCGCCTCTTCGCGGTTCTCGAGTCCGCGATCATCGCCCCGCCGGATTCATCCACACCACCGCCTCAGCGGGGGTGAAGTGAGAGATGCGGAGGAATGCGTGGTGGCGTGGGAATGACCGGCTCCGGCCAAAGGGCCGCGAGGGCTTCGTTTCCGGAGATGCCGTCGATTTCGAAGGAAGCGCCGGTGGCCAGAAGGATCTCGACCTGCCGACGACCGATCCGGGTCCGAAGAACGACCTTCGTCGCATCGTCGTAGTCGCGATCCAGGACCTCGGTTCTTTTTTCGACCAGATCCACGAGCCTTGACTCACGCAGGGGGATGGCGATTCGAACCTCGAGCACCTCACCTCGGAGATGTTGAAGCACCGCGTCAGCCAGGCCTTCGATTCCGTCACCGTCCCGGGCACTGGCCACGATCGCATCAGGATTCGATTCAAGCCAGGCCTCCAGCACCCCGCTCGGAGTGCGGCCTTCTCGAACCGAGTCCCGGAGTCGATCGACCTTGTTCAGGACGAGGAGGCGAGGCTGGCCGGTCGCCCCGATGTCATCGAGCACCTTCGAAACCGTCTCGAACTGTCGCGCCGCGGTCGGATCAGACACGTCAAGCACGATCAGCAGAACGTGGGCGTAGACCGTCTCCTCGAGCGTGGCCCGAAAACTCGCGACCAGATGGTGAGGCAGATCACGGATGAACCCGACGGTGTCGGAGAGCAGAACCGAATTGCCACCACCGAGATTCCAGGCCCCGATCCGAGTGCTGAGGGTGGCGAACAGCATGTCGGCTTCCAGCGCACCGCCTTCGGTGAGACGATTGAACATCGTGCTCTTTCCCGCATTGGTGTAGCCCACCAGACCGACCGTGAAGTGATCATCACGTCGTCCGGCCACCTCCCGACTCCGGCGGGCCTGCACCTCGGCGAGATTCCGCTTGAGTTGCACCAGGCGACGCTGGACCAGACGGCGGTCGATCTCCAACTGCTGTTCACCGGGACCCCTGGTTCCCACCCCCATCGGAGCGCCACCGGTCACCTGACCGAGGTGGCTCCACATCGAACGGAGCCTCGGGGCGGTGTATTCGAGCTGGGCGATCTCCACCTGGAGCCTGGCCTCCTTCGTGGCCGCCCGAGTCGCGAAGATGTCGAGAATCAGTTCGCTTCGATCGAGCACCTTGCACTTCAGGTCCTCCTCGAGCGCCTTGATCTGCATCGGTGACAGATCGTTGTCGAAGATCACGACCTTGGCCCCCAGCGCGTTGACCATCACCCCGAGTTCCTCGACCTTTCCCTTGCCCAGATAGGTTCGAGCCCGGGGACGATCTCGCTGCTGCATCAGCCTTCCGACCACCCGGACCCCGGCGGCACCGGCGAGCGACGCCAGTTCTTCGAGCGGGTCCTCCTCTTCCGGCCTTTCGGGGAGCAGAACGGCCACCAGGACCGCCCCTTCGAGGTGGATATCGATGCCTTCGCGGCGGTCGTCCTTCATCGGCTGTTCATCACGAGTGTTTCCTGAGGTCCCGCGGGAGGGGTTCCACCAGGTCTCCCCGGAGGTTTGATCGGCGTACCGTCGCCGGCGTCTGGATGCCGAACGAACGGCGTTCCGGATCGTACCACTCGAAGGAAGTCGGGTCCGAACCCGCCGACGTCCGTATCATCGTCCATTCTTCTTGTCCGGCAGCCTCCGGAGTTCGCATGCCCACGCCCCCCTCCCGTCCTTCCACCACCCGTTTCGGCTTCTGGCCGGTGCCATTGCTGTGCATCCTGCTTGCCGCCCAGATCGCCCTCAGCTTCGGGGCGGGGCGGGCGGACGACCTGTCCTGGTTCGATCCCCTGATCGACATCCGCGCGATGGTGATGGAGGATCACGTCGGGAAGCCGGATCCCAAGGCGATGCAGGAGGCGGCGATCGGGGCGATGCTCGAGACCCTCGACGATCCCTACACCGTCTGGATCCCTCCCAGAATGGAACGGGAGTTCGACAAGCAGATGCGAGGTTCCTACGTCGGAATCGGCGCGGAGATCGACCTCGAACGCGACCGACTGCGAATCGTCACGCCGCTGGAGGACTCTCCTTCGCTCGCCGCCGGGGTTCGCGCCGGAGACATCGTTCTGGAGATCGATGGCACCGACACCCTCGGCCTCGGCACCGAAGGCTGCATCGAACTGCTCATGGGCGAGGAAGGCGATCCGGTCGACGTCCTGGTCCGCCACCTGGATGGCGAGGAGGAGACCCTCACCATCGTTCGTCGTCGAATCGAAACCCGATCGGTCCGCGGCATGCAGCGTGAAGGTTCCGGCTGGAACCACTTCCTGGATCCTGAACGCGGCATCGGCTACATCAGACTCACGCAGTTCACCGACCGTTCGATCGAGGAGATGCGATCAGCCCTAGAAAGCCTCGAGGAAGCCGGCGCCCGGGGCCTGATCCTCGATCTGAGATTCAACGGCGGAGGGACTCTGGATGGAGCCATCGACATCGCCGACCTGTTTCTGGACCGCGGAGTGATCGTCTCGGTCAAGGACCGTGACGGCCAGGGACGAAGTTGGACCGCGGATGATGACGAAGACGACCTTGAATGGCCGATGGTCGTGCTGGTCAACGACGGCTCCGCCTCGGCCAGCGAGATCGTCTCCGGGGCCCTCCAGTCCCTGGGCCGGGCCAAGGTGCTCGGCGAACGAACCTTCGGCAAGGGATCGGTGCAGGAAGTCCGAAGTCTTCCCGGAGATCAGGGCATTCTCAAGATGACCACCGCGCGGTACTACCTTCCGGACGGTCGCAACCTCGACCGTCACGGCGAAGCAGAGATCTGGGGCGTGGATCCCGACCCCGGCTACCTGATCGATCTGGACACCGACGAGTACGCCGACCTGGTCTCGAAACGCCGGGTCTACGAAACCATCGATGGCGAGCTCGACGACGAGCGCACCCCGCCCCGATTCGATGACCCGGAATGGATCGATTCGACCCTCAACGACCCGCAACTCGCGGCGGCCGTCACCGCATTGCGGGCGAAGATCGGGGGCGAGGACTGGCCACGCGTCGGGGAGGATCCTTCTCTCGAAGCCGTCCTGGCCGGTGAACTCAAGACTCAGAACGCATACCGAGATCGGCTTCGTGAAGAACTGGCTTCCGTCGAGGAACGAATCGAGGAGCTCGAATCCAGTCCCCGCGTTGATGATCCGGAAACGGATCCCGGAACCGATTCGTGAGCGATGCCCGGATCGATCCCGCCCTGGTGCTCGGCATCGAGACCAGCTGCGACGAGACCGCGGCGGCGGTGGTCGATGACCGCGGCCTGGTTCTGGGGGCCGCGGTCGCGACCCAGCACGAACTCCATGAGGAATACGGCGGCGTGGTTCCGGAGATCGCCAGCCGGGCTCATCTGGAACGCGTGCTGCCCGTGATTCGACGGGCGCTCGATCTTGCAGGCATCGGGCTCGATCGACTCGACGCGGTGGCGGTGGGAAATCGACCCGGTCTCATCGGCGCCCTGCTGGTGGGCACCAGCGCCGCCAAGGGACTCGCCCTCGGATTGGACCGCCCGTTTCTCGGTGTCGATCACGTCCACGCCCATCTGGTTTCGGGGCTGCTCGCGGAAAACGAGCACTCGATTCCACCAGCCCCACGACTTCCCGCCCTCGGCCTGGTGCTGAGCGGAGGCCACACCAGCATCTACGAGATCGACGATCTCGTCTCGCCCAGACCACTCGGCCGCACCATCGACGATGCGATCGGCGAGGCCTTCGACAAGGTCGCAGCCCTCCTCGGGCTCGGACACCCCGGTGGACCGGAGGTCGAGAAGGTCGCGGCCCAGGGCGATCCGAACGCCCACGACTTCCCGGTGGCGAATCTCGGACGCGATCGCCTCGATTTCTCGTACAGCGGACTGAAGACCGCGGTTCGCTACGCCGCCCTCGGCGTTCCGGGACGGGATCCAGAGCCCACGGCTCCACTCGACGAACAACGACGTGCCGACCTCGCGGCATCGTTCCAGAAGGCCGCGATCGCGGCGGTGCGAAGGAATCTTCGCCGCGCCATCGTCGCCCGACCCGAGGCTCGCACCCTTCTGGTCGGTGGCGGCGTGGTCGCGAACCGGGCCGTGCGTACGATGCTCGAGATCGAAGCCGAGAAGGCCGGCCTGGAACTTCGGATGCCCACCCCCGCCTTCAGCCAGGACAATGGTGCGATGATTGCACTCCTCGGCGCCATGAGACTCACCCGGGGCGAACGCGATGAATTCTCACTCGCGCCCGCCGCCACCACTCGTTCGACCTGACCCCAATTTGATCGCCAACCGTGTCCTACCGACCTCCCTACGTCGACCCCGACTCCATTCTCGTCGATCCTCCCCATCCAGCCTCCCTGACCCCGGAGAAGCTGTTGAAGCAGTGCGAGTTCCGATTCGGTCGAACCGGCGGTCCCGGTGGTCAGAATCGAAACAAGGTGGAGACCGGAGCCTGGATCGTCCACGGTCCGACCGGCCTCGAGGCGAAGGCCACCGAGCGGCGGCAGCAGCAGGTGAATCGACACGTGGCGATCGGCCGCCTCCGACTCCGCCTCGCGTTGAAGGCCCGCGCCGTCACCAACCGCGAACGTCACAAGCCAAGCGACCTCTGGGAAGGGCGACGCGAGGGCACCCGACTCCAGGTGAACCCCAAGCATGCCGATTACCCCGCGCTGCTGGCCGAGGCCCTCGACGTGATCGTGGTTCGTCGATGGGACGTGGCTGGCGCGGCGAAGATCCTTGGAGTCACCATGAGCCAGCTCTCCCGATTGGTCCGCCATCACCCGCCGGCATTCGCAAAGCTCAACAAGGGCCGCGAATCCGTCGGCCTTCAACCGCTCCGAAAGTGATTCGATGTCGATACCCGAGACCCTGCTCCAGCACATCACCGACGTTCGACGAGATCTTCATGCCCACCCCGAGATCGCCTACGAAGAACGTCGGACCAGCGAAGTCGTCGCCCGGGAATTGGAAGACGCCGGCATCGAGCACCGAACCGGCCTCGCAGGCGGTACCGGCGTTCTAGCCTGGCTTCCGGGAGGCGACGAACTCGACGGAGAAGCGATCGGACTTCGGGCGGACATCGACGCCCTGCCCATCGAGGAGGAGACCGGTGCCCCCTGGGCATCGACGATTCCCGGACGAATGCATGCCTGCGGACATGACGGCCACACCGCCATCCTCCTGGGGACCGCCCGGCACCTCGCAACGCTCGCGGCACGGAAGCCACTGCCCCGGCCCGTGGTGATGCTCTTTCAACCCGCGGAAGAAGGCGGCGGTGGAGGCGAACGGATGGTTGAGGACGGAGTGCTCGACGGACGAATCGCACCGACCCCGGTCAAGCGGATCTACGGACTCCACGGATGGCCGGACGCTCCCGCCGGCTCGGTCGGAACCCGCTCCGGCCCACTTCTGGCCGCGAGTGATCGCTTCGAGATCGAAATCAAGGGCGAGGGAACCCACGCGGCCTGGCCACAGGGCGGACGGGATCCGGTGATCGCGGCCGCCGCCATCACCACCGCCCTTCAGACCGTGGTCGCCCGAAACTGCGATCCGCTCGATGCCGCGGTGGTGAGCGTGACGATCCTCGAGGCGGGAACCACATTCAACGTGATTCCCGGCACTGCCCGGGTCGCGGGGACCGCCCGAAGTCTTTCGCCCGAAGTCCAGGACCTCCTTGAAAGACGGATCGCCGACATCGCCACCGGCGTGGCCACCGCTCACGGATGCACCGCGACCTCCGTCTACCGCCGCGGGTACCCGGTCACCATCAACCACCCCGAACCCACCGCCACCTTCGAGCGACTGGCGCGAGCGGAAATCGGCGATGAGCGCTGGTTCGACGTCGAACGCCCGGTGATGGGCGGCGAGGATTTCGCCTACTACGGCCAGAAAGTTCCCGCCTGTTTCTTCATGCTCGGGCAGAGAGCCGAGGGAGAGACCTCGATGCCCTCCCTGCATTCGCCCAGATATGACTTCAATGACGGAACTCTGGCGACTGGCGTCCGTCTCATGACGAGACTCGCCCTGGAGGGTTGAGTCCGGATATCCGAAGTGGCATTTCCAGAAAGAACCCTCTGAATCCGCCTGCTCCGCATCCGGGTGATATTCGGTTGGCGGGAGCCTCGCTCCCGGCTACGGTTCGAGGGCGGTGGCCAGGCTGCCGCGTCCGCCGCCTCCGACCAACGACCGCCCCCGTTCAGCCCAGTACAGCACCAAGATCGGAATTGAATGCCCCCCCAGTCCACCATCGCACGAGCCACTCTGTTCACCCTCCTGGCTTCTGCCACATCGGCTTCCGCCTTCGCAGCGGACATCCCAGGTGACTGGATCCCCGGCCCCTGGCATGCGTCGGCCGGCCTCTCGACCTCTGACCGCCTGAATCTCGAAATCGATCCCGTGATCCTCTCCCGAATCCGGGAATCCGCCGAAGTGGCGAGCCGAGTCCTTCTGGGCGACGTGCTCCTCCCCGGCAACATCCGAGTGGATCTCGAGCTCGACCGCATTCCCACCGAGGCTCCCGGAGCCCAACTGGTGGTGATGAACGATCGCGGACGATCCCGTCCCGTCGCCCTCGATTCGTTCGAGTCGACCATCGCGCTCGGTGGCACGGTGATCGGTGACCCGGACGGCGAAGCATTCATCGCCTTCGGGCCTGTCGGACTCGAAGGCTGGATTCGCCACGACGGCGTCTCGTATTCGTTGTCGGACGGACCGCGAAACGGAATTCCCATGCTGACCCGCATGGACTCCATGCCGCCGCTCGATCCAGCCCTGCTCGACAACTTCTGTGGCACCGATCTGCTCGAGGGACCGACCCTTCCCGGCATCCGGCCCGTCCTCGCCGGGGAAGCCCCGCCCATGGGCGGCATCGCCGGCATCGACGAAGAACCGTGCCGTCGGATTCGGATGGCCATCGATACCGACAACGAATTCCTCGGGCTCTTCGGTGGAGACGTCCAGGGTGCGGCGAGTTACATCTCCACCCTCTGCGCGGCTTCAAGCTTCATCTATCGGCGAGACCTGAACACGGTTCTCGCACCCACCTGGGTCCGACTCTGGATCGCCAGTGATCCCTGGGACGCGGGCAGCACCGGCGACCAGCTCAACCAGTTCCGAAACTACTGGCAAGGCAACCAGAACAACGTCTCTCGCGACCTCGCTCACTTTCTGAGCGGCCGAGGACTCGGTGGCGGCGTCGCCTGGCTGCCGGGACTCTGCGGCTCCTACGGGTATGGCCTTTCCGCCAATCTCGGTGGTGGTTTCCCGTATCCGATCGAAAACAACAATGGTGCGAACTGGGACCTGATGGTCTTCAGTCACGAGGTCGGTCACAACTGTGGCGCCCCGCACACCCATTCGATCGGGGTCGACGGCTGTGCCGATGGAGATTGCTCCGTGGTGCCCAACGGAACCATCATGAGTTACTGCCATCTTTGCGATGGTGGCCTCGCCAACATGCGGATGGAGTTCTGCCCGGAGAACATTCTGAACATGGAAAACACGATCGGCGCGGGTGGTTGCAACTATGAGATCGGCGAGGACGCCATCGTGCTTGCCGACGCGGCCACGACCCTCGAAGGCGTTTCCGTGGCGATCGACGCCGCGGCGAACGACTACGGACTCTCATGCGGCGGAAGCGACATCCTGGCCTTCGACGAAGTCAGTTTCGCCGGTGGAACCATCACCCGGCTGGTCGACTGGGTCGCCAACGGCCGCGATGCCCTGCTCTACATGCCGCCGCCGGGATTCACCGGGACGGACAGCTTCGCCTATCGCGTCCGACCCGACGGCGAGATTCGTTCGGGAACCGTCACCGTGACCGTGCTCGAATCCGACTTTCGGGATCCCGAAAACCCGACCGGCACCACCCCGGGCGTTCAGGCCGAGTTCTACGAACTCGAAAGCCTCTCGGAACTTCCGGACTTCTCATTGCTCGACACCTACGGTGGTGCGGTGCACGATCGCATCGACTTCCCCTCGACCGGTGGCGAGTTCGCCGAAACCGGTCTGGCCGATGACTTCGGCGTGGTGTGGACGGGTTGGATCAACGTTCCCTCCAGCGGAGTCTGGACGCTCGGAACCGAGAGCGACGACGGAAGCCGACTCTCCATCGGCGACCAGGTCGTGGTCGACAACGACGGGCTGCATGGCATGCAGTCCCGCAGCGGTTCGATCGGCCTCGACGCCGGGCGGCACGCCATCCGCATCGAGTTCTTCGAACGCGGCGGCGGCGCCGGCTGCGTCGTCAAGGCAGGTGGGCCGGGTATGGACTTCGGCGTGATTCCCGCGTCGATGTGGTCTCATGGCCAGTCGTCCGAACCCTCGCCCGACCTGGACGGTGACGGTGGAGTCACCGGAGCCGACCTCGGCCTCCTGCTTGCCGGCTGGGGCGAACCCGGCCCCACCGACATCAACGGTGATGGCACGACCAACGGTGCGGATCTCGGGCTGCTCCTCGCGGCCTGGTCGACCGGCCCGTGAGCGAAGCCGAGGTCTGGGCCGGCCTCGATTCCCGGTCTCACACCCCCAGCGAACGATTCCATGCCCCTTCTCCATCCATCAGGAAGGAGAAGGGGCTTTCTTGAACTCCGCGGATTGCGGAACACTCGGTCTTTGAATGCGACCAACCCAACATTCGTTGTCCCTCCGGGACGACGGGGACGGTCTATCCAGCAAGGGAGCGATACAGACATGCAGAAAGACACGCGATCACCTCGAATGGGCGTTCTGCTTGCAGCCGCCGTGACGGTCTCCTGCGGAATCCTCGGCCTGGAGGTGATTTCCGAGGACGTCGCCCGGAGAGATTCCGCGGACGTCCGGCCGACGGCGGTGATGTCCACCCCGGACCTGGTGGCCAGCCCCCTCCGACTGGTCCCGGGAAAATCGACTGTCACCGCACACCAGATGCATCTGGATCCCGTGCTGGTCGAGCAGGCTCGACGCATGGCCGATGACCGCGGCGAAGTTCGCATCGGAGGCATCCCGCTCCCCGGTGCGGGAACCGTCGATCTCGTCCTCGAGCCGATCGATCCCTTCACGGCGGACGCGACCTTCGTGGCGGGGGATGGAGAAGGACGAGAGACGATCCTCCCCCGCCCGGAACTCCTGGCGTTGGCTGGTTCGGTCGACGGCGACCCCGACAGCGACGCCTTCCTCGCCTTCGGTCCTTCCGGCGTCGAAGGCTGGATCCGGATCGATGGCATCGCCTTCGGTGTGTCGGACGGAGTCGCCGACGGCCCGGTGCTGATCCACCGGCTCGATGCCCTGCCGCCGCTCGACCCGGAACTCGCCGCGAACTTCTGCGGAACCGACCTGCTCGCCCCCGTTCCGAACGCCGGCGTTGCCGGCGCCATGGGACCCCACCGTCCGGATCGCGCTCCCCGCGCCCGCCGCGGCGCGGTGAACCTCGGTACCGGCTGCGAACTCGTCACCCTCGCGATCGACAGCGACCAGGAACTGACGGGCCTCTTCGAGGGCGACACCGACGCCACCCTCGGATACATCGGAACCCTGATGGCAGCGACCACCAGCATCTACGAACGAGACCTCGGCATCCGCCTCCGGGCGAACTACATCCGGCTCTGGACCGACGAGGATCCGTGGAACGCCGAGGGCACCGCCGACGAGCTCTACGCCTTCCGCGACCTGTGGAAGGCGGAGATGGAGCACGTGGAGCGTGATCTCGCACACTTCCTCAGCGGCCGCGGACTCGGCGGCGGCGTGGCCTGGCTGCCCGGCCTGTGCGGCGACTACGGCTACGGCCTGAGCGCCAACCTGAACGGCTCGTTTCCCTATCCGATCGAAAACAACAGCAACCAGAACTGGGACCTGATCGTCTTCGGTCATGAACTCGGCCACAACGTGGGCTGCCCCCACACCCACGACATCGGCGTCGATGGCTGCGGAAACGGTGACTGCACCGGCGCCGAGAACGGCACGATCATGAGCTACTGCCACGGCTGCCCCGGTGGGCTCGCGAACATGGGCCTCGGATTCTGCCCCGAGAACATCACCAACGTCGCGAACACCCTGGCGAACGCCAGCTGCGACTACACGGTGACCCCCGAGACCGTCGCCCGCGACGACTCGGCGAGCATCCTCCCCGGTGAGNCGATCGTCATCGACGTGCTGGCGAACGACGCGGGACTCGACTGCGGTGACGTCTTCCTCGGCGACTTCGACCCGTCGAGCACGCTCGGCGGCACCATCGAGTTGGTCGAGGACGGCGGATTCCTCGGCCGCCCCGCCCTGCGGTACATCGCCCCGACCACGACCGAGGTCGCCGACGAGTTCCAATATGCGGTGATCGACGGCGCCGGCACGGTGCTCGATAACGCGACGGTGGACATCCGAATCGACAACCCACGGCCTCCGGTCGTGGTGACCGGCGACCTGCCGGGCGTGCTCGGTCGTTATTACGTCCTCAGCAATCCGGGAGTCCTCCCGGACTTCGAACCGCTCGATTCGTACGCCGAGAGCGTCTGGTCGCGGATCGACGCCCCCTCGACCAACGGCGAGTTCGCCGACACCGGCCGCGCCAACGAGGTCGGGGTCGTCTGGCAAGGCTGGGTCGACATCGCCGAGAGCGGGTCCTGGACTTTCGGAATGGAAAGCGACGATGGAAGCCGGCTGTGGATCGGCGAGGATCTGGTGGTCGACAACGACGGCGTCCACGGCATGGTCGAACGCACGGGCTCCATCAGTCTCCTGGCCGGCAAGCATCCGATCCGCATCGAGTTCTTCGAAAATGGCGGCGGTGCCGGCTGCTTCGCCCGGATCGGCGGCCCCGGCATGGCCTACGACGTCATTCCCGATTCGATGTGGTCCCATGGCGGCACGATCGGGGATCCCGCCGATCTCAACGGCGATGGCCGGGTCGACGGTGCTGATCTCGGCCTTCTGATGCTCGGCTGGGGCCAAGATGGGGCCACCGATCTCAATGGCGACGGCACCACCGATGGGGCTGATTTCGGGCTTCTCCTGCTCGGCTGGACCGTGAATCCCTGATTCTCCCCCCTGAATCAGGCGTCGCCCGAGAAACCAGCGGCGGATTCCCCCAGTTCGAAGGTGGAATCCGCCTCTTTCTCCCTTCGGCATTTGGCATCCGGGCGAAGTTTCGCTAGACTGCTCGACTCAACTCAGACCGTATGAACTACTGGGTCGCGGATGTCCAACTTGGTCGGACAACGCTTCTGGAGCCTCCGAAGAGGCGAAGGGCCCCGGTGGGAGGTAGGCAACGATGGCCAAGCAGGTCACTAAAGTATTCAAGATCATGGCTCCCGGCGGCAAAGCAACGCCGGCGCCCCCGATCGGTCCCGCGCTCGGCGCCAACGGCGTCAACCCGGGTCAATTCATCACCGCATTCAATGATCGCACGAAGGAAGCGAACGGCAAGATCGTCGGCTGTGTNATCACCGTCTACGACGACCGTTCCTTCGAATTCGAGATCAAGGCCTCACCCGCCTCGGTGCTCATCAAGACCGCCCTCAAGATCGAAAGTGGATCGGGCGTTCCCAACGTGACGAAGGTCGGCACCCTCACCGGCGATCAGCTGAAGGCGATCGCCGAAGAGAAGATGCCCGACCTGAACTCCGGCAGCGTGGAAGCCGCCATGCGGGTCATCGCCGGCACCGCCCGTTCCATGGGCGTCGAGATCGAGGAAGGGGTTCTCTGAGCATGCCGAAATTCAACAAACGACATCAGGCGAATCTGGATCTGCTCCCCGAAGGACCGGTCTCCCCCGCGGAGGCCATCAAGGTCCTGAAGGCGTTCAAGGCTCCCAAGTTCGATCAGGCCGTCAACGTGGTCGCCAACCTCGGGATCGATCCCAAGCAGGCGGACCAGGCTCTTCGCGGTTCGATCTCCATGCCCAAGGGCATCGGTCGCTCCTCACGCGTCGTCGCGTTCTGCAACACCGACCTGGCTGAAAAGGCCGTCGAGGCCGGTGCGATCGAAGCCGGCGGCGAGGAACTGGTCAAGAAGATCACGGATGGCTGGGCCGACTTCGACGTCGCGATCGCCAGTCCCGACATGATGCGATTCGTCGGCCGACTCGGCAAGGTCCTGGGACCCAAGGGCCTCATGCCCAGCCCCAAGGCCGGAACCGTGACTCCCGACGTCATCACCGCGGTGAAGGAATTCGCCGCCGGCAAGCAGGAGTACCGGAACGATGATGGTGGCAACATCCACATCGTGGTCGGTCGCATGAGCTTTGCCGAAGGTGATCTGGTCGAGAACCTCCAGTTCTTCATCGATACCGTCGAGCGGATCCGGCCCGCCGCAACCAAGGGCCTGTATGTCAAGAAGATCGTGATCTCCGGGACNATGACNCCCGGCGTCGAGATCNCCCTCTGATCCGCGGAAGGACCTCCCCATGAGCAAGCCCGTCAAGGAAATGATCGTCGAGGAGTACCGCCGCAGGTTTGACGGTGTCACCGGCGGCGTCCTCGTTCACATTCGCGGCATGGATGCGATCGCCAACAACGAAATGCGGAATGATCTCCGCAAGAAGGCGATCCAGGTCACGCTGCTCAAGAACACCCTCGCCAGGAAGGCCTTTGACGGTACGCCGCTCGAAGCCCTCGCTCCGAGCCTGGTCGGACCATCAGCTTTCGTCTACGGCGCCGAGAGTGCCGTCGACGTGGCCCGCGAGATCATGTCGTGGGCCAAGAAGGTCGAGCAAATGGAGCTTCAGGCTGCCTCGCTCGACGGCATCTACTTCGAAGGTGCGAAGGGTGTGAAGGCCTTGTCCGCCTTCCCCACCCGCGACGAGGCACAGGCCACCGTCGTCACCATCCTTCTCACGCCTCACAAGAACGTCGTTGGATGTGCCAAGAGCCCCGGCTCGAAGCTCCTCGGCGTCGTCAAGACCATCCAGGAGAAGTTGGAGAACGGCGAATCGATCGCCAAGGTCGGCTGACCACTCTCCCCTTCTCATCTGCAGTTCACCAGTTCACCAGTCCCTTTCCCGCCGCCCCGACTGGCCCCAGGGTTAAAGACCGCGAGTGCGGTCCCTCTCGGGGGGCACCACAAGAGGAACGGAGTTTCCAATGTCCGAAGAAACCGAAGCCAAGACCTACGACGCGAAGATCACCAAGATGGGCGACGAGATCGCTGCCCTCACCCTCAAGGAAGCGGTTGATCTCGCTGACTACATGAAGGACACCTACGGCATCGAGCCGGCCGCCGGTGGCGCCGTCATGATGGCCGCTGGTGGTGGCGACGACGCCGACGAGGCTGCCGAGCAGACCGAATTCGACGTCATTCTCGAAGCCGCAGGCGACAAGAAGATCCAGTGCATCAAGGCTGTCCGCGAAGCCACCGGCCTGGGTCTGAAGGAAGCCAAGGAAATCGTCGACAGCGCCCCCAAGGCCGTCAAGGAGAAGATCTCCAAGGACGAAGCCGAGGCCCTCAAGACGGCCCTCGAAGAAGCCGGCGCCAGCGTCGCCGTCAAGTGATTCCCGCGGCCTCGGCCGCTTGAATCCAGANNGAACCACAACGACCTCGCCTTCGGGCGGGGTCGTTGTCTTTCATCNGAGCCGNATNCGTCGAGCCAGGCGGGACCACCAGTNTTTCGAGATCGGTTNCCGGGAAATCGTCTCCGGTTTCACGAACGCGAANTCATGGCGAAAGCCCGCCGCTTCCGGTTCCCGCGNCCAGTCACCCTTCATGGCNTGATCGATGATGGCGCGNAGGCGAGGGTCCCCGGGCTCATGGATCGGNATNTNGGCGACGGGGAANTANGGAACGGTCGAAAACCACTTGGATGCCGCACATCGGCGGCAGTCGACTTCCGGNCGGAGCACCTTCGCGAAGGAGGGGAGTGCCGACGATGTCTGCATGATGGTCCGACACCGTGACAACAGCAGGCAATCCCGGAGCGCCGATCGGGCCCGAGCAATGGGGTCTTGTTCCAAAGAACTGGACTTGTGCTGTTCACCCGCCTCGAGCACCAGTCTTGGAATATCGAGTCGGTCCTTCGCGAGCTCGATGAATCGCTCGTCGTCACTGGCGATGAGACAGTGCTTGATGGTCGGGTCGTTCTTCAACCGATCCTGGATGATCCGAAGATAGTCTTCGCGAGAGATCGGGTTCGTATCCCATCGAGCAGCCAGTTTGTCTCCACCCCGATAGTGAACCCCCAGTGAGTTCTCCAGTCCGGGATCGATGCGATCCGCCCCCTCGACCACCGTTTTCGCGGGACGAAAATAGGATGACCAGAGACGGGAAATCGAATCGAAATCGCCACCCAGGGTGCGACGATCGCTTTCACGAACCGCAAGGATCGATCGGCTCGGCCCTTGCCCGGCGACCGGCTCCACCAACTCGAGCAGCGAAGGGATGATCGCGCCGTAGTACTTCGTTTCGAGGTTCCACCGAGGTCGCATGCCTTCCTCGGAAAGGCCGGGAAGAGCCTCCAGAATGAAGAGGAATACTCCTCCAAACAGTCCTTCCCGCAGCTCATCCGGGGTACTGGTGATCGTGCCGACATCCATGGATGGATGATGCCAAAAACCGGTTCCTCCTGCTTGATGATCTGACGGTATGGAATGCGGAGTTCCGCGTTCGTATGCTGTCCTCATGATCCAGTGGCATTCGCTCATCGTGTTCCTCGCCCTGACCCTCTCTTCCGCACCGGCTGGAGCCATCGACCAGGAGGCTCCACCGACGCCCCGCAACCTCGTCTGGATCACGATCGAGGACATGAGCCCCTGGCTCGGGTGCTACGGAGACCGCACCGTCCCCACTCCCAATCTGGATCGACTGGCCGCCGAGGGCGTTCGATACACCAATGCGTTCGCGACCACGCCGGTCTGCGCTCCGAGTCGGTCGACACTGATCACGGGATGCTGGGCCACGCGGATCGGATCCATGCACATGCGGACCGGGAAGCCGAGTGCCGCGGCGATCGCTCGCCATCCCGACGCGTACCTCGAAATCCCCGACTACGAAGCGGTGCCCCCGCCCGCGGTCCGGTGTTTCCCCGAACTCCTTCGCGCGGCCGGGTGGTACTGCACGAATCGCGCCAAGACCGATTACCAGTTCAAGGCCCCGGGGACGACCTGGGACCGATCCGGTCGTCGAGCCCACTGGCGACGACGTCCGCATGCCGACCAACCGTTCTTCGCGGTCTTCAACCTCGTGGTCACCCACGAGAGCGGCACCTTCGCCAGGCGAAAGCGACAGCCACGGGTCTGCGATCCCGATACCGTGGCCGTCCCTCCGTACCTGCCGGATTCGCCACGGACGCGAAACGACATCGCCCGGACCTACGACAACATCGCCGTGATGGACCGTCAGGTCGGAATCCTGATCGACGAACTCGAGCAGGCCGGGCTGCTCGATGACACCGTGGTCATGGTGTTCAGCGATCACGGGGTCGGCCTGCCAAGGGGGAAGCGCTGCGTCTACGACTCCGGAACCCGGGTTCCCCTGATCATCCGCTGGCCCGACGCCGGGCATCGTGGTCAGGTCGAGGATCGAGTGGTCTCCTTCGAGGACTTCGCCCCCACCGCCCTGTCCATCCTCGGTGTCGCTCCTCCTTCCTGGATGGACGGGATCGCATTCGCCGGTGAGTTCGAGGCCGCGGACGACGGCTTCGCCTACCTCCACGCCGATCGAATGGACGCGGTGAGGGATCGAACGCGAGCGATCACCGACGGGCGATACCGGTACGTGCGCAATCTGATGCCCGACCGCCCTCGCCTCTACGACGTCGCCTATTCCGAACGAATTCCCATGAAGGCGGAGGTGCACGCCCTGCGGGCCTCCGGCGACGCGACCCCGGCCCAGTGGCAGCTGGTCGAACCAACCAAACCCTCGGAAGAGTTCTACGACCTTCGTCACGATCCCCACGAAGTTCGGAATCTGATCGCCAACCCTCTACACGCCGCTCGAATCCGGATCATGCAGAAGGCGTTGGACGCATGGATCCGAGAAACCGGAGATCTCGGACTGATCGAGGATGAAGGCGAGATGGTCCGCACCAGACTCTGGAATGACGCCGTTCGAAAGCCTGCAACCGCCCCGGCGATCCTCACGGTGGTCGAACGGGACGGCGGACGCCGAGCCGAGATCTCCTGCCCCACCGAAGGCGCCTCGATCGGCTTTCGCTGGAACTGGGAAAAGGCCTGGACCCCGGCGAACGGCTTGATCGCCCTCCCTCCCGAGGGAGGGATCCTCGAGCTCCTCACCCACCGCATCGGATTCGAACCCCGGATTCTCCGCTGGTCGATCTCTCCGGCGGGATGATGACCAGTCCCCCGCTCCTCTTCGGGCCGGTCGTTCGGGAAACTCCGGGACGGCAGAAATTCGATCACCTTCGATTCCGGCCCGTCTGAAATCCACGAAAGAACCGGCGGCTCCCAGATGGGAGCCGCCGGCGTTCAAATCTCACTGTTTGTCCTTCGCTCGGATCAACCGAGGAGCGAGAGGACGGCCTGCGGGCCGGAGTTCGCCAGCGAGAGCGACTGGATCGCCGCCTGCTGGAGGATCTGGCCGCGGGTCAGGGCCGCGGTCTCCGCCGCGAAGTCCGTGTCCCGAATCTGGCTTTCAGCCGCCGCGGTGTTCTCGAGGGCGATGCCCAGCGAGCTGATGGTGGCACCGACGACGTTCTTCTGGAACGCACCGAGCCGACCGCGAAGACTGGAGACCTGCTTGATCGAGTCGTCGATGACCAACTGGGCCTTCGACAAGTCACCGTTCTGGACGTTGGCGACCGCACCCGACTTGAGCGAGGAGAGGAAGCCGTTGCCGCCGGAACCGAGGTTGCCGGTGGTCACGGTCTCGATACCGAGCGAAACCTTGCTCGACATGTTCACCGCGGGTCCGAGGTTGAAGTTCGCACCACCCGAGCTGATCTCGAAGGTCGCACTTCCACCGTTGTTGAACGCATCCTCGAGGGAGACCGAGATGTCAAGACCTTCGCTCGCGACGCGGGCAGTCAGACCGTTCGTAGTGGCCTGGGTACCGTTGATCAGGACGGAGGCGTCACGACCGTTGTCACTACCGTCCGCGGTACCCGCGGTATCGATGGATCCGTCGGCCTGCGACTCGTAGATCTTGGTGTTGAGTCCGGTGTCGTCGAGTTCCTTCACCCGGACGAAGCTGTCCGAACCGAAGTCGGTCGAATCGAGTCGGAGCAGGGTTCCACTCAGGGCGGCGGAGACGCCGACCTGATCGGAGAAGGAGTTCACGGCCGTGGCCATGTCCGCCCCGGTGGTGCCGGAAGCGAAGGTGAACTGCTGCGAGCCCTTGTCACCCGTGACCTCGATGGTGAACTGACCACCACCATTGAGATCGAATCCGCCGTCGGTCGACAGGAACATCACGCCGGTCGCGGCCGACTGGACCACGTCCACGGACACCGAAAGAGCGGTGCCGTCGTCGGAGAGCTTGGCGGCGTTGATCGTGACGTCGGTGAAGTCGGCCGAGTCGGCGTTGTTCTGGTAGTCGAAGTTGCCGTTGAGCAGCTTTTCACCCTGGAAGGAGGTGGAGTTGGCGATTCGGTCGATCGTCTGAAGGATCGAATCGATCTGGAGCTGGTTGGCTTCCTTCTCTTCATCCGAGACGCCGGCTTCGTTGGCGGTCGAACTGACGAGCGACTGAAGCTCGACCAGCAGGTTGGAGACCTCCTGGAGGCCACCTTCCGCCACGTTGACGACCTGTTCCGCCCGCTCGGCGTTGTTGATGGCCGAACTGATCGCCGCCTTTTCGCTCCGAAGGTTTTCACTGGCGATGAGGCCCGCCGGATCATCCGCACCGCGGTTGATGGCAAGGCCGGTGGAGAGCCGCTGCAGGCTCTTGTTGAGACCCATGTTCTGAGACCCGAGGGTCCGCTGGGCGATGAGACTCGAAACGTTGGTGTTGATACGACTCACTGTGGTGTCCTCCGTGAACAAGTTCGGGCGTGGTGTGTGAGCTTTGCCCGAACCACCCGAGATTCGACCGACCCCCTAGAAGTAGGCGTCCCTGGTCGATTCATGTGACGCGCCTGCAACGTGCAAGGCCGGTCATCGGGGCGGATCCTCCGCAGCCGACGTAATCCTGCATGATTCAGTGGCTTCCTGCCACCGATCCGAGCGGGCCGATTAAATTCGTCCCGCGGAGACAAGATCGGTCGTCGGATTTCATTACTTCAGGCCGAAGGGCGGAAGAATGCGCATTTTTTGAATGAGAGCGCATCTCCCGCGCCTGTCCCATGGTTTGGGGGGGGTATTCACCCCACTGGAACGTCCGAAATAACGAAAACCATCATTTTTGCGCGATGAAAAAGCCCCCGCCTGGCAGGCGGGGGCTGAATTCGAATTCGATCAGGACCTCGGGGCCCCGTCGTCGCTCTACTGGAGCAGGGCGAGCACACTCTGGGCCGACGCATTGGCGGTGGCCAGCACCGACGTTCCAGCCTGATTCAGAATCTGAGCCCGGGTGAGATTCGCGGTTTCCGCCGCGAAGTCCGCATCTCGGATCTTCGATTCGCTGGCCGTGATGTTCTCGAGGCCGATCTGAAGGCTTCGAACATTGGTCTGAAGCGTGTTCCGTTCGAACGCTCCGAGGCGACCCCGCATCACGGAGATCTCGGTGATCGCGTTATCGAGGATGTCACTGGCCTCGGAGGCATTCCCGCTCAGCAGCGAGTTGTCCTTGCCGCTGGTCACGCTGTCGAGGAAGAACCGGATGCCCTCGACGTCCGTTCCCCCGATTCGAGTCGCCGCCACCGACTGGATGCCGACCCCGACCGCCTGGGCGTTCGAGATGCTGGGTCCCAATTGGAAGTTGGCACCCCCACCGGTGATGTTGAAACTGCTGACGGTTCCATCCACCGTGGTGGCGAATCCTTCGCTGAGATCGAGATCGAGGGTGAGCGACGGTGACTTGAGCGACAGATCGAGTCCGTCGCCCACGGCGAGCACGCCATTGACCACCGCCGACACGTTCTGACCTTCGTCTCGCTGGGTCTCGGTGCCACCCGCGGCATCGAGCACGCTGAAGTCGGTCGACGTCGTGCCGATCTGCTTCACCGAGACGAAACTCTCCGAACCGTAGTCCGTGGAATTCATCTGAATTCCGCTGGTCACGAACGACGCACTCACGCCGGTGTTCCCGGTGAGCGTGTTGATCGCGGTCGCGACGGTGGAAAGCGCGGTGCCGGAGGCGAAGGAGACCGACTGGACTCCCAGCGTTCCTGCCACCTCGACCGTGACCGCATCATCGAGCACTCCGACGGTTCCGGTGCTGCCGTCGATGAAAAGCGTCCCGGTCTGGGCGGATTGAACCACCTCGACATCGACCGAGAGATCGCCGTCGGTACCCAACTGGGCTCCGTCGACCTGGACTCCGGTGATGTTGGCCGCGTTCACGCCGCTGGTCGTGTAGTCGAGATTGCCGTTGAGCAACTGAAGGCCGGCGAAGCTCGCGGTGTTGGAGATTCGCGTGATCGATTCGATCGCGGAATCGATCTGAAGCTGATTGGCTTCGATCTCCTCCTGGCTGACGCCGCCGGTGTTGGCAGCCTCCACCACGAGGCCCTTGACAGAATTGAGTAGATCGGCGACTTCCGCGAGGTAACCCTCGGCGGTTGCAATCACCGAGCTTGCACGCTCGGAGTTGTCGATTGCCTGGTCGAGACCCTTCATCTCGGAACGCAGGCGCTCCGAAACGATGAGCCCCGCCGGGTCGTCGGCGCCACGATTGATGCGAAGTCCCGTAGAGAGGCGCTGCAGTCGCACCGCAAGATCGCCATTCGACCGCCCGAGATTGTTTCGGGCGATGAGCGAGGGAACGTTCGTGTTGATCCGAGCCATGTCGATCCTCCGTGATTGAGGCTGGAATCCACCCGGTTACGACCTGCCGTGTCCCCGGCCGAGGTCGATCCCGGTGATCAGTTCAGGCGGTTACCCGCCGCGTCTCGGTGCGGGCGACGAGTCTCGCCGCTGACGGCGGAACCGCCGCACCATTACCCACTCGCGGGAACGCCCCGGAGCGGAAGGATTCAAGGTCACCGCGGAACGCGGCAGCTTGCTCATTCTCCTTGCGGATGGCCTCGTAGACCTCCTTGCGGTGGACCGACACGCTGTTCGGTGCCGAAATGCCCACCCTCACCTTGTCACCCCTGATGTCGACGATCGTGAGTTCGATGTTGTCACCGATCATGATCGTCTCATCGCGCTGTCGAGAAAGCACCAGCATGGGCCGGCTCCTTCCGTGGATTCCCGTACGCCCGCAATCCGGCGGGCCGGGTCTCGATGCTGCGAATTCGCCGAAGGACACGCCGCCCTCCGACCTCTACTCTCCGGCAACGGCTCAGGCCGATGCCGCTCTGGCCGCGGTTTCTCCGACTCGGAGAAGTTCGTGCCTCGTGCTCCAACGCTTGTCGGCGAGAACGAGCTGCATGCCGACGCGTCCCTCGATGTTCACCACCAGAGGACCCTGGAGGTTCGAGGTCAGGACGTCGTCGCGCTTGTTCA
Organism: Phycisphaerae bacterium; assembly: GCA_002683195.1. The sequence continues at coordinate 37,304 of NYSW01000016.1, forward strand.
CGATGACGAGGACCTGAGCTTCGGCGAGCTCGGCTAGGCCGAGTTCCTGCATCTGATCCTTGCGGATGTTGGCCTGGAAATCCGGCAGCCAGAGGGCGGGATCCGTCACCACGAAGGCGAGATCCGGTGCCTCGGTCGACTGCAGCCAGAAGAAGACCCCTTGCTCGTCGGGCTGGAGCAACACGAAGTTGCTGTAACTGGAGAATCCCAGCAGGCCTGACGGAAAGGTGATCACACGATTGTCGTCGACTTCGACGGTTCCGAAACGAGTGGTCTCGAGGTTCATCCGAACGCTCCAAGTCCACCGACCTCCATTCCTTGGTTCCCACCGGTTCACCCGGTTCGGGACATCCTGTCCTTGGCACCCTCCGGTCGGTGGAGAGGGGCCTCGGTTCGGGCGCATCCGGCGCCCGTGGTCTTTGATCGCTACCGGAGAAAATCCAGCAACGTGAGGCTCGTGATCCGGCCGGCGGTGCTGAGCCCGGCCTGAAGTTGCTGTTGCAACTGACTGAAACGGATCGCCGCATCGGTGATGTCCAGATCCTGGAGCGTCGATTTGAGCGAAAGGTCCTGCACCTTGAGGTCCTCTTCCCGGGTCAGAGCTGCCTCGACCCGCTGGGCTCTCACCCCGACCTCAGCACGAGCTTCGGCGGCGCGAGAGATGTCCGATTCGAGTTTTCCTGTTGCAAAGGCAATGCCAGATTCGTCATCGCTCATCAGGGCATCGCGAAGGGCGATCAGATGGGCGAAGATGCCATCAACGGCCACCGTTGCGCGGTCTTCCCCGGCAATGCTTGCGCTGGAAGTCGAAGTTCGAATGCCAAGGTCGCTGGCGGCGGAGCTGTTGTTTCGAGTGGCCACGACGAAGGGGTCACCCCCGACGGTCCCGTCGTTCAACACCAATCCGTTCCCATCCGCGGCGAGCGCGACCTCGAACTCGGCCGGAACGACGACCCCCGCGGCCGCTGCCGCGGCGTTGATCGCGTTCATGACGTCCTGAACGTCCTCGGCTCCCACCAGGTCGACGTCGAAATTCCGTCCGTCGTGCAGCCCGATGTTGAAATCGACGTCCCGGTCGGGATCTGCGAGCCCGGTCACGGGATCGATTCCCCCGGTCAGAATCTCCACCCCTCGACCATCGTTGAAGTCTTCGAGGCGAGTCGCCTCTGAGAACGATCGAATCCCCAGTTCGGTCGCGGTGCTCCCGCCCCCGACTTCCGAGATGGACATCGCACCACCGGAAAGTTCATTCCGAATCTGGAGACGATCTCCTGAATCCGCGATCTCGACTCGAACCCCGAGACCAAGTTCATCCACTCGGTTCCGGAGGTCCTGCATGGTCTCCACTCCGGAAAGATCCACATCCCGGAACTGGCCAGCGTTGCCGATACGAATGGTTCCCAAGGGAGTGTTGACCCCCGAGAGGCCGGAGACCGGAGTCGACCAGGTCAGCTGCGGCCGAAGNTCAACCCCCACCGAGGTGATGCCACCGGGGAAGATCGAGTCGATTCCCAGATCGGCGGCCGTGGTGGAATCCCCTGCTTCCGTGATCGAGACGTCGAATCCAGCCGAAGGCGAGATTCGGATTCGATCGCCGGAACCGGGATCCAGGTCGACCACCGCCCCGGCATCGACGGTTTGGATCGCATCCTCGATGCGACTCTGCACATCATTCAACGTGACCGCGTCGGAGAGGTCGACGTCGATCGCCGTGGCATTCACCGTGACGGTGATCGCCCCCGACGCGATACCGAGCCCCCGCGCTCCACCCAGATCTTCCAAGCGAGTCTGNAGGCTGGCATCGGGATCGAGATCACGGTCGCCTTCGAGTCGAGCACTCACCGCTCCGAACGCACGCTCGCCCGACATGGTGATCGGCGTCGAACTTCCCAGCCCGATGTCGCTCACCGCACCGTTGCCCGACCCGGCGTATCGGATACCTCCGAGGAGGCCTTCGAATGGTGTCGCACCGACGGCACTGCCCGCGAAGTAATGGACCCCCCGATGATCGCGATTGCCGATTCCCTGCATGCTCTGCAGGATGGAATCGATCACCAGAGCCTGATTCTGACGAGTCTCCGCATCGCTTCCGATACCGATCTGCGAGAGTCCGACACCCTTGGCTTCCAGGAGGAGGTCGTTCACGTCTCCGAGCGATGAATCAAGCGTCCCGAGCACCGCGGAGGCCTCGGAGAGATTCCTTGCTCGCTGGTCGCGTCGTTCNAGAACGTCATCGAGCACGGCGATGCTGCCGGCGCTGATCGGGTTGTCACTGGGCCGGAGGATCTCCCGCCCGGAAGCAAGTTGAACTTGAAGTTGAAGCATCGCGTTGTTGCTTCGGGTGATCGAGCCCAGCACGGTCTGGGACGCGAGCAGGTTCGGCACGCGAGCGAAGGCTGAGGAAATGCCACTCATGTCGAACTCCAATCCAAGGTCAGACGATGCTGAGGAGGGTCTGCATGGCTTCATCGATCACGGAGATGAAACGGGCCGCAGCCTGGAACTGACGCTGCAGGGTCATCAGGTCGATCGCTTCTTCATCAATGCTGACGCCGCTGACCGACTGGCTCTGGGCGTCGAGGTTGGCTCGCACGAGCCGACTGGATTCCAACGAGGTGTTGGCGGCGCTGGTGCGTACCGCGAGTTCGTTGACCGAGGTCTGCCACTTCTCTCGAAGACTCCGACCGCCGAACGCATCGACCCCGGCATCTTCCAGAGCGACCATGGCGAGGGCCGCGCCGTTACCGCCGGGCGTGAAGTCGGTGCTGATCGAGAGCAGGGAAGGATCATCCTGCAGGTCCTGCACCACCGCCAGATCCGCGGCATCGGTGCCGGTGAAGAATCCGTTCACCCCGACCGCGGCGAGGAAGCCGCTGGAGTCGTCGCTGAACGCGATCTCCCGCCCGACGGCGGCGGTGATCTTGAATTCACCATTGGTGGTGATCGAGGCGGTCACTTCGGTACCACCGATATCGGCATTGATCCGATCGACGATGTCCTGCATGCTGTCGTTCTGAGGATCGACCGCCACCTGATGGGTGGATCGATTTCCGCTTTCCGGGTCCACCACGTGGATCTCGAANGTTCCGTTCTCGATCGCCCACGGAAGTCCTGAATAGGTGCCGTTGAGATTCGCGGCGGGATCCTCGAGCCGGACCGAACCGGTGAACTCGGAACGAAGCGAGGCACCCTGCCCCTGAGAATGCACCCGATTGACCTGGAACGCCAGTTGACCGGCGAATTCGTCGATCGCCTCGATCGCGGGATTGACCGTCTCCTCCCGCTGGCGAACGAGGGCTCCGATCGATCCGGACTTGATGTCGAGCAAGGTTCCGTCGTCACCCACTCGCACCGAGACTTCGATGCCTTCGGGCCCGCTCTCCCGTCGAAGCTGGATGCCCCGACTCTCCCCCGCCAGGACCAACGGCGTCGATCCGACCAGGATGTCCACCGAGCCGTTGGGCTGATCGATCGTCGTGACGTCGATGAAGCCGGCCAGCTCGTCGATCAGTTGATCGCGACGATCACGAAGACTGTTCGCGCCGCCCGTGGCACCACCTTGACCGCCTTCGGTCTCGGCGATCTGCTGATTCATGGTCGCGATCTCGCCCAGCAGGCCGTCGACCCGGTCCACCGAGGTGCCCAGAGCCCGATCGGACTCCTCACGGAGGGTCACGTACTCGTCGCGGATCATGTTCACATGATCCGCGACACTCACCCCCTGCTGGATGACCACCGTGCGGATGGCGTTGTCCAGGGGGTTGTTGGCGAGTTCGCTGAAGGCGTTGAAGAAGGTCGAAAGTCGGGACGAGAGATCGTCCTCGGAGAGTTCGTTCTGAATCGTCTCGACCGCGGACAGGAACCGCTGATCGATGCCCGCGGAGTTTTCGTCACTGATCGCGTCGCGAAGTCGCGACTGCAGGGCGTGATCGATCGCTCGATTCACGCTGACCAGCGACACCCCGCTGCCTACGAACTGGTTCCGGCCGATCGCCTCGGGGCGACTGGGCGAGAGGTTCGCGATCTGGCGGTGATAGCCGGGAGTGGCCGCATTGGCCATGTTGTTGCCGGCCACGCTGATCGCAGCCTGACTGGTGAGGATGGCCGACCGACCGATTTGCAGGGCACCATTCAGTCCCATTCCTACCTCCTCAGCTGGTCAGGTCGACGCCGGCCACGAGGGGAGATCCCTCGCGAAGCCGACCACGACGTCCGTAGACTCCGGTTCCAGAAAGCGCCCCGGTGACGCTCTGGACGATGCCGGCCATGTGTCTGGCCAGCGCTTCCCCCGCATTCCGCAGGAGCGACTGCTCCCGCCTTGCCTGTTCGACGAGCTGCCGAAGTTCCGCGGCTCGAACCTCCAGGCGGTCGGAGGTGCCCGAGGGCAACGCCGACGCGATGATGGAGATGGTCGAGTCCGCGTCCAGCCCCAACGCCGTCGCCGCGTTTTTTCCCGCGGCCTCACGACGGTCATCCAGAACCTTGAGACGTTGGACGATCTTCTCCTGCACCTCGGCGATTCCCGGGACCGCGGCGATGTCCGCGGTGCGGATCGCCTCCCGCTGTCGATCGATGGTGCTCAGCAGACGTCGGTATCCCTCGGCCTGGGTGTCGAGGATCTCCTGGAGTTCTCGAACCGCGACCAGAGCCGCGGCGGACGGTCGTTTCAGAGGTGTGGGGTGACTCATGAACGGGTCTCCGATGCCACTTGATTCGGGGGTGCGGCGGTTGTTCCAAGCGTCTTCTCGATCCGCTCCAGCAAGCGACGTTCCATCGAGGCGACCCCGGTGAATTCAGTCGATGCCGCGATCGAATCCGCGATCGCCCGATCGAAGAGATGGCCGAATCGCTTCTCCCCGGTACCCGGGGCGAAGAGTCCGGTCGGCGCCGACTTCTCACGTGCGTCGCGAATGATCGGCTCGAGGAACGCGGATGAAATCAATCGTTCGGCTCCGACCCGAGCCAATCCCTCGGCGGTCCCGATCTGGGGATCCGCAGGATCGGCACCGAGACGAGCCGCCATCCGGCGGAGCAGTCCAGCCTGATCTTCGGTGGCCGGCGCCGGCTTCACCGTGGTTTCAGTGGCGGTTTCAGTGGCGGTTTCAACCGCGGGGAAAGACTCCCGTACGTCCTGAAAACCGACGTCCGGAATCGAGGCCGATCGGGTTTCCGGCCGAACGCCCGTGTACTGCTGACCGATGGTGTCGATCATGTTGGTGCCGGGTGACATCATGAGTCGAGGTCCACCTGGATGAAACGAGCCCCGATCGCGCCGAGGTTGAAGAGTTCACGAAGCACCGCGGCCTGATCCCGAGTCGGGATCTGCAGCTGATCAAGTTGGTTCTTCAGGGTGGCCAGCGTCAGGGACGGTGTTTCTCTTCCGCTCATCGCGATGAAGCGTTCCGTCTCGATTCGTGGGTTGTCCAGGGTGGCGGGCCGCTCGGGCACCACGCTCTGAATCGTGATGCCCTTGACGCTCACCACCGCACTGCTGATCTTGACGTTGCCGCTGATCACCAGCACTTCCGTGGCCGGGTTCCAGCGAATTTCCGCCGGGGGTTCCATGTTTCGGAAGTCGATGCTCTGTCCGAGGATCCGACCCGCGAACAGGAAGGCGTCTTCCTCGTTTTCGGGAACCATCACCTCGATCTGGCTCATCGAAATCATGCGGGCCAGGTCGATGAAACCGTCTTCGAGCAGTTCATCGTTGATGGCCTCCACCAGCCGTCGCATGGTGACCGCGCTGCGGTAGGCGGGGATCTGCAGATCGAAGATGACCGAAGGCAGCGCCCGGAATTCCTCCCAGAGCGGAGCGGCCGCATCCGCCAGTTGAAATCCACCCGGGATCACGCCTCGGGTCGGCGTGCCGACTTCGACTCGCAGACGACCTTCGGCGAATCCGATGGTGTTTGCCTCGAGATCCGCGTCGGCGTCGAGCACCAGCCGAGAACTTCGGAGCGGGGCGATCCAGAGGGTGCCTCCCGCGAGCGATTCGGTGCCTCCACCGGCGGCGGTGACCTGGCAGTCGTAGGTTTGTGCCCCACCGAATAGGGTTGGAATCCTCGCGGAAACGCTGACCAGGGCGATCGACCCCTCCTTGAGGATGGCATTCAACGTATCAGCCTCGTCGACCGCCTTGGATCGAAGGAGCTGTTCCGCGTAGATCCGGGCGGCGGCGAAGTTCGCCCCGGTATCGCCCGTACCTTCAAGACCAACCACCACGCCGATCCCGCTGACGGTGAAGGGGCGTTCGAACTCCGAAGCCAGGATGTTCTGGAGCAGGACGTCCTGGGCTTGAGCCGGATGGACGACGAGAAGGCCGGCCAGCGCGGTCCATGCGCCAACCATGACCGGAATTATGCTTCGAATGCGCAGGAATTGCGTCGTCATACGGATCCTCCGAGAGAGACACTCAGAGAAGGCGAGCCGCGTGCCAAACCGAATGCTGCTGCCGGTGGCGGTACTCTTTCTGCATGACCACCCCCGATCCAGCCCCCTCTGGCGACCGGATTCCGACCGGTCCGGTCCTCGGTCTGGTCATCACCGTGGCCACGATTCTTCTGCTGGGGACTCTGGTTCCCGCCAATGATTCGAACCGGGGGCTCGAGGCCCTGATCCTGATCGCGAGCCGCGGCTGGCCTGCCCTCCTCTGGTTGGCCGCCGCCATCGCCCTGGGAGACGGCTTTCTCACCCTTCTGGGCAGCAGCAAGGACGCCAACGGATTCGGCCTGGGTATTCGAGGCGGGATCGGAGCGGCGATCCTGATCATTCTGGACACCAGCCTCGCGGGCCTGCACCTGCTTGGTCGGGGCGATGAAGCCATCGCCTGGTCCCTGCTGGCCCTTCCTGCGGGAATTCTCCTCGCCCGCAGCCTGCGAAATCTGCCCAGTCAGCGCACGAACCGGCCGCCACGAGCGTCAGGGCTCGGCCCGATCACCCTGGCCTGGGCGATCCCGATCGGGGTACTGTTGCTTGCCGCGGTTTCAACCCCTGGCTGGCTCTGGGGCACCGAATTCGGTGGCTACGACGCGTTGAGCTACCACCTCCAGCTCCCCCGGGAATGGTGGTACGCAGGCGGCCTGATCGAGACCCCGCACAATGCCTACGGATACCTCCCGGGAGGAGTCTCCGCCGCCTTCCTCCACTTGATGACCCTGTCCGGAGATCCCGCCCAGGCGGCGATCTCCTGCCAGATCCTGATGGTCGGCATCACGGTGCTCGCGGCCCTGGCCACCGGTGACCTTGCACGGACGCTCGTCGAGGCCGGCACCCCGTCTCCTTCGCGAGATCGATCCCGTCTGGCCGGCTCACTGGCCGGCCTCGCCCTGCTCTCCACCCCCTGGGTCGTGGTCGTCGGTTCCCTCGCCTACGACGAAGGCATGGTCATCCTCTTCGCCGCCGCCAGCGCCTCGATCATCATGAGTGCCGATCGATCCCCCTCCTCTCGTCCGGCGAATCTCAGGATCGGGGCTCTGCTCGGAGTACTTCTCGGCGCCGCGATGCTCGCGAAGGCGTCTTCCGGAGTTCTGGTGATTCTGCCGCTTGCAGCGGTCGCCACGGTGACCATTCCACGAAATCGCTGGTGGCTGATCGCCACCACGACCGCCGGGGTGGGAATGATCGCCTGCCTTCCATGGTTGCTTCGTAATGCCGGCTGGACCGGCAATCCCTTCTTTCCCTTCGCCACCGGACTCTTCGGCCAGGGCCCCTGGACCTCCGAGCAGGCGGCGAGATTCGCAGCGGCCCATGGCGCGGCGGACCCGCTCACCAATCTTCTGGGCCTCGGGCGTGAGTTCCTTCTGGATGATCTGCTGGGAGGGCTCCCGGAAGGTGAACCGGTCCGTCCCCAATGGTGGTGGCTTCCGGCGGTCGGCATCGGGGCCACGTTCGTCCTCGTCCTGGGTCCACGAACTTCCCGAAGCACCTCTCGCCGTCTCGCCACCGGACTCCTGGTCGGCATCGTCGTCACCCTGCTGGCCTGGATGTTCGCCACTCACGGGAAGGCGAGGTTTCTCCTGCCCGTGGCGCCCCTGCTCGCCGTGGCCACGGGCATCGTCATGACTCGATTCCTCGAACCGGGGGCGCTTCGGATTCCAGTGATCGCGATCGCCTGGTGCGCCGCCCTGGGACCCGGGGTGATGTACGCGACCGAACGCAACGGCGATCCGAGCTGGGGCGTGGCGGCGGACGAGGCCTTCGACGGAAGCCTCGAAGCCCGTCTGATGGCCGACGCCGATCGGCGCACCGCGGTGGAGCGGCGACGCAATGCCAGCCCCGCCTTCGTGCTTGAAGATCTCGGCCCGGATGCGAAGACCCTCCTCATCGGCATCGCCAACCCTTTCCATCTCCCGATCGAGGATCGATTCGGTGAGGCCCGGCGTTTCCAGTACACGACCGTCTGGACCCGGGGTCCGATCGAAGACTCCTTCGCCCGCGATTCCGATGCCAGTCCGGAAGAAGCGGCCCGCAACGCGATCGCCGAACTCCGAAAGTCGGGCTTCACGCATCTGTTGATCTCTCCCACCATGTTGGAGATCTGGTCCGACAGTGGCTGGCTGGACCCCGATCTCGAACCGTCCAGAATCACCGCCCTTCCCGGCGCTGCGAGCGTCCGGGTGGTCCATGTGTTTCCCGACGGTGGCACCCTCCTCGAGATCGGAGACACTTCGACACCATGAGACGCCTCGAACCCGACCTTCCAATCACCCTTTCGCTGTTCGCGATCCTCGGACTCGCGGGCTGCGCCACCGAGCCACCACCGACCGAGCAAGCGTTCATCGTCACCCCGACCTCCAGCGAACGACCGGTTGCGACCGTGAATGGAACCCGGATGAACTTCGCGGAGATCGAGGCCTCGCTGATGGAACTCGGCGGCAGCGCCGTGGTGCGCGAGCGGGCCCTTGATCTCGCTCTGGCCCGAGAAGCGACCCGTCGATCGATCGAGGTCGATGAAGCGGCCATCGCCCGCGAACGTCGATATCTGGTCGAGAATCTCGCCGAAGATCCGGATCGAGCGGAGCGAATCCTCGGAGAGCTTCGAAGCAATCGTGGACTCGGGCCGGTGCGCTTTGCGGGACTTCTCCGCCGCAATGCCATTCTCCGTTCCCTGGTGGCCGAAGAGGTCGTGCTCGATGAGGAGATCGCCCGCGGAGTCTGGGACGCCCGTCACGGTCCGCAGCGGGTGGTCCGCATCATCTCCACCACGGATCTCCGCACCGCGGAGACCGCACGATCCCGAATCGAATCCGGTGAGGATTTCTCCGTGGTGGCGGTGGAGGCCAGCATCGACGCGAGTGGGCCGCGCGGAGGCCGCCTCGCTCCACTGAGCCGCCTCGACCCCTACTGGCCTCAGGCGTTTCGCAAGGCGATCTTCGAACTCGCACCCGGCATCCTCTCCGATGCCCTGCCGATCGATGGTCGAATCCTGCTGATCGAAGTGCTGGAAGAACTTCCCGCGGACGGCGTGACCTTCGAGGCCGGGCGGGCCGACGCCGAACTGGTCGCCCGACTCGCCGCGGAGCGACTCCTCATGGATCGCCTCGCCCGTCGGCTCGTTCCGACCGAATCCATCAAGCCCCTTTCTCCGGCCCTGCGTTGGAGCCTCGGTCGGGACGCCACCGAAGACTAGGTCTTGAGGTACGCGAGGCGGGCCACCGCGATGGGCAGCAGAAGAGCGACGGGAAGGAATGCCCCCACTCCCGGCGGAAGTCCGGGCAGGGCCACCGTCATCGCGGCGACCGATCCGATCAACAGCGGGATCGAAACCAGGGCCGCCCGAAGACTCTGCAGCAGCATCCCGCTGGACGGCGATCGCAGCAGGAAGAATGGAAGGACGATCGCCGGAACGAGGATGTTCACCAGGGCTCCGGAGAAGCGTGCGAAGATCGTTCGTTCGATCCGATCATCCCCCGTGCGCCCCTGCTCCTGAAGGTCCCGGAGCTGGGAGAGCGAGAGCATCTGGGCGAAATTCAGACTGCGACGGGCGAGAAGCATTCGGGGTGAAAGATCCGTGGACCAGAAGTCGACCGAGACCCGGTCAGCCTGCAGGTTCTCATCGCTGATCGCCCCCATCCGCCGTCCTCCCTCGAGGATCCATCCTTCGCGAGCCTCGTCCCAGACGCCCGCCTCCGCGGAGATCCTGCCGCTGGTGGTGCCGGTTTCGTCCCGTTCCAGAATCAGGATCGACTCGGCCCGTTTCGAACGGGGGTCCAGCGAGGCCGCGTACATCAGACTGCCGCCACCATCGCGCATCAAGGCCACTTCGAAGTTCTCGATGCCCGGCTCGAGAATCGACTTGTGATCACGAACCAGTCGGGAAGCCAATCGCGGCAGGACGAATTCCTGATCCAGGAGTTGAAGCACCACCAATCCGAACTGGGCCACGAGGATGGCGGCGACCACCCGGTGCAATGGAACCCCGGCCGCCATGATCGCGACCAGTTCCCGCGTTCGATACATCTGAACCAGCGTGAATCCCGCGGCGCCGATACCGACCAGTCCGGTCATGAAGGCGAAGAACTGGAAGATCCGCGGCCCATGGAAATCCAGCACCGCGAACACCAGCATGACGGGGTACGAACGTCCTTCGCGTTCGGCCATCTCATGGGCCGCATCGGAGAACTTGTCGAACTGGACCACCACGTCGATCGAAATCGCGAACACGAACAACAGCCCCAGAAGGAGCACGAAGTTCGAGAGGTAACGAACGATGATGTGACGGTCGATCAGGTTCACGGTGAATCAGTTGCGTCGTAGACGCCACCAGGCTGCGGCGCAGAGAAAGGCGAGGAGCGTGTTCCCCGACCAGAGCAGAAGGTGGCCGGAGAATGCGGGGCCTCGTCGAAGCGTCTGCTCCCCGCCGGAAATCAGGAGAATGTCCGCGATCGCGGGGAGGAAGGCGACCACGTAGACCAACAGCGGCGTGGCATGCCGAAGTCGAATCGCCAGCAACGATCCCAGAACCAGAAGCAGCGGCCCGGTCAGGGCCTGGGCTGCTCGCTGTTGAATACGAGCATCGATGTCCCATCCGAGACGTTTGATCTCGCTCTGGATGGATGACCACTGTGCCTTTGCATCCGCCCCGATCGAAGGCCGGGCGTACGCGACATCCTCGCCCTTCGCCCAGGTCATCAGACCGGCGGCGTCGAGCGCTTCCGTCGATCTGGAATCATGATCGATCAGGGCGAGAGATCGGGCCTTCCGAGGGATCAACTCCCGATCGGGGTCCTCCGACTCCTCCAGGTCGATCACCAGATCGACCAGTGGCGCTCCCTCTCGTTGCCGAACCGACCATTCAAGCCGGTTCACACCCGTCTCTCGCGGCTCCCCCTGATCCGTCATCCGGACGATCGGATCGAGCAGCACGCCCGACCGGTTCGCTCCGGACAGAATCGTCCAGGTGATCCCTCGTCCCAGATCCGCGAATTCGACTTCACCGTCGACCAGCAACCGTCGATCGACCTCGGCGGTGAGTTCGTGGACGCCTCGGATGGTTCGAAGCTCCCGCAATTTGTCCTGCACTCGCCAGAATTTCAACGGATCGGCCCGGATCTCGAGCATCTTCGGAAGCGTGAAGAGCTTGGGACCGGGTTCGAGCCGGTTCCCCAGGTCGATGGCCCGTGGTTCGGCGGCCGGCATCCGAACCAGGGTTTCATCGTCGGCCCGGAACACCGTCGCGTCGCCGAGAATCAGTTTCAGGATGGAGCGGCCTTCGATGCGATACAGATCGAGGGTCGCGTACTCCGCGGTGAATTCCGTCTCCGGACGACCTTCCCGATCGACCTGAAGGGCCGCGACTCCGACCAGCACCAGCCGGGTCTCCACACCCTCTTCTTCCGGATCATCCTGGACCAGGACGTCATCCGCGTAGATCCGGGTCTCACCCAGATCAAAGGCTTCACCCCGCTCGACCGCGGATGCCAGCAGTCGCGTGACGTCCCGGGCGAGCATCGATTCCATGCGGGCCCAGAAGACCGGCACCACGAAGTTGACCAGGGTGATCATCACCAACAGCAGGGCGATACCAAGCAGGATCACCGGCCGAAGAATTCGGCCATAGGACAGACCCGCGGCACTCATCGCGAGGATCTCGTTGTCCGAGGCCAGCCGGTGCATCACCAGCGTCGCCCCGAAGCCCGCGGCGAACGGCAGGGCGTACTGCAACATCGGAACCGACGCCATCGCCACGTAGCGCAGGATGTCGGCACCGCCCAACAGATTTCGCGCCAGCGGCTTGATCGCCACTCCGAAAGCGATCACCGCCACCAGCACCGCGGTGGTCAGGAGGATCGTTTTGAGAAGTTCCACCGCGACGTAGCGGGTCAGGAGGCCGAACATCGGTACATCGTCGTCGGGGAGGGCTGCCCCCGCAACCCTTCGCCCCAAGGATCTCGGACCAGAGACGTTCCGTCTGAGACGGCTGGTACCGGCGAGGAGGGACCGAAAACCACGGGAGGTCCTTACCCCCCTGGAGGGATCTGCTCCGGGCCCGAGTGGATCCGATGAATGAACAAGTGGATCTTCGACCCTCGAAGTCGCCCCCGGGAGGAGGAACAGCCATGACCGCACAACGCCTTTCGACCCGCCGCGGGCTGAGCCTCATCGAATCCGTCATCGCCACCGCGGTGCTTGCGGTCGCCATCACCGGAATCTTTTCCGCCCTGGCGGCCGGAACCGCGCACGCCGGGGCATCCGCGGATGACCTTGCCGCCTCCGTCGCGGCCGAGGACCTCCTCGACCGGGTTCTTCATGACTGCGATCGACGCGGAATCGATCCCCTCGATTGGAATGGCCATCAGGAGATGCCCGGCGAACTCGTCGATGCCCAGGGTCGCCCCATTCTCGGCGGGGCCGCTCGCGTCGGCCGTCGAATCGTGGTCGAGGAATCCACTCGACGAATCGGTGACGGCCCCCGGATCGAGGGCCGGATGCTTCAGGTGATCGCGGTCGACCGGACCGGACGGCGACTGGGGAGCGTGGAACGCTGGATCCCCCAACTCAACGGAGGGTCATGATGAAACGCCACGGTCTCACGTTGGTCGAACTTCTCGTGGCATTGGCGGTCACGACGATCGTCGCCGCGGGCGTCGCTTCGCTTCTGAGCGGTGTGACCGCCGGACTTGCCGCCGGCTCGGACACCCGGACCGCCATGCTTGCCAACGCGGCGAGCCACCGTCGCCTCACCGAACGCCTCGAGACCGCCGACTGCGTTCTGAACATCGACGCCCGTCGAACCCTGTTGTGGAATGGAGACCATCGTCCCGGCGGCGCGGTCGAATGCAGCGAGGCCACCTGGATCACCTACGACCCCGACCGCGGAGAACTCATTCGCGAAGTGGTTGAATTTCCCGAAGACTGGGGCCCCTTCGAACTGGCCATGTCGGACCACCGCCTCGGCCCGCGTTCGAACGACCTCGACGTCCTCGCCGGCCTTCGTGGCCGTGGTTTCGTTCAACGCGTGGTTCTGGTCGACGGGCTTTCCGATGCCACGTTCACCGCCGCCCCAGATGGTTCGACTCTCCGCCTCGATCTCGCATTCGACCTCCAGACCGGCCCGTCCCCGGCGACCACCGTGGTCCGAATGGTCGGCATCACTCCCCAGGAATGGGAACAATGAGTCGCCATCGACGAACTGCGCAATCGGTTTCTTCGACGCCCCGTCACCGAGGTGCGGCGATGCTCCTCGTTCTGGTCGCGATATCGGTGGGACTGATGCTCACCGCGACCTGGCTCGATGGTCGCCGGGAATCAGTGCCGGTGGCCCAACGAATCGCGGCCGCCACCATTGCGCGACACGCGGCTGCCAGCGGATTGGACCTCGCCAGCTCGACCCTCGATGCCGAACCAGACTGGCGAACCGCGATCGCTCAGGGCCGCTTGGACCAGTCTTTTCCAATCGACACGGCGATGGCCCGCTGGGAAGTCCGGGACGCGGACGACGACGGTCCCGTCGATGACCAGACGATCCGTGTCCTCCTCCGCTGCGTCGCCACGGTCGACGGCCTCGAAGCCGCCAGCGAGCAGACCCTCGAATTCGAGCCGGCGGAACCGGTGATTGATCTGGGATTCGGAGAAACCGCGATCATCGCCGAGCGATCGATTCGCGTCCTCGACCGATCGGCCATCCTTCCCTGGACCGGCCCCGGACTTCAGGACGTCGGTCCGGTGGTGATCGGCACCCTGGGAGGCGATCCGGTCGATGTGCAGTTCGGCCCCGAAGCCATTGCACCCGGAACCGAGGTTCTGGTCTTCGAAACCGACTCCGACGGCGTCCAGGCTCCAGGTCAAAGACTGATTCGCGAAGAACTGCCCCCGATGGCCGCCCCCGACGTACCGACCGGTCCTGCCATGCCCCGAAATTCCATGCCGTCGATGCAAGCGGCCTTCTGCGCTGATTCCGGTCCCAGTCGGCGGCGAGCAGGCGCAGAATCCGATGGAAGAATCGTGGTTCGAGAAGATCAGGTCATCCGAAGTCTCGGAGACCTCAGCATCACCGATTCGGATGACCGGATCGTGGTGGAGGATGGCACCCTGGTTCTCGATGCGACCCGCGATCTTCATCTTCGCGACACCCACATCACCGTCGGCCCCCGCGGTTCCCTCATCCTGCGGGCCGGGCGCCGACTTCGAATTCAGAACACTTCGATCGAAGGCACGACCCCGGACGAACGTGAGAGCGACCGCGGAGGCATGCTGTCGATCGAATCAGCCTCGGTCGCCGATCGCGTGCTGATCACATCCGACCAGGACATGGTCTTCGAACTCGGATCGGATTCGCTGGTGGTTGGAACGATTCTCGCGCCGGAATCCACGGTCAGGCTCAGTGGCGACGCGGTGCTTCATGGACGAATCGTCGCGTCCCGAGTCGAACTTCGCGATCAGGCCATCGTCTATGCCCGCCCCGACGACGGGCGAATCATCGGTCTCACCGCCCCCGAGGGGCCGCATCGAACTCCTGAAGGGCTTTTGATCGAAGCGGTATGCGTTCCGGAACGGACCGACCCGGAGACTCTCACCGCCATCGCGGAAGAGATGGGAGTGACGGTCTGCGCCGCGGGGCAGGTCATCGCGCCGTCTCCCGCCGCGTCGGAACGCCATGAAGAAAAGAATTCCGAGTCGATCAGAAAACACCGATACGAACGTCAATGGAAAAGAGATCGATCCGATCGCTCTCGGAACCGGGATCGGAACCGGGATCGGAACCGGGACCGAAAGCGAGGCCGACGATGAATGTCCGACCGCACCACGCTCGAGGCCGCGGTTTCTCCCTGGTCGAACTGACCGTGACGGTCGCGGTCCTCGTGACCGTCGCGATGGTGATGGTCCCGCTCGTCGGTCGGGAGTCCGGGTCCCGGCTGACCGCGGCCGCCAGCATGCTCCGAGATGATCTCGAACAGGCCCGTCATCGAACCGTGGTGGACCCCGGGACTCCGATCGCATTGATCCTGGACGCCGATGGCGGGGGTTGGATGCTTGCCAACGACGACCGTACCCGGCCGATTCTTCGGGCCGACGGTCGCCCGTGGCGAGTTCGGTTCGGTACCGACGTGGCCGCGGCCCTGGAAGGCGTACAGGTACGGCGGCTTGATGCCCCCGCCACCTCCAGTCTCTCGTTCGACGCCGAAGGAGTGGCTCGCGCGGATGACACGCCTCGCTTCGAAATCGCAGATGGTGACCAGGCCTGGATCGTCCGCATCGGACTGGTCACCGGGGTGGCCAGGACGACGGTTCGCACCAGTCTCTGAGCGGGTTCGGTCCCGGGTCATCGAAGCCCGTATTCCTTCAACTTGCGATAGAGCGTTCGTTCTCCGATGCCCAGCAGGTTGGCGGTCTGCTCTCGATTCCCGCCGGTCAATGCGAGGGTCTGGCGAATGGCCTCCTTTTCGAGGCGGTCCAATCCCACGCCGGCGAGGGAACCGCCTTCGATGCCACCGGAGTCGTCGTCGTGATCCTCGCTTCGAATCTCCTCCGGAACATCCCGGACTTCGATCCGATCTCCTTCACAGGCGATCACCATTCGGTGAACCGCATTGAAGAGTTCCCGAACGTTGCCGGGCCAGGAGTAGCCGACCAGCCTCAGCATCGCGGGTTCGGTGACCAGAGGGATCGGCTGATCCATCTCGGCCGCGAAGCGGCCCGCGGCATGGTTGACCAGCAGTGGAATGTCATCCCTCCGCGACCGCAGGGGCGGAATATGAATCTCGACCCCGCGGATACGGAAGTACAGGTCCTCCCGGAAACCTCCATCCTCGGATGCCTTGCGAA
Source organism: Phycisphaerae bacterium (assembly GCA_002683195.1). Next base: position 53,567 of record NYSW01000016.1, read on the forward strand.
GATCGCGGTTCGTGGCACTCACGAATCGAACATCGACCTTCTTGGGATCGTTGGAACCAAGACGGATCACTTCCCCGCTTTCCAGAACTCTGAGCAGGCGAGGCTGCATCGAGACCGGCATGTCCCCGATCTCGTCCAGGAACAGCGTGCCGCCGTCGGCGTACTCGAAGACGCCTTCTCGATCCCGATCCGCCCCGGTGTAGGCGCCACGAACATGACCGAAGAGCTGGTCCTCGAGAAGACTCTCGCTCTGGCCCGCGGTGTTGAAGGTGGCATACCGCTTGGACGCCCGCTTGCTCAACCGATGAATCGCGGCGGCCACCAGTTCCTTGCCGGTGCCACTTTCTCCGGTCACCAGCACCGGAAGGGTGCTCGGTGCGACCTTCCGGATCTGATTGATGACCCCTCTGATCCCGGCCGACTCGCCGATGATGCCCTCGATGCCGTAGGCCGCGTCGAGTTGATCCTCGAGTCTGGCCGCTCGATGACGGAGCAGAACCGTCTCCGCGGCTCGGTCGACGAGATTCCGGAAGACCACGAGATCGAGTGGCTTCTCGATGAAGTCGTACGCCCCGCCCTGCAGGGCCGCCTTGGCGGTCGGAATGTCTCCGTGGGCCGTCACGAGGATCGTGGCCGCGTCCGGTTGTTGTTCCTGCACCAGTGAAAGGACATCGAGTCCGGCGGTCTCATGTTCCATCACCAGATCCGTGACCACGACGTCAAACACCCCGTGAAGGAGTTCCTCCCGGGCTGCTTCGAGTCCGTTCACGATGGTGCAGACATGCCCGGGCTTGCGAAGCGCCTCGGCCATCACCTCCGCGTGCTCCCCCTCGTCGTCGACGATGAGGACCTGGGCCCGGACCGTTCGTTCCGCTTCTGACGCTCGTGTCGATCCAGTCATGCCCGCGATTGTAGGTTGGAACCCATCACCACCTCCATCGAGACTCCAAGGTGGGGCCGAAAGCCCCATCCCGCCGATAGAATGGCGGTGATGTCACCCTCGCCCGTCCCTCCTCCCTCCGATCCCCCCACTTCCGTGACTCCTCCCGGCTCGAATGATCCTTTTCGCCATCGTCGCATCCACCTCCTGGGGATCGGTGGATCGGGCATGTGCGGACTCGCGCGGATCATTCTCGATCGCGGAGCCAGGGCCAGCGGCTCCGATGCCGTCGAATCAGAGGCGGTGGCCGATCTTCGGACTTCCGGGATCGAGATCGCCACTGGAGAGGATCCCGCCGCCAGCGAACTTCCGGAAGGGTGCGATCTGGTCATCGCCAGTGCCGCCATCCGGGAGGACGACCCGGCACTCCAGGCCGCGGACAGAGCCGACGTGCGAGTCCTCAACTACGCGGATGCAGTCGGACTGGCCATGAGAGGTCGGACCGGGGTCTCCATCGCCGGCACCCATGGCAAGAGCACCACGACCTCGATGCTCGCCCATTGCCTCGTCGAGTGTGGGCTGGATCCCAGTTACATCGCCGGGGCTCGATGCCCGCAGCTCGGAGGTGGCTGGCGGGTCGGAGCCTCCAGCCTGGGTGACGCTCCCGAGACTCGCCCCGGAATCTTCGTGGCCGAGGCGTGCGAATTCAACCACTCGTTCCATCGGCACCAGCCGACGGTGGCGTTGATCAACAACGTCGAAGAGGATCATCTCGACTTCTACGGTTCGATCGACGAGATCGTCGAGAGCTTCCGTGATTTCGCCCGCCTGCTGCCTCCGGAATCCGAGGGAGGGAGGCTGCTCATCGCCCACGATGGTGGCCACCGCCGGGAAATCTGCACTGGCCTGGCAGCGGGCGTCAGCACCTTCGGTTTCGCACCGGGCGCCGACTATCAGGTCGTCCATGATGCCTCCGCCGGACGGATCGGCCTGCTCGAGGACGGGGCGTACATCGTGGGGTGGGACACTCGACTGGCCGGCGATCACAACGCCTTGAATGCCGCCGCGGCCGCGATTCTCGCCCATTGGCTGGGCGCGGACTGGGATGCCATCGGCCAGGCCATGGCCGGCTTCGAAGGGGTCGACCGTCGCATGCAGCGGCTGGGCACGGTCGCCACCCGCGACGGCGGATCCGCGGGCGTCATTGATGACTACGGTCATCATCCGAGCGAGTGCGACGTGACGCTTCGGGCCATCCGCACCTCTTTCCGTCCCCGCCGATTGATCTGTGTCTTCCAACCCCATCAGCACAGCCGAACTCGATTCCTGCTCGAACAGTTCGCCCACGCGTTCACCCAGGCGGACCTCGTGATCGTCCCCGAAATCTTCTTCGTGCGGGACAGCGAGGAAGAGCGTCGAAGAATCTCCGCCGCCGATCTGGTCGATCGGCTTCGCGAATCCGGCACCACGGCGATGCATGTCCACCCGTTCGCCGCCATCGTCGAACACCTCGAGGAAGTGCTCGCCGACGGCGATCTCGTGGTGGTGATGGGCGCCGGCCCCGTCTGGCAGATCGGCCGTGATCTCGTCGAACGCGGTACCTCCCCCAGGGCCGATCGTGACCGGGAGAACACCCCGTGAGCAGTCATGCGTCCGGAGGAATCTTCGGCGACCTCGATGTGCAGGTCGAACTCGACGCCCCCATCGGCCGCGAAAGCTGGTTCTGCGCCGGGGGGACCGCGGACATCCTGTTGCACCCTCGGGATCCGGCGACCCTCGCGGAAGTCGTTCGGCGTTGCCGACGCACCGGCACCCCGTTGCGGATTCTCGGCGAGGGGGCGAACCTGCTGGTGGCGGACGAAGGGGTCGGCGGCATCGTGGTCAGACTCGATGCCCCTGCTTTTCGCGCCGTGGAACGAAATGCCGATGGCGAAGTCGACCTGGTCAGGGTCGGCGCGGGAGCGGACCTCGCCCGGACCCTCATGGACCTGGCCCGCAGCGGCCTCGCCGGCCTCGAGACCCTCATGGGCGTGCCGGCATCGATCGGCGGTGCGATCCGCATGAATGCCGGCGGTCGATACGGATCCATCGGAGATGTGGTGCATGCGGTGGCCTGCCTCGACGAGCACGGAGAGACGAGGGTCTATCCGGCGTCCGAACTCCGCTTTGAATATCGACGCACGAACATCGCCGATCCGATCGTGCTGTGGTCGGTCTTCCGGGTTCGCCAGACCGATCCGGTCGGACTTCGCGATCGCATCAAGGAGATCGCCGCCTACAAGAAGAGCACCCAGCCTCTGGCGGAGAAATCCGCCGGCTGCATGTTCCGGAATCCCGTGGACCCGGGATCCGGAGAGACGATCTCCGCCGGTCGCTTGATCGATGAAGCCGGGCTCAAAGGCCTTCAAATCGGCTCCGCCACGGTCTCCGAGATCCACGCCAACTTCATCACGATCAAGCGAGGCGGCAAGTCCGACGATGCGATCTCTCTCTCCGACGAAGTCATCCGACGGGTCGCTGACGCACGGGGAATCCAATTGCAGCGGGAAGTCGTGGTGTGGAGACGAGACCAGGAGGCGACGAGGTCGTGACCATGCTCGCGGGAAAGACCATCACCATTCTCATGGGCGGTCCCGATGCCGAACGCGACGTGAGCCTTCAGTCCGGAGACCGCGTCGCCGCCGCACTGGAGACCTTCGATGATCTTCGGGTCGTTCGGCGGATCATCGATCACCCCGACCTGCGGATGCTGCGGGACGCGCTCGCTGCCGACGCTGCGGATGTGGTTTTTCCCGTCCTTCACGGCCCCTGGGGCGAAGGTGGTCCACTGCAGGAGCTCCTGACCCGGATCGAACTTCCGTTCGTCGGATCCGGTGCCGAAGCGGCCGCCTTGGCCATGGACAAGATTCGAACCAAGGAAGCGGTGCGTGAACTGGGAATTCCCCCCCCCCGCTCGAGTCACGTCGGGGCTGACGGAACCATCGATCTTGAAACGCCGTTCGTGGTGAAGCCCGTCGACGAAGGTTCGAGCGTCGGCGTCCGCGTGGTGCGAGACGCGGGGCAGACCTCGACCGTGGTGGCCGAGCTTCAGGCCAGTCACCAGCGACTCATGGCCGAATCCTTCATCGCCGGCCGGGAACTCACGATCGGAATCGTGGGCGAAGAGGCCCTCCCGGTGATCGAGATCCTCCCCTCCGAAGGGCTCTACGACTACGAGGCCAAGTATCTCCGAAACGACACGCGATACGAAGTGTCTCCCCCCCTGCCCCGCGGGCTCGAAACCCTGCTCGCGGACTGGAGTCGGAAGATCCATCGAGGCATCGGCGCTCGAGACCTGTCGAGGATTGATTGGCTTCTGGCGACCGACCCCGACGGAACGCCGAGGCCGTGGTTCCTGGAGGTCAACACGATCCCCGGGATGACCACTCACTCCCTCGTCCCCATGGCGGCTTCCGCCCGCGGAATGACGATGCCTGCCCTCTGCCGGGATCTCGTGGCGGCCGCTTTCCTGCGTGGCTGACCCAAACCGCGATTCTGGGGTCGCAGAGACGGTTGAGCCGATGACTTCGTCATGGCCAAACGCGCACCCAGTAAACGATCGAAGACCTCCGGTCGGCGAAAAACCGCCTCCGGCACCTCCCGGCTCGAGGCGATCAAGGAGACCCTCACTCCCGGTCCCGCCACGAAAACAGCGATCCGGATCACCGGCTGGCTGGCCCTTGCGGCCGGGGTGACCACCGGATTGGTGATGGGGATTCCGGAACTCGAACAGCGAGCGGTCGCCCGAGATCTCCAGTCGACGAACGACCTGACGATTGAATTCCAGAACGCGCCCGATTGGTTTCGGATCGATCGCACCCTTCCGCGGGAGCTCGAGGGCATCGTCATCAACACCGTCGGGGACCATCGACGATCCGCGCGAATTCGCGAGGGCCTGATCGAGGCTCACGCCGCCCTTGAGGCCACACACTGGTTCGAGTCGCTCGATCAACTCCGCTGGATCGACGCCGACACCATTCGAGTCGAAGGTCGATGGGTCCGTCCCGCAGCCGTGGTCTACGCCAAGATCGATGGCGAGAACAAGGACGTCCTGGTCGACGTCCGAGGTCACCGCCTGGCCTACGCCTTTGAAGCCGGAAGCGCCCGCGATCTCCCTCGGATCAAAGGTGCGGACCGAAGCCTGGCTCCACCGGTCGGTGATTTCTGGGGCGATGACGTGGTGGCCGGAATCGCACTCAACGATGCCATCTCCGATCGCGGCTGGTCGGAGCAGATCCAGTTGATCGACGTGTCCAATCATGGGAATTCCAAACGAGGCCTGGTTCTTCGGACCAACGGTTGCTCGATCATCTGGGGCCGTTCTCCCGACGACCCGAGTCCATCCGAAGTTCCGACCGCGCAGAAACTCGAATATCTCGACTATTACGCCCGCGAGTTCGGCGATTTCGAAGAACACTGCGCCGGAGGCGAGCTCGATGCTCGCCCGGACATGCTGATTCAGTCACCAAACTCGATGATCCGCGACCGATCCCGCTGATCGGGCGACCGGATCTCGGTTCGCCCTATGCTCCGGTGATGAACTCCCACTCCGAAACCACGCCCGTCCACCCCGCGGAGCTCCCGCGCGGCCTGGTTTTTGGCGCCAGCATCTGGGTCGCAGCCTCCTGGCTGGTGGCCATCGGCGTGCGGCCCCCCCTGCAACCGACCTCCACCGCCTACACGCCCGCGGCGCGGATGCTGATCGTCGCGCTGACGATCGGGGTCGTCGTCGCCTGGCCCCTGGCCCGATTCTCCGCGGCGTCCCCCAGGCGTCCGATCGCGGCCGCGATGCTCGACACCGTGTCGCTTCTGGCCTTGACGCAGATCGTTCTCTGGCCCCTTCGCCTGGTCACCAGCTGGACCGTCCCCCGCCTGAGCATTCTGGCCTTCGATCTCGTGGCGATCACGGTCCTGGTCGGCGGTCTGATTGCGTTGCTCGGTTGGAACCGGTCCGGACGAACCCTCGCGATGAGCGGACTCCTCGCGTGGCTTGTCGGGCCGCCCCTGATCGGACTCGGCCTCTCGGATCCAACCGCCTTTTCCGAACTCAGCCCGCTGGTTCGAGCCTGGTCTCTTGGTGGCGGCGGCCCGGCCGCTCCCGATCCGGGAACGTGGGCCCAGACCATCATCGTGGGCGTCGTCGGATGCGTGCTTTGGGCTCTCGCCATCAAATCCGCTCCCATTGGCGGACTGGCGACTCCGGCGTCATCGAGGTAGCCTGATTTCGCTCGAGTTCGCACAACGCCTCGCCACCCCGGCGAGGCTTTCTGCACCAATCACTCCCCGCCGACTCGCCCAGACCTCGGAGAAGACGATGGAATTCCTCACCCGTGAAGACAAGGAAAATCTTGAACAGGAGCTGAAGGAGCTTCACTCGAGGGGCAAGGAAATCATCGTGCGAATCGCCGAAGCTCGAGCGCTCGGTGACCTCAAGGAGAACGCGGAATACCACGCGGCTCGTGAGGACCAGGGCATGAACAATGCCAAGATCAAGGAGATCGAGGGCCGGCTCGCCAACTCTCAGGTGACCGACGAACTCAACATCCCCGAAGACATGGTCTTCGTGGGCGCGACGGTCAGACTTCGAGAAATCGACAACGACGACGAAGATCTGTACAAGATCGTCGGCACCGCCAGCGGCGACTTCTCCCTGGACTACATCGAGGTCACCAGTACGAGTCCACTCGGCGAAGCGCTCATGAAGGCTCGAGTGGGCGACGTGGTGAGGGTCGATCTGCCCAAGGGCCCCACTCAATTCCAGGTCCTCGAACTCATGTGAGCGTTTTCGGCGACCCTTGAACGCTGCCCCGATCTGCTCTCGGATGATCTTCATCCAAACCCAAAGCGGGGATCGCCATGCTTCAAATCCTGCGGCATATCAGTGACTACGGGCTGCTCGGCGAGCTCTTGCTGCTCGGTGACTTTCTGGTCCGAATGTCGCTCGCCATCTGGGTGCTGGCTCAGAAGAGACGAAGTCCGGAGTCCCGGATCGGCTGGATCCTTCTTCTCCTCGGACTTCCGTTCATCGGGACCGTGATCTTCCTGCTCGTCGGCGAGACCCGCCTCGGTCGACGCCGCATCGACCGCCACCGTCGAATTCGAGAAGCCCTCGATCGTCCGGATATCCACGCCGACGGTGACACCGAAGCGAGGGCCCATGACGAACTTGATCGAAGCAGCTCGCACCTGGCTCGCCTTGCCGAGCAGATCAGTGGCGGCGCGCCGGTTCGAGGCAACACCATCGAGTTGTTCGGAGACACCGCCGAAGTCATCCGCCGGATGGAAATCGACATCGATGGCGCCAAGCGACATTGCCATCTTCTGTTCTACATCTGGCTTGATGACAAGGCTGGAACGTGCATCGGCGAGGCCCTCATCCGCGCGGTCGGGCGAGGCGTGACATGTCGAGTGCTGGTCGACGCGGTGGGAAGCAAGCTGTTTCTCCGCTCCCATCTCTGCGAACGGATGAGGGAAGCCGGAGTCCAGGTGAAGGTCGCGCTTCCCGCCAATCCCATCCGCGCCATCTTCGCGCGGCTCGATCTGAGGAATCACCGAAAGATCGCGGTCATCGACCATGAACTGGCGTGGACCGGAAGCCAGAATCTCGCGGAGGCCGATTTCGCGTTGAAACCCAGGTTCGCCCCGTGGGTCGATTGCGTGGTTCGGCTCGTCGGCCCCGTCGCAAAGGAACTTCATCTGCTGTTCGTCGAGGGTTGGTTTCTCGATGCGGGAGAGTCCCTGGTCGATGAACTGCTCGAACCCGTGCCGACGCGAGAGAACGGGGTCATCGCCCAGGTGGTGGCTTCCGGACCCAATTTCCGAAACCATGCGGCGACCCAGCTGATCCAGTCCTGCATTCACGAAGCGGATGAGGAACTCGTCCTCACCACGCCCTACTTCGTTCCCGACGGCGCCACCATCGTCAACCTCGCGACCGCGGCCCGACGCGGCATCAAGGTGACGGTCGTGGTGCCACGCCGAAACGACTCTCGCCTGGTGGCCCTGGCCAGCCGGTCCAACTACGCCCCCCTCCTCGAAGCCGGCGTCCGAATGTTGGAATTCGAAGGCGGCCTTCTTCATGCCAAGACGATCACCGTCGACCGCAGAGTCGCTCTGGTGACCAGTTGCAATCTGGATCGCCGAAGCTTCGATCTCAACTTCGAGGCCGGGGTCCTGATATTCGACTGCGACTTCGCCAGCAACCTGCGTTTCCTGCAGCAGTCCTACTGCGACCGAAGCGTCGTGGTCGATCCCCGGAAATGGGGAGCCAGACCGAGCCGCACCCGGCTGCTGGAGAACGCGGCGGGCCTGCTCTCTCCGTTGCTCTGAACCCGTTCAGAATCCACGATCGTCGGAAGCCCGCTCGATCACCAGCCGTCGCCCGGGTGAGGCGATCTCCTCGACCACCGTCCCGTCGGGCCAAAGCACCCGGACCGCGATCGGGCCCGATCCATCCCGAGGGAAACCGAAGTGGGCCTCCGGGGCCGCATTCGACTGATAGGGCCCGCCGCCCCTGATCCAGCGACGCTGGATGCCATCACCTCGGGTGGCCGTGACTTCCGCACCCGCGGACGGAACCGGTCTCACCACCAGCCAGTCATCCGTCCGATCGTGCTGGTTCTCCAGCAGGCGAGGCGGCCCGTTGTGTTCCATCACGACGACGTCCACGTCACCATCAAGGTCGAGGTCCGCGAAGACCGCCGCCCGGTCTCGATGAGGTGTTCGAAGCCATTCGTTCGCTTCGAACATCAACGCGTGAGCAGGATCACGCGAATCCATGAACTGAAAACCATCACCACCCCGCACCCAGAGCCCCGGCGATTGCGCATAGGAACTGTCCATGTTCTCCACCGTCGCCTGCGGATAGACGTGGCCGTTGAACACCACCAGATCCTCGTCACCATCGTGATCGAGATCGACGAATTCCGTCGCCCATCCGAGCATGGGTCGGGAACCCTCCGCGAGCCCGAGAGGCCGGGTTCGGTCATCGAAGAATCCGTCTCGATTGAGGTGGAGCGTGTTGGTGTCGCTGGAAAAGTTGGTACTGAACACATCGGGAGTGCCATCGCCATCGACGTCCCCGATGGCCATGCCCATGGTCGCTTGCGCGTCACCCTCACGATTGGTCGCCACCCCGGTTCGCACCCCGACTTCCTCGAAACGCCAGTCGCCGAGATTCCGGAAGTACTGGTTCGGATGAGAATCGTTTCCGATCAGAACGTCCTGACGTCCATCCCGATCGAAGTCGGTGATGACCAGATTGAGTCCGTAGCGGGCGATTCCGTCGACCTCGCGTCGCTCGAACCGCCCGCCGACGTTTTCGTACCAGCGATCGGCACGGGCGGAAAGACCTCGGGGACCGGAGAGCACTTCGATGCCACGAAAGGTCGAGGTTCCGGGAGGATCGGCGGGATCGAATTCGAGGTACCCGACCACCACGAGGTCGAGATCACCATCGCCATCGAGATCACCCAACCCCATCGACGAAGACCATCCTTCCTCCGCCCTCCCCGTGCCAAGGCCCCAGGCCGAAGTGCCATCCTCGAAGCGACCATCGCCACGGCCGAGCCAGAGTCGGTCCCCACCGAGGGTTGCAATGATCAGATCGTCGATGCCGTCACCATCGACGTCTCCCACGGCGTTCCCGAAACTCCAGTCCTGGTGAGCTTCAAGACCAGAATCACCCGTGGCGTCCTCGAAGGCCAGACGCCCTTCCTCCACGGTGAGGTTGCGGAAATACCGGGCACCCGGCCCGGATGACGGCGCATCGAGCGTGGCGCCGTTGGGGAAGACCAGATCAAGATCACCATCCCCATCACCGTCGATCAAGGCGAGGCCACCGCCCTTGACCTCCACGATCGTGGTCGAAGGATCCCCCCCGCTGGTCGATCGAAACGAATCGAGTCCCGAGCCCTCGGTCACATCGAGAAGGACGATCGATGGCGCGTCCATGGACGGCGACCGATCCGAACCCGACTCGTGTCCGCATCCGAACAGGGACGCGAGGAGCGTTCCGAACAGCGACGCGGATTGGAGAGGACGCGGACGCATCACCCGGCTTCCAGCGAGGAATCGGGCAACACATCACCGTCTATCGGTACGCCGAGTCGAAGACGAGCCCGACGTTCCTCACCTCTCGCCCACGCGGCCTTCTCCTGATCTTTCAGACGCTCATGCCCGCGAGCCAGTTTCGCCCAGCCTTCATACGAATCGGCGAACTGGATCACACCTTTGTGAAATGACTTCGTCGCCTCCTCGAATCGATCCAGTTCCCAGAGCGCGTCGCCACGGCGGATCCAGGTCTTTCCGATCGAACGCCGGCGGGCGGCGCCGGCGATCTCCAGCTCCAACGCCCTGTCGAACGCCACCAATGCCGATTCCGGTCGGCCGAGTTCCAGCAAGGAACGCCCACGACCGAACTCTGAGTCCGGGGTGTCTGGCTGACTCGCAAGATGACTGGCGAACGCAACCTCGGCTTCGCGGGGCCGCCCCAGATAGAACAGGCACCATCCGCGGAAATGATCCAGCGAGTCCCGGCCCGTGAACTCCCGCGGATCCTGGAGGATGGCCTCGAATTCCCGCAACGCCGGCGCGTAATTCTTCTGCTTCTGGATCGAGAGGGCTCGAAGGAAGCGAGGACGGGGATGATTCGGGTGATCCGCGAGCACCGCCTCGAACACCAACTGGGAATCCTCGAATTGGCCGCCGCTCAACAACTGAAGGCCCAGATCAAGCCGTGGGTCCGGCAGTGGTACGGCGGCGATGGACTCGGCCGAATCCGGCTCCGGCGCGGGCGTAACGTCCGATAGTTGGCCACACGCGGCCAGCAAGAGGGTTGGAAGGCTCATCCGAACCATCCAGCGAGGGGCGGCGTGTTTCCTTGATTTGACCATCAGTCGAAACATCCGATCGTGGTGAGGGTGAAACCGATTCTCGGATCTCTGATTCACGAACCTTGGAGGCCGGCTTCAAGACTTCCGGACCTCACTTCGAAAAACAGGGATCCAACCGAAGATTCCCGCGTCCGATCATTGGACTGGAACCCTTCGACGGGCAACAATACTGAGGAGAGGGTAGCCCAGCGGCGAGGTGAGTTCCTCGGCGCCGATCGAAAGGGCTGCTTTCCGTTTTTTCGGACCATCGCAAGATCTGACATCCGGGTACCCCTTTCCGCGCTGCGCGGAGCCGCGTATCCATTGGAGCCGACCCGTGAGACCAGAAACCCCGCGACGAGTCCTGATCGCCGGCATCCTCACGACGTCCATCGCCACCCTCGCCGGCGTGCTCTCTTCGTCCGAGGCCGGACCCCTGGATGGACGTGATGGTGAACGCCGACGCGGCCTCCTGATCAGTCCGCAACCTCCCGTCGGTTCACCGCTGGTCGGGCTTGACGCCGATCAACTCGAGAAATTCGGCTTGGGACGAGTTCTCTACGCCACCCCGATTCCGATCGAGGACGGCCTCGGCCCGGTCCTGAACAAGTCCAACTGCAGGTCCTGCCACTCGAATCCCGACGGCGGCCCCGGCAACATCGCGGTCACCCACTTCGGCTACTCGGACAAGGGCGAATTCGTGACCCTCCCCGGGGGAACGCTTCGGCAACTCGTCGCGATCTCGTCCGGATGCGAGGAAGTCATTCCGCCCGAAGCGAACTTCACGACCAACCGGATCACGCCAGGGATGATGGGCTACGGACTGGTCGAAGCCATCGCCGACGCCGACATCGCCGCGAACGAAGACGTGAGCGACGCCGATGGCGACGGAATCAGTGGCCGGGTCCACTGGGTCGATGACCTGGCCGCACCCGCCGGTTCGCCTCAACGCGCCGGTCGGTTCGGGTGGAAGTCCATCATCGCGACCATCGAGCACTTCTCCGGCGATGCCAGCCTCATGGAGATGGGCCTGACCAATCAGATCCTCGGCGAGGAGACCGCACCCAACGGAGACCTCGCGAAACTCGCCCTCTGCGATGACGTCGCCGACCCCGAGGACCACCCCGACGTCGAAGGCTTCACCTTCGTCGACCGCGTCACCCACTTCCAGCGATACATGGCCGCACCGCCACAGAGTCCGCGGGGTGGCATGCACGGCGAGACGGTGTTCAACGACCTGGGTTGCAACGCCTGTCACGTCCCGAGTTTCACCGCCGCCGATGACCCCGGCCTCGAATCCGCGATCCGCGGGGCGACGGTCCGGCCGTATTCCGATTTTCTGCTCCACGACATGGGGCTTCTGGGAGACGGTCTTCCGCAGGGCCAGGCCGGCGAAAGCGAGTTCCGAACCACCCCGCTCATGGGCGTCGCTCGGCGAGAGACACTCATTCACGACGGACGCATCTCGGGCGGGCTCATCGAGGATCGTCTCCGACTGGCGATCGCCGCCCACGGACCATTCGGTGAAGGTGCGACGGCGGCCGCGAACTGGGTCTTGCTCGAGAAGGACGACGATGAGGCGCTGATTCGATTCCTGAAGTCACTCGGCCGGGCCGATTTCGATCTCAACGACGATGACGTCATCGATCTCAGCGATTGGCAGGGTTTCCTGGATTGCGCGGCCATCGACACCGTGATCTCACCGGACATGACGTGCGGAATCGCGGACATCGATCAGGACGGCATGGTTTCCCAGACCGATCTGGATTCCTTCCTCATCGCGTTCAGCGGTGAGAACGGCGACTGCGACGGCGACGGGGAAACCAACCTCGAAGAGATCTTCAACGGCGCTCCGGACAACGATCAGGATGGTGTTCCTGACGACTGCCCGGCCCCCTGCCCCGGTGATTTCAACGGCGACGGCAGTGTGACCGGCGCCGACCTCGGACTCATGATCGCGGCGTGGGGCTCCTGCAGTGGATGCCCCGAAGACCTGACCGGAGACGGCCTGGTCAACGGCGCGGATCTCGGATTGATGATCGCCGGCTGGGGCCTCTGCCCCTGACCGAAGATCGAAACAGGTTCCTCGGGACCATGATTGAAAACGACCCACACCCCATCCGCCACGGCGGACCCTTGGAGAGCCAGATGCGATTCGGCAGCACGTTTGAAAACGGTTTGAGTCTCTTGGCCGGTGTCGCGATCACCGCGAGCGCCAGCGCCCAATGGGTGGACCTCGTTGAAGCGACGGATTCACGACTGGTGATCGATCCGCTCTACTCGGTGAACGACAACATCGAGAAGGATTTCGCCTGGGACGACTTCGACAAGGATGGATGGATCGATCTGGTGATCGTCCGCAAGTTCCCGGGGTCGATCGAAGGTGGCGCCCGCAACATCCTGCTGATGAACGAGGAAGGCGTGCTCATCGACCGTACCGATCAGTATGCCAGCACCTCGGATGTCAGCGGCGACAACGGATTTCTCGCCCTGACCAACGACCGGGATGTGAAGGTCGCCGACTTCGACAACGACGGCTGGCCGGACCTGGTCACGTCGACCACCATGAGCGACGACAAGAGCGCCCGCATCGGCCAGCCCCGGATCTACATGAACCGGGGCGAGGACATCGACGGGAACTGGCTCGGCTTCCGTTTCGAAGACGACCGGATTCCGGTGCTCTTCGCGAAGAACGGCAACGCGGCGAATCCTCGTGCCTGTGCGATCGATGTCGGGGACCTGAACAATGACGGTTACCCCGACATGTACTTCGTCGACTACGACACGCCGGAGACGAGCGGAACGATCTGCATCGATCTCAATGGCGACGGCGACACCAACGACGTGGTCGACGGCGTGAACGAATGCAACCAGTCCCCCAGCGAAGATCCGAGCAAGGACTACGACGGCAAGCTCCTGTTCAATCAGGGCGCCAAGAACCCCGGATACTTCATCGATACCACGACCAGCCGCATGACCTCGAACCAGCTGGACCAGGCCTTCGGCAACGAGTGCGCCATCCGGGACGTGAACAATGACGGCCTCCTCGACGTCATCCGAGTGAACACGTTGACCGGCGGGCAGAACATCGCGGTTCTCTACCAGACCGAGGGATCCAGTTGGATCGGCCCGGTGGAGATCACCGCGGGCGCTCCCTACGGCATGAACGCCGCCGACCTCGACAACGATGGCGACATCGACATCATCACCGCCGACGATGGCCAGGATGCCTACGTGCTCAACAATGGCAACAACGGCTCCGGGCAGGCCACCTGGACTCGTTACACGATGCCCGATTCGCTGAATGAATTCGGAAATTCGATCCAGTTCGGGGACCTCGACCAGGATGGCTGGAAGGACGTGATCATCGCCGACGTCGATTCCGACCTCGGCCCTTTCTGCCCGAGTTCCGGCCGTCGGATGCACATCTATCAGAACACCGGGGTCGCCACCAATCTTCTGGTCGAGAACGAACTGATCCTCCCCAGCTGGGCCCTCGACTCCACCTATGACGCGGCCCCCATCGACCTCAACAACGATGGCTGGCTCGACCTGGTCATTGGTGGCTGCTACGGACTCAGCGTCTGGATGAACAACCCGCCGATCGGCATCGATTTCACCTATCCCGCGGGAATCCCCTCGGCGATCGAACCGGGAGCCTCCACCTCGATCGCGGTGAACCTGTCGGCCTTCGGTGGCACGATCAACCAACGGACCCCCGCCATGGAAGTCATGGTCAACGGCGGGTCGGCGATCGAGATTCCGATGAACGGCTCCGGTGACTCCTGGACCGCCACGCTGCCCGCCTTCGCGTGCGAGGACGACGTCCGTTTCGTCTTCACCGCGGACCTTCAGGGAGGTGGCGAGTTCCGAGATCCAGCCCTCGGCGAATATTCGACGATGGTGTCATCCGGCATCGTCGTCACCTTTGAAGATGACATGGAGTCCGGAACCGGTGGCTGGACCACCACCAATGACGGTGCCACCGCCGGTGCCTGGGAGATCGCTGATCCGGTCGCGACCACCGCCGCCGGTCAGCAGTTCGCCCCGGGTGAATCCTCCGACGGTGATTTCTGCTGGGTCACGCAGAACGGCAGCCCCGGCGGTTCCGCCGGCACGGCCGACCTTGACGGCGGCCCGGTCACCCTGACCTCGCCGGTGATGGATCTGTCCGATGGAAACGCGACGGTCAGTTTCGACTGGTGGTTCATGAACGACGACTTCGGCACCGCAGCCGAGGACTCCTTGCTGGTTCAGGTGAGCAATGGTGGAGACTGGGTGACCGCCCGGACCATCACCAACGGCTCCGCGGGCTGGAACTCGGCGTCCTTCGTGGTCGGCGACTTCGTGAGTCCCTCCGCGACCATCCAAGTCAGGTTCCAGTGTTCCGACGCCCCCAACAACTCGCTCACTGAAGCCGGCATCGATGCCTTCAAGGTGGAACGGGTCGAATGCGAAGACGTCGCCTGCCTCGAAGATCTCAATGGAGACGGCCTGATCAACGGTGCCGATCTCGGCCTGCTCATCGCGGGTTGGGGCACCGCGTCCGGCGACATCAACGGTGACGGCACCACCAACGGTGCGGACCTCGGTTTGATGATCGCGGCATTCGGAACCGACTGCTGATCTCCGAACGTCCGGCCTGAAGCTCACTCCGCCCCGTCGGCATCTGCCGGCGGGGCGGTTTTCTGCGCGACATCCCTGCCGTTCGAGTGGCATGGTGGAACGTGAGCGAAAAGGAACTGGAGGAACCCTGACCCGGGACCGACGGCCGACGTGGGCCGATCAGTCTCGACCGAAACGGACCCGGCCGGATCCGATCGGTCCTTCGATCCCCCTGACGTCGCCATCCGGCCAACGGATCTCGAGCCGATCGAGGGCCGAGGCCTCTCCGAGGCCGAACACCGCCACGGGTTCCACTTGGGAGAGATAGCTCCTCGTGGGCATGATTCGACGCACCATGGTGCGATCGCCCACCGTGCCGACGAGGACGGCACCGATTCCATCGGGGTTCCCGGGGCGACCATCCAGACGGACCTGAACCCCGGAACCGGTCGAGGCATCATTCCGGAGCACCACCGGTGGACCAGCGACCTGCGTGAGAATCAGATCCAGATCACCGTCGAGATCCAGGTCGCCGCTGGCCAGTCCACGACCCACGATGGGAGTCGACAGGTCACCGAGCGCTTCGCCGGGAACCTCACGAAAACCTCCGCCTCGCGAGGGTGGCAGACCGCGAAAGACCTGCGCGGGTTGTCGGTACGCCTGGCTGGCCTGCACGACCGTGATCTCCTCTTCCAGATGACCATTGGCCTGCACCAGATCCTCGATGCCGTCGAGGTCGAGATCCGTGAAGAGCAGACCGAAGGTCAATGCCCGCCGGGTCGGCCCCGAAACACCCTCCCCCGCGGCGTCATCGAAGAAACCCGACTCCCCTGATCTCCGAACGAACAGCGAACTCGGTTCGTTGGCGAAGTTTCCGATCGCGACCAGCGTCTCCTCGCCTCCGCGGGCCGGCCGAGTCGCGACGTCGATTCCCATGGCGCCGGTCGCGGCTCCGGAGCGATCGAAGGCGATCCCCAATCGTCGGCCTCGTTCCTGGAAGTGCGCGGTTCCGTCGTTGATCCAGGCGGCGTTCGCCGTGGTGTCGTTCGCCCCCACCACGTCGAGATCACCATCGTCATCCAGATCGACCATCGCGATCGCCAGGCCCTTGCCTTCCGGTTGACCGGTCTCCGCATTCATCTGCCGAAGCCCCCGCGCCTCGGACCGGTCCTCAAGCCGCATCCGACCGTCCTCATCCTGCTCGTTCACCAGCAGAAAGGGAACGGTTCCCGCGAAGCCGGTGGGCGGGCCGTACGCACGACCGAGTCCATCGATTCGAAAATCGACGGCCGCATCCAGTTCCGGCGACCAATCGACGTAGCAGAGGCCCACGAGGTCCAGATCGTCGTCCTGATCCAGATCTGCGAATCCAACCGCGGTGCTCCATGCATGCGTCTCGGGAATTCCAAACGCGTCACTTCCATCCACGAACCGGATCCGACCGGCGGAAGATTCGTTCAGCAGCAATCGGTCTCGGCCCATCATCGAGATGAACAAGTCAGGATCACCATCCGCATCGACGTCTCCCACCGCGACCCCCATGCCATGACCGGAAAGCAACGGCAGGCCCTGCACCCGAACGAAACGGGGCGATCCATCTTCGGACTCCGTGTTCCGGTAGGCGACGACTGCCGCTCCCGGCCCCTCGGCAAGAAGGTCGCCTCCATCGATGAAGACCAGATCCGGCCGCTCATCGCCATCCAGATCCACCACCGCCACGCCACCACCGAGGGATTCAGGCAGGAGTTTGCCGCCCCGAGCTCCATTGTCCCGAACGAAATCCACGCCCCATTCATCGGTCACTTCCGTGAACGGCATCGCCAGGTCGACGACCTCGGGCGCGGGAGACGTGTCGATCGAAGGTGCTTCGACCTTCGTCTGATCCACGGTTCGTTCCTCCACCACGGGAGAGAGAAGGGTTCGAGCCAGCAGCACTCCGCCGACCACCACCCCCAATCCGACCCCCACGTAGAGGCTCCGGCGAAAAGCCACCGCGATGACCGCATCACGATCCCTCGACCGCCGGGATCCGCCGGAGTCATTCATCGGGATTCTCCTCCCAGGGAAGGCGGGCCCGACATCACCGTCCGGTCGGATGCCACGTCCGTTTCCGAAGCGGTCGATGCGTCATCATTCAAGTCGTAGATCGCGATCGGCTCGGCCGCGTGGTCGGCGATCTCGCTCCGGCTTCGTGCGAGCCGGATGGCGCGATCTCGAGCGTTGTCGTCGGGGCGGATGACTTCGAATTCCGCCAGGGCCCGGGCGGCACCCTCATCGTCTCCCGCCGCCTCGAAGAGCCGGGATGCAAGGAACCAGGTTCGTGCTCTCTGGGAATTGAGCTCGAGTGAACGATTCACCGCCTCCAGTGCACGTCCGATCTCCGCTTCGTAGGCCTCGTCGGTCGCGGCTCGTCGGGCGATCTGGAATCGGACGGTCGCAAGCTCGTTCCACACCCGCTCGTCGCGGGAGAAGTCGTAGCCACGCTCCACCGCGGTGGCGTACCGGGATGCGATGATCCGCTCGATCCGCCGAACCGCCTCCTCGAGATCGCCGAGTTCCCTCGCCACCGCCGCGGCATACCAATCGAGGGCCCAGGGCCACTTGAGTTCGGGGTTCTCCGCAGCCCGGGCCAGTGCCTTGGAGGCATCATCGATCCGACCTTCGATGATCATCGCTCGCCCTTGATTCAAAGCGCCATCCGCCAAGCCAAGCTTCTCCACCTCCGCGAAGGCTTCGATCGCCTGCGCGAGCTGTCCCTTGGCGACGCCGCCGCCGGAACCCGCTCGCACCAGACCGATGCCGTAGTCGTTCCAACGCTGCCAATCCGGAGCTTCAAGCGTGGTGCTCGCCACCAATTCGGACGCTCGCCCCACGGGGATCGTGATGGTCGTCTCGGCCATGTCGAGCACCGGAAGCGCCTTGGACAGACGTTCGCCTTCCTCGACTCCGAATGCATGTCGCATGAGCCGGGTGTCGAACTTGCGGTATCGCACCCGACCTCGGATCACCAGTTCACCGGAGGCATCGTCAGGAATCCGAATTCGATAGTGCGTGAGATCCGCGGCCCCGGGGGGGATCTGGTGGTTGAAAAGCGGAACGAAGATGTCCTCGGGATTGCGTTGCTCGATTCGATTGCCATCACGATCGAGAAGCCAGACATTCAGGAACTTCGACCACGGGTCCACCACGCCATCCTCGCCGATCAGTCCGCTCCGACCCAGGGGCGAAGCATCGGCGATGGGATCAGGTCGCAGCCCGACTTGGATTTCGATCCAGATCTCGTTGGAGTCCGCGGTTCCCTGCGTCAACGGATGTCCGAGGCCGAGGGTGCGAGTCAGCGTTTCGAGCAACACCGTCTCACCAGGCTCGACCCACACTTCGTTCATGCCCACCGGACCGCGGAATTCACCATTGACCCGACCTTCGGCCCGCAGGCCGATCAGATCCATGCGAAGGGCGTCTTCGTTCATCCGCACGCAGGCGTCGACCACTCGGTCCAATCTGGCCTGGGATTCCGGTCCGGGCTCGAGCGCGGCGGCGATCGCCGCCAGCCCGGTGTTCGCGGCATGGAAACCGTGATGGTGTTCGGTCGGAACTCCGGAGTCGTCCCGAATGCGAGCCGCAATGCCCTCGCCCGGCACCAGCGGCATGTGACAACCATTGCAATCCGGGCTGATCGCCGGCGGCCAGTACCAGGAACCGATTCCTCGACCCGAGACCCCGGAAAGACGCCAGGTGTCGTAGTGATTCTGTCCTGGAAGCCACTTGTAGCCGTTCAGCGCCTCGGGCAGGAAGACCTTGTGACAAGCTCCGCAGAACTCGGCCGACTCGTGCACCGGCTTCAGGAAGGTCCGTTTGTGGAAATCGGGCTTGGCTAGAATCAGTTGTCGGTTGACCCACTGCAGAAACGGCGAGTCACTGAACGCGAATGGATATCGCGGGGGATCCCGGAAGGTGTACGAAGCGTTTCCCAGGGTCGAGACATCCTCGATCCCGTGGCAGACGATGCAACCGATGCTCGCACTTCCCAGCGGATCGGTCGCGGTCTCCTGCGCCAACGAAGGATCGGTCCAACGTTCCTGCTCCCAGCTCCCGGACATCAGGATCGCGGGATCGTGACATCCAGCGCAGAAACGACTCGGTTCCAGGTCATGGAAGCGATCAAGCATCGCCTGCCGGGTGTTCCGAACCGAGAACGCATAGAGCGGGTTGTTGAACGAACTCGCGGCGTGGGCCGAATCACCCCACTGGGCGTGGGCATCCTCATGGCAACTGATGCAATGCTCGTTGCCGAGGAGATGCTCGAGCGGAATCGTGCCGCCACTGGCGGTTTCCACCAAGGAAGGGCCGAAGGCATCGTTCGAAGACGTGGCCAAGGCGACCAGCCCACCGGATCTGGTGGCCGGCGGAGGCTCCACCGTGGTCACCATCACCGCCAGCACGGCGGTCACCAGCCCTGCCCCGGACCAACCGATGCTCTGCTTCCAACGAAGCTTCGGTCCCACCAGACGATGGAGAACGAAGAGCCAGATGGCGAGCAAGGGACTGACCGCATGAACCCAGAAGATCACCTGGCGAGTCGGGGGATGATCGATGCCGAAGCGAATGCCGGCGAAATCGACTCGAACCAGCAGGAGTCCGGTGATCAGAAGCGCCACGCCGATCCACAGCAGCGCCCACCCCACGGCCACGGCACGGCGATTGGGGCGGTAACGCCCCCTCCACGCGTGCATCGCCCCGTAGACGACGAACGGAATCAGGAGCAGCAGTCCGAGTCCGAGGTGAACGAGAATCGCCCACAGATAGGACCCGTCTTCACGGGAATCTCCGGTCCACCACGCTGCAAGGTCGACCGCGGTGAGATAGATGCTGTCGAGCGCGAGTAATCCGAAAAGGACGAGCACGATTCGAAGCCAGATCCGGAGCCCGCGAGTCACGACCGGTCCGCTCGGACCGCGCCGCTTCCGGGACGTTCCGGCATGGGATTCGCCAGAGCGTGTCGTGTCCTGATTCTGGATCTGGGAGTTGCTCATGATTCGCGCTTGTCCCTTCCCCTATCGGATCGATCTGTCTTCAAATTCGCCGGCAATTCACCTTCGTCCAAACTATGTCCCAGACGACGGACCAGACGACGGACCAGACGACGGTCCAGACATCAGGATCACGTCGGCGGGTGACGATCAGTGAGGGATCTCTTTCACGGCATTTCGATTCCAGGCCGGAACCCGGACTCGGATGGGGCCCTTACCGGTGATCTTGCATTGGCAGGCGAGCCGGCTGTCGATCTGAAGCCCCGGAGCCTCTTCGACCCGGTCCTCTTCGTCTTCGTCACCCTCCGACACCTGATCCATCCCCTGCTCGACATAGACGTGGCAGGTGGAGCAGGCACAGACCCCTCCACAGGCGTGCTCGATGTTGATTCCGTTCTCGATCGCCAGTTCGAGCAGATTCTCCTTCTCTCCACCCATCAGGTTCCACTCAACCTGCTCGGTATCGGTGAGCCCGTGAGGATCTTCGAGAATGAAGGTGACGGGGACGACCGGCGGGCCGTGCTCCTCATCGCTGTGACGCATGTGCATGACGGGGGAATCCGAAAAGGGGCGACCTGGTGAGAAGGCACTCTCCACGGTCTTTACCGTGGGAGGCCGGAAAGTCAGCCCTGAAAAGGGGCGACAGACTTCCGGCCCCTACATGATAGAACGCCGGACGAGCCGTATACGGCCGATCCGATGCCCGTCGGTGCTACTCTTTACGATTCTTCCTCTGATTTGGTCGCCCACGACGCTCCACTACCGTGCCATCACCCTCTCCGCCAACCTCAGCCGGACAGAATCGGAATTCCGGTTCCGGGTCTCACCCCCGATCCGAGCCCTCGGCCCCATCGCTGGACCCACTGGACCCACTGGGCCTGACTGGCCAGGCGTTCGTCGAAGCCTCGCGAAACGTCGAGGGCACCCGCCGCGGCCGCGAGGCACTTCAGGCCTATCGGAGCTTCCATCGCGAAGGACAGGTCCCCCCCGGCACCACGCCCGGGCTTCATCCCATCGGGCGGCGGGAGATTGAAGGCGAGACCATCAAATTCACGCTCACCCTCCCGGGGGGCGTGGAGACCGAATCGGTGCTGATCCCGATGCGGCGTCGGGACGGAAGCCTGACCCGGACGCTCTGCGTGTCCAGCCAGGTGGGATGCGCCATGGGATGTCGTTTCTGCGAGACGGCGCAGATGGGGCTCATNCGCCATCTCGGGGCTGCCGACATCGTCGCGCAATGGCATACCGCGGCCCACGAAATCGGCCATCGCCCGAAGAACATCGTCTTCATGGGCATGGGAGAACCGACCGACAACCTCGACGCGGTTCTTCCCGCGATTCGAATCCTCGCCGATCATGATGGTCCATCGATCGCCGCTTCGAACATCAGTGTCTCGACCGTCGGGAATCCCGACGGGATTCGTCGACTCGGCGCCCTCGCGGGGGAACCCGGCTTTCGCCGACTCAACCTCGCCGTCAGCCTCAATGCACCCAACGACCGCATCCGGGCGGAGATCATGCCCGTCGACCGAGCCTGGCCGATGGACGATCTGATGCAGGCCATGCTCGAGTGGCCCGGTCGCCCGAAGTCCGCGATCTGCGTGGAATACGTTCTGATCCCCGGGGTGAACGACGGCCTCGAGCACTGCGATGAAGTCTGCCGATATCTCGAACCACTTCGATGCTCACTCAACGTGATTCCCTACAACCCGCGGCGGGATTCACCCTGGCCGGCTCCGACCGAAGCATCCGTGGAACGATTCCTTCAGCGAGCGATGGCCAATGGCCAGTTCACCAAGCGGCGTGGAACCAAGGGTCGCGACGTCATGGCCGCCTGCGGCCAACTCGGGAATCCTGAAATCCGCGCTCGCAAACGGGTGGCCGATGGCTCACCGGTACAAATCTCCATTCAAGGTACGAGCCACGGTTGAGCCGACCATTTGATGAAGCCGATGATCTCGATCGAGACTTCCCGGGCACCCATCGACCCGGTATCTCCACCTCCGTGGTACAACCAACGCATGCCTCGGGATCTTGAAATCCAACTCGCCGGCCAGTCCGCGGTGCTGATGCCGGAACGAACGCTGCACCTGCCGGAGCTGGATCTCCTCCTCGCGGCGGACCTCCATCTCGGCAAGGCTGAAACCTACCGTTCCCTCGGAGTCGCGATGCCCGAGGGCATCGCGGAAGAGTCACTGGAACGACTGGAAGGAGCCATCAATCGCTGCGGCGCGGGCCGAGTGACCATCCTCGGNGATCTCGTCCACTGCGAGGAGGGCATGGAAGATCCGATCGTCGATCTGTTCGCCCGTTGGCGACGGCGGATGACCACCCCGATCTCCCTCATCGGCGGAAATCACGACGCCGACGTGTCGATTCCTCGCTCCTGGGGCATCGACGACGACGGCGATCAACGTCGAACCGGCCCTTTTCTACTTCGCCATCATCCTCGGCCGTCGGGCGATGAGATCGCGGAGGAC
Source organism: Phycisphaerae bacterium (assembly GCA_002683195.1). Next base: position 76,473 of record NYSW01000016.1, read on the forward strand.
GCCCCTTTTCTTCTGGCCGGACATCTTCATCCCGTGCTCTCGCTCGGCGAGGGCGCCCGAAGGGTTCTCGCCCATGCGTTCCTGCTCGATCTCCGGCAGATGGTTCTCCCGGCCTTCACGCCGTTCGCACGAGGCGCCCGAGTCCACTCCGACCCCGACCGCGACCGACAGGTCTTCGTGATCGCCGAAGGTCAGGTCGTGGCGACCTGAAGGTCCCCCTCCGCCGACATCACCACCGAGGACGGCCTCCGCCCCGGCCCCGACGGCCTCGCTTCCGCGAGCCACCCGCGACTCTTCGGGTTGGTTCCGAGGACGATCTCGAACCGGAGGATTCCGTGGCGACGCGACTCTCCGGCCGCTCCACTCCCATCTTTCTCAACCGTTCCAGCACACTCTCGGTCGAGAGCGTCATTCCGAGGCGATCAGCCAGAAGCGGAAGGGCGAGCGGACTCGGCCGGTCGATCTCCACGATCTCCAACGGCACGCTTCCGAGCCTTTCGAGGGTCGACGAGAGCCGACGCTCTTCGAACTGTCGCTCCATGACCTCCCGCTCGGCCTGCCCCAGCAGAAGATTTTCGGGATCGAATTCACGGTAGACGTCGTAGATGAGCGACGCCCCCGCCTGCAACTGCCGCGCCGTCGATTCCTTCCCGGGATACCGCTGGACCACGAGCCCGGCCACTCTCGCCACTTCCCGAAACTGCCGTTTCCCGAGTTCACCGAGATTGACACCCTCGAGCAGATCCGCGACCAGTCCTTCCGACGTGAAGAGCGTCGCCGCCTGCGTTGCCAACAGACCCGCGAAGTCCATGCGATCATCGACTCCGGTCTCCGCGAAGAACTCGATGCCGTGATCGTTGAAGCTGAGGCCGAAACTCATGGGTCGACATCGGCCGAAACGAAGCGCGAGAAGCACCGCGAGCCCTTCGTGGACCAATCGCCCCTCGAAGGGATGAAGGAAGAGATGGTCGCCGTCATCGCTTCGCATCACTTCCGCGAGCACGGTCCCGCCCGCGGGGATCCGGGAGATCCTCGACTGCGCCTCGAGAATCGGCGCTGCGAACGCGGTTTCCGGTTCATCGAGAATCCCACGCCGAACGTCGTCGAGGGTTCGACGAACCGCGGCCGAGAGCGCGGTGGACAACGGAAACCTCGTCCCCGCCCAGTGAGGAGTGAGCGTCGCCCGTCTGGATGCGGGCCGAACGATGGCCTGCATGTCGTGCAACGTCACGANCTCCAGGAACTTGCCCGCGAAGAGAAAGGCCTCGCCGGGTTCCAGTCGAGCGATGAAGCGTTCCTCGATCGAACCGAGCCGAGTGCCGTTTCGATACCGAATGACGATCGTGCCATCGCCCGTGATGGTCCCGATGTTCAGACGGTGAATGGCGGCGAGTCGACGACCGGGCACGGTGTACCGCCCGTCCTCCCCTCGGACGATTCGGTGGTACTTCTCGTACCGTCGCAAGGTCGAACCACCGTGCTCCGCGAGTGCGAGACACCAGTCGAACGCCGACCGCTCCAGATTCCGGTAGCCCATCGTGGTCCGGATCTCGTCGAAGAGTTCGTCGGGTTGGAATCCTCCTCCCAGACCGACGGTGACCAGATGCTGGATGAGACAATCAAGCGCGGCATCATGAACCGGGCGGGCTTCGATCTCATTCCCCGCCACCGCCTGTCGGGCCGCGGCGATCTCCACCAGTTCGAACGCGTGGGTCGGTACGCAGATCACCTCACAAGACTCGCCGTGTCGATGACCACTGCGGCCCGCCCGTTGAATCAACCGGCCGATCCCCTTGGGCGATCCGATCTGGACCACTCGCTGGATCGGAGAGAAATCGACCCCCAGATCGAGGGACGAGGTGCAGACCGCGATGCCGATGGTGCCATCCTTGAGCCCGGCCTCGACCCGCGTGCGAACCTCGCGATCGATCGATCCATGGTGAAGCGCGAGCCGCTCCATCCACTCGGGCCGGGATTTGAGGATCTCCTCGTACCACCGCTCCGCCTGCGAACGGGTATTGGTGAAGACCAGCGTGGGCACGTCGGGATTCAGGAGTTCCAGAAGCCTCGGTGCCATGCGAATACCGAGATGGCCGGCCCAGGGAAGTGATTCCGCGTCCTCGGGCAGCAGGCTCCGCACCACCACCGGGCGGTCGATTTCATCTCGAATCACGATTGGCGGTTCCTNGCCGGTCCCCACTCCACANAGCCGCGCCGCCGCCGCCTCCGGATCACGGAACGTGGCCGAAAGTCCCCAGGTCCGAAGGCCGGGACTGAACCGGCGAAGACGAGCCAGTCCCAGTTCGACCTGCACCCCCCGCTTGCTCGCCATGAGCTCGTGCCACTCATCGACGATGACGCACCGTAGATCCCCGAATCGGGTCGGAGCGTCCTTCTGCGCGAGAAGCAGGCTCAANGACTCCGGAGTGGTCACGAGGGTCGCAGGCAGACGTTTTCGCTGGCGAGCCCGCTCCGCGGCGGTGGTGTCACCGGACCGCACCCCGATCTGAATGCCGGAATCCCCCTCGGCCGCGACGCCCGAGAGCGGTTGCTCCAGGGCCAGTCGCACATCACGCCCCACCGCTCGAAGGGGTGAGACGTGGAGCACCCGGATGGAATCCATCGGATCCCCCGCTTCGGCGTCATCGAGCATCTCCGCCAGCGGGCCGAACCAGGCGGCCCAGGTCTTGCCACTCCCGGTCGGTACGTGAACCAGCCCACTGCGTCCGTCCGCGTAGGCAGCCCAGGTCCTCACCTGAAAGGGCCAGGGCGAGAAGTCTCGGCTCGCGAGCCACCCTTGCAGTCGGTCCAGACCAGAGGGCGGCACCTCTCTGCCTTGTTCAGTCTCGGGGGTCGGAGGGATCGGACTCGGCATGCCCCGATGGTAGGTCCTCCGCATCCGCCGGCCTCGAATCCAGTGTCCGGCCGAAGCGGGCGTAGACGACGCTCGTCCCCACGAGGAGAAGCCCGATCACCAGGGCGATGATCACCCGGTAGACGGTCTCGGTTCCCTGAAGGTCGATCAGCAGGAATTTGACCGCGGTGAACCCGAGAAGGGTCAGCCCGACATGTCGGACGAGAGCGATGGAACGAATGAAACCGATCGCGAGGAGACCNATGGCAAAACTCGCCCACCAGATGCTGATCGCGGCGCCCGCNTCAGGCGTACCGGGCCCCGCGAGGTTTCGAACCAGATACGAACCACTCGTGAATGCCACCATCGCCAGAACGCCCCAGAGTCCCTGACTGAGGTCTTTTCGGCGTCGCCCGAGGGAGCGGGCCGTCATTGCCAGCAGGGCCACGAGCACGGCCCCGGTCGAGCCCCCGAGACCGAGCGATCCACCGACGGAATCGGCAGGGATGGGCCGGGAAAACTGTTCCAGCCCACCGATGAACCAGCACATGGCTCCCAGCCAGACGAACGCGACCAATGCCGCGGGATCGAGAAGCCGACGTCCACCCGGTCGAACGCGATCGAGGATCACCGTGCCCAGGACCACACCCAGTCCACCGACCAGCAGAATCACCCTGAACGATGAATCGTCCAGTCCCACGATCATGCCCATCAACACGGAGATCGTACCCACGGTCACTGCCATCCCGATGCCGGGATAGAGGCCTCNCGGGAACGACCATTGCTTGGTTCGAGGGAGCGGGATCCGCTCGGAGACCACGATCATCGAGACGATGAGCAGGCCACCGACGCCGACCACTCCGACCAGAAGCAGCAGGGCCTGCCACCCGTCAAGAACGCCCACCAGTCCGATCAGGATCGGTCGTGGACTTTCGGCGGCGATCACCGAGAAGGTGGAGACGAAGCCGAGGATCAGAAGTGCGACGCTCGCGATCAGACGACGATTGACGCCCCCTGGCGCCCCGTCGGTTCGCCGNGCAAGCACCAGGACCAGGCCGAGGAGTGGAACCAACGCTCCCACCAATTGCCAGGCGATACCGGATAGGAACAACAGGGGCAGGAGGACTCCAGGGATCGATGCCCCGAGAATGATTCCGGGACCGATCGATCCTCGCTGGTCCGACGGCCGATTCGCAGCGACGCCGGGAACCCGCCAGTTGATGGCGACGANCAGCAGTAACGCGAACCCGACCAGCTGGATCCAGAACTGCGGAATGGCGGCCAGTCTGAACGGGGTCTGATCGAACCACGGCGTCACGCCCGCGCGAATCGCGTTGAGCACCACGATCATCGCGGCGTACTGACCGGCCAATCCGAGCAAGCCGGCGAAGATCGAAGCCGCGCGACTGGCGAACGAGCGGGCGAAGAAGGAGACGATCAACGCGGTGAAGAGCCAGGCCACGGGAATCCCCACGCCCGTGAGAAGGAGTGCGGCCGCAAGCATGCCCAGCATGCCGGCTTCGAGCCAGAAGACCGACGAGATCATCCGAATGCATCTGTCCGCTCGACGGAGAGACGCGTCCCTCGGACGCAAGACACCGAGGCCCGGCCCCAGTTGGAACGACGCCGCGATGCAGAGCAACGCCAACCCCAATGGAACCCAACCTTCGAGTGACGAAACCGTTGCCGGTGTGGCAGCCGCTCGGACCGCCAACGGGGTCGGAATCGTGATCAGCACCGTACTGGCCAATCCGATCCCGGCACTCATCCGACCATCGAGCCCGCGAACCGCGGCGATCACCGACGAAGCATGAACCACGCCCCACCAGACGCTGGTGATCAGGAGCACCAATATCACGTCGCCATCGCTGATCGCGGCGATCAACCAAGGCAGGGCGCCAAGCGTCAGGATGATGAACATGACCCCACGAAGCGCCAGAAACGGTCGCGGACGGACCACCGTCGCGCCNAAGGCCACCACGAAAAGCGATGCGAAGTACAGACCACCGGCGGCGGTGTCCCCCCCACCTCCAACGAGGTAGGGCGCAAGCACGCCGGCCACCAGGCTCACCACCCCGATCAGTTTCGATTCGAATCGGGCGGTCACCACGAGGCCGATGACCGCCGTCAAGGCAAGCGCCGCGAGGGTGCCGCCCGGAGGCAGGAGTCCGAGGATTCCGCCCATCGCCNAACCATCGACGAACAACGTTCCAAGCCCCGCGATGGCGAGACCCGCGGCCGCCGCGGGTCCGAATCGATGCCGAAGAAGATCGGCGGTGACCAGGAACGAGACGCCGACCGCGGCCAGCGTGAAGGCACGGAACGCGGGCGGAATCGCACCGATCCAACCCCGGTCGTATGCGAGTTTCACGAAGAAGGCGGCGGCGGCCACCACCAGCAGTCCGCCGGCGATGGCGGTGACCCGGGTTCCGACCAGTCGTTCGAAACCGCCGTCACTGGTCGGTGAAGAAGGACGATTCGGACCCGGATGACGAGGTGGTTCCGGCGTAGGCACGAGGGGCGGCGAAGGCCTCGTTCCCTCATGAAAAGCGGCCGACGGGACGGTCGGAGTCGCCTCGTCGGCCGCGATGTCGGGTGCATCGAATGCACCCGCACGGTCTTCATGAGTTGTCGCCGAGCGGCTTCCGATCACAGCATCCGGAGTGGAACCGACCGGTGTGCCGACTGCTTCCGAGGACTCCCGAGGTGACTGCAACGCTTCGAGGCGTTCGAGTCGCTTCGCAAGTTCGGANAGACGATGTTCGATCAAGTCGATACGGTCGTCAAGCGGCACGCACTGAACGCTACCCAGCACCTACCGCCGTCGTCAAGCAATCTCCGGTTTTCAGGCGACGCGCCCGCGCCAGGTTCGACGCCCGGCGAGGTGAAGTCGAAGACTCCACCATTGAATCACCGTGAGCACGATCAGACCGATCGGATGCAACGGCACGCCGACCCACGACTGCCGGAACCGGGATGCCAACCGAGCCCGAAGCAGGAGCTGGGTCGCGACGGCACCGCCGGCGCACGCGAGCGCAAGTGCGGGGATCGCGGCATCCCCGAAGTCCAGGACTCCCACCGCTCCCAGCGCGGCGATGAACAGCACGCACCAGGGCGCCACCTGTCCGCCAAGGTGCAGAACCGTGAGCAGAACGAGCAGAACCGGGTTTCCCAGACCCTCGTAGGCGTTCTTGGTGAAACCATGCCAGGTTTCACCGAAGCCTCGGTACATCCGACAGGAGACGATGTCGCCGCCGTCGAACACATCCGTGGCGAAGCCTCCTTTTCGAAAGATTCGAGGCAGTCTGACCCCGTCGTGCATCGAGTTCCGAATCGCACCATGTCCTCCGACCTCGAGCCAGGCGGTTCGGCGGCAGAGGATGAACTGTCCGCAAGCGGCGCTNGCGGCGGGATCGAGCGTGCGACGCATGCGTTGAAACGGAAGATACGAGAGCAGGATCACGTGGATGAGGGGAACCACCAGCGACTCGCCCACGGTTCCGGTCTGCTCCTGCGGAAAAGCCGAGAGCAATCCGAGCGGCCGAGATGCCGACGACTGGGCGAGCAGGGCCGCCCGGGTCCTTCGCAGACTGTCCGGCTCGAAACGAACATCGGCGTCGGTGAAGAGCACCCAGTCGGAAGTGGCCTGACGCCCCATGGCGTCACATCCGTGCTGCTTGCCGTTCCAGCCATCCGGCAGATTCTCGACCGACGCGGCCACCACTCGGGCATCCTCCTCGATCAGGCTTGCCAGGATGTCGGGCGTCGCATCGGTACTTCCGTCGTCGTAGACCATGACGGTGGTCCGACCCTTCGGATCCGCATCCGCGGCCACCAGAATGCTGCGAATGCAGGCTTCGATGTTGCCCGCTTCATTCCGAGCCGGAATGCACACCGTGACCGACCAGCCTTCATCCTCGACGGGACTCGACGTCGGGGCGATCCGGAAGATGGAGAGATTCCGCAAGCCGAGGAACAGGGCGAACGCACTGATCGCCAGGGCGGAAATCATCCACCAGCCGAGCCAACTCACGGTCGCCAGTTCAACCGCCGCCAGCGCCGGGCGTAATCCGGTCATGAGGCTGCCTCCTCGGACGCACGACGGGCGTCGATACCACCGGACCGCCCACGCAGCCGAAGCCATGCATCCATGAACGGATTGATGCGGGCCTCCCCCGCGAGTCGAGGATCCACGGCCTCGAACGCTTCGGGTTCCCGACGAATCGCGGCTTCTGAAAGCCGGGAGGCGGCATCCTGCATGGAGTTGGTCATCGCGCGTTGCCAATCCGCGGTGCTGATCCGCCCGTCTTCCCCGGAGGACGGCGGATCGCAGGCGGTGGCGGCCATCAGGAGTTCGGGCCTTTGATCCTGCCAGAACGGATATTCCACGGCGATGGTGACCACCGTGGGTGGCGTCCGCGATCCGGCCGCGATCGCGGCCGCACCGGGGCGCAGACGGACCGGCTCCCGAGGGTCGGTGAACCGTCCCTGAGGCGTGAGGCCGAGAAGCGGCCCGGAATCGGACGCTTCGAANTGCTCGAGCACGTATCTTTTCATGGCATCGAGGGATGCCGGATCATCCGGATCGATTCCGAAGACCCCTACCCGTCGAAAGAATGGAAAGCGAGCGAGTTGCGTCGCATCCATCGGAATCAGGAGATCACGGGACGGGAAGTAACGATGCCAGATCACCAGGCCCACCAGGGGATCCCACCAGGACGGGTGTGACAGAAGGACGAGCGAAGGNCCGTCGGCCTGNTCGACGGCAGACACCACCGCCGCGTCCCCGTTCAGGATGCGGGCGGCGTGAAAGCGTCGCCGAATCATTCGAACCACGTGTCGGGCGAAGAACCGCCGGAACATCGGCACGGTCTTCGCGGTGACGAGTCCGTCGCTCAGACCGCCATCTCCGCTTCCGGACATGCCGCCTCCAGAGTCTCGCCAGATCGCGGATCGCCGATGCCCAGATCCTCCGCCACGGCAAGGGCGGCGGTCACGCCACTCATCAGGACCATGGGGACGCCGGGGCCGGGATTGGCACTACCGCCGGCAAGGTAGAGGTTCTTCACCACACGACTTCGGTTCCGCGGCTTGAAACCGCCCGCCATTCGTCCGTGACTGGCGAGACCGTAGATCGCACCGCCTTCGGCGTTGTACATCCGGTCGATGTCTTCAGGCGTCAGATGTCGTTCGAGCACGATGTGGTCTTCGATGTCCTCCATGCCGTGCCGCTTCAGTTTGTCCATGACGANCGGGCGGTACTGCTCGAGCATGCCGCCGGGGCCGTTCCACACCTGGCCGGGACGAAGATACGGCGTGTGAATGAGGGCGTAGAGCGACTCCCCACCCTCGGGCGCCTGGCTGGGGTCGGTACGACTCGGAGCACAGAGATAGACGGATGGGTCTCGTGCGGGGATCCCACGGTCGTAGATGTCTCCGAATTCGAACTCCGGATCCCGACTGAAGAGGAAGTCGTGGTGGAGNAGGTGGTCGTACTGCCGATCCAGCCCCATGTAGAGGACCACGCCGCTGCACGCGGGCGTGTACCGCTTGCCGATCTTGGCCTGCTCGTTGAGGCTGTCGTCATCTCCAAGCAGATCACGGTAGGTTCGCTGGACGTCGCAGTTGCTGACCACGATGTCGGCCTCGATCATCCGGCCTCCTTCGAGCTCGACCGCGCTGGCCCGCCCCTTGGAGTGATGAATCTTGTGGACGCCGGTTCCAAGGATGATCGTCGCGTCCTCCTCTCGGAGGATCCGTTCCATGCTCCGNGCCACCATCCGGGTTCCGCCCATGGCGTAGCAGCAACCATGATCGACCTGGGCCGCGGCGATGAGCGACAGGATCGCCGGCGCCAGGAACGGACTGGATCCGACGTACTGCAGGAAGTGTTCGCAGAGCTGAGAGACGTGCGGTTCGCGAATGTGCTTGTGGATCGTGGCGCCCACGGTCGAATGCATCCGCATCCCGAGGACGTCCTTGAGGATTCCGGGCTCGGTCGTGGGCGTGGTCTTCATCATGTCGATGACCCCCCCCAGATCCTTGTAGAAGAAGACCTTTTCACTCAGGCCGTACATCCGGCGGCTGTAGTCGATGAACGACCGCCATCCGGCGCCGGCACCCGTTCCCGGGAACTGTTTGTCGAGCGCCGGGGCCATCCGCTCGACGTCGCCGCGAAGATCAAGCACGGTGCCATCGTCGTAGAAGCATCGCCACTGCGGGTCGAGATCGACGATGTCGATGTAGTCCGAGACCTTCCGGCCCGTTCGGGAGATGATTCCCCGAATGACCTGCGGCATGGTGAGGATGGTCGGTCCCATGTCGAACGTGTAGCCACGTTCCTGCAGCACGTTCATCTTGCCGCCGAGATGGGGATTGCGATCGATGATCGTGACGTCGAGACCTCGGGTCTGCAGCTCGACCGCGGATGCGAGACCCGCGAGTCCACCACCGATGACCACAACCTTCTTCTTTGCGTTGGACATGTCGTTCAGCGTTCCATCGGGGAGTTGCCCGGGTCTTCCCGGGAGATGTCAGAGTCGAGGTGGGTTCCAGCGGGCGGAGGATCGACTCCACGTCCCTGGAAGTCCACGAGTCGGCGAAGCATCGACTTCGCCCGGTCATCGGGTTCGCCCGGTGGCACCCGGAGTCGGCCGGTTCGTGACACCACGACCGGCCTGGTCATGGAGAGGAGACCTTCGATCCCCTGGCTCACGCCCCACCCACTGTCTCCCGCGGGGGCCAGCGGCGCCGCAGGATGAGCGAACGGAATGATCGTATCGTTGATCGTCACCATGCCGCCGCCCAGCCGGGGAGCCATTCGAGCGGCCCGGGCACCATCACCGGTGAAGATGCTGGTGGCCAGGTGCTTGCCTCCACGCCGATGCAGCGCCAGCAGCGAAGGTTCGTCCGCCCAGGTGGCGGTGACCACCAGGGGGCCGAAATGATCGGCGGAAAAGGCCTCGGCCTCGACCGGGCAACCGATTGCGACCTGCGGGCGGACGATTTCNTCGTCGCGTTCGTCTTCTCCCAGCGATGCCAGAATCGCCCCGTGCCGAACGGCGTCCGCGACCAGCGCCCGGTGGCGGTTCGCCGACTCCCGATCCGCGAGGGCCCTCGGTGCGGCACCCGCCGCCAGCGGAACCAGCGCTGCGATGAACCTCGAAGCGATGGATTCGTGCACGAGAATCCGCCGTGGTGCCATGCAGGTCTGCCCGTGATTCATCACCAGGCCCGCCCAGGCGACCTTGGCCGCAAGCACCGGATCCGCATCCTCGAGCACGATGACGGAATCGCAGCCGGACAGCTCGAGGGTCGTGGGGATCAGACGCTCGGCACACGCGATGGCGACATGCCCACCGACCCGGGTCGAGCCCGTGAACACCACGTGATCAAGTTCGGGATCCTCAAGCAGGGACGCGCCCGCCTGTCGGTCCGCCGACCGTACTTCGAGTTCGAATTCGTCGAGCCCGGCAAGGGCGGCGAGTTCGAGCAGGCGGATCTGGGTCCGGGGGGTCCGCTCACTCGGCTTCACGACCACCCGGTTTCCCGCCACCACCGCCTGCACCAACTGGACCCCCAGCAATTGNATCGGATAGTTCCAGGTCGCGATGATCCCGACCCGGCCATGCGGCACCCGGGTGACTCGGACGGATTGCCCGGGCAACCACCATGGTCGATCTCGAAGCCGGCGATCGGCGAGAAGTCGCTTCGCCCGCCGTGCATGCCAGCGACACGACGCGACGGTTGGAAGGATCTCGGCTGCGACGGTCTCCCACTCCGGTTTCCGGATTTCCTCGTTTGCGAGCTTTGAAAGCTCGTCGACGTCCGCGGCGATCAACCGGCCGAATCGTCTCGCCCACCGACATCGCTCCTTGGAGCCCGGGAGCCCCATTCGGGAGGGTCTCGTCCAAGAGGCTCCGTCCGGCTCCGCGATCGACGGAACCACCGGCTCCACCCGCTGCTGGGTGGCGACCGACGTGCGGGAATCGGATTCTTGGTTAGGGTGCGTCATGTTCGTGTTCATCTCAACCGATCGCGCGCGGTTTCGGAAGCCGAGCGGGTCCGGATTCGTTAGTTTTGCCTCCGTTTTTCCACCGTTGACGACCTCGCGACGCATCCAGCCCCATCCCTCCACGAAACGCGCCTCATGATCGCCCCCTCTCCCAACTCCAGCCAACGCAACCCTCCCCGCATCGGCATCATCGGTGCCGGTCCCGGAGGCCTCGCCACGGCGATGATTCTCGCCCACGCCGGGGCAGAAGTCGTCATCCACGAGGCTCAGGACGTGGTTGGTGGCCGAACCCGCCGGATCGAACAGGACGGATTCAGTTTCGACACCGGACCGACCTTCTTCATGATGCCCTGGGTGCTGGAAGAGGTCTTCTCCCGCTGTGGGCTCCGCCTCTCGGATCACGCCGATCTCCATCGCCTCGACCCGATGTATCGCCTCCTCATCGGACGCCCCGATCAGGAGCCGCTGACCATCGACGCGACGCAGGACGTGGATCGCATGGCCGCCACGCTCGAGGACATCCAGCCGGGGGACGGCGACGCATTCCGGCGTTTCATGCATGACAACCGCCGTAAGTTGGAGTTGATGACCCCCATCCTCCGGCGGCCCATCCGTTCCTTGATGGACCTCATCTCCTGGGACGCGATCAAGGTCGGCCCGAGCCTGAAGCCGTGGCAATCCGTCCACGGCAACCTGTCATCGTATTTCAAGAACGACCACGTCCGCCTCGCCTTGTCGTTCCAAAGCAAGTATCTGGGAATGAGCCCCTTCGACTGTCCGGGACTCTTCTCGATCCTGCCGTTCATCGAATACGAATACGGGGTCTGGCATCCGCGTGGCGGCTGCAACGCACTGGTCGGAGCCATGGCGAACGCATTCACCGAAATGGGTGGCCGGATTCGCCTGGCCGACCCCGTGGATGCGATCGACTTCGACGGCCGACGCGCGACCGGCGTTCGATCCGCGAGCGGCATGCATCGCTACGACGACGTGGTCATCAACGCCGACGCCACCTGGGCGATCAAGAACCTGATCCCCGCAGCGCTGAGGAAGAAGTGGACCGACGCCAACGTCGATTCCAAGAAATACTCCTGCAGCACCTTCATGCTGTATCTCGGTGTCGAAGGCGACGTCGACCTCCCCCACCACACCATCTACACCTCCCGCAGTTATCAGGAAAACCTGGGCGACATCGGAGGTGGCCGTCTGACCGAGGATGCGTCCACCTACGTGCACAACCCCTCGAGGATCGACAAGACGCTCGCACCCGATGGCAGTTCATCTCTCTACGTCCTGGTGCCCACGCCCAATGACGGCGCCGACATCGACTGGAGCGAGATGGCGCCGATCTATCGGGAAGCCACGCTGGACCGNCTCGAGAACGTCTTCGGAATCCCGAATCTCCGCGAACGGATCAAGACGGAGAAGATGGTGACCCCCGCCGACTGGCGGGACGAAAAGATCAACCTGGGCGCCACGTTCAACCTGGCCCACGGCCTCGACCAGATGCTCCACCGGCGCCCGCAACACCAGCTCGAAGACGTCGACGGCGTCTGGATGGTCGGAGGCGGCACCCACCCGGGCTCGGGACTCCCCGTGATCTTTCTTTCGAGCCAGATCACCGCGGATCTTCTGTGTCGCGAGCACGGCCTGAACGCCCCAGCGGCCTGGACCTCGGGGCCCGCGGTGATTCCCCCGGCCTCCCTCCCCGGCGGTCCGAAGAGTGAACCCGTACCATCCGAGGTGTGAACCTCACCTACTCCTCGTACCTCCGCATTCCCGAACTCCTCGATCTCCAATCGCCGCGGTCCGACGGACCCGAACATGACGAGATGCTGTTCATCGTCATTCATCAGGTCTACGAGTTGTGGTTCAAACAGCAGATCCACGAAACCGAACACCTCCGCAAAATGCTGGACGGGGATGACCAGATCACGGCCGAGGCGACGCTCGGACGGATGCTGACCATCCTGAAGACCATGGTCGGCCAGATCGACGTCCTCGAGACGATGACTCCGGTCTCTTTCCTCTCGTTCCGGGACTTCCTCGCGAATTCCAGCGGCTTCCAAAGCGTGCAGTTCCGCGAATGGGAGTTCATGCTGGGTCACAAGCGAGACCGACCGCTGGCGAACTATCCCGAGGGCTCCCCCGAGCGACGTTCTCTCGAAGTCAGACTCTCGGAGCGCTCCGTGTGGGAATGCGTCCTCTCATTCCTTTCCCGCCATGGGGTCGCGATTCCGACCGAAGCCTTCGCCGAAGGGGTGGAACCCACCAGACCCTGCGAGGCGATGCTTCCCGAACTCATCCGCATGTACCGGGAACTCCCGAGGCTCCGCGGACTCTGTGAACTCCTGGTCGATCTCGATGAAGGCGTCCAGGAATGGCGATATCGGCACGTGAAGATGGTGGAGCGAACCATCGGGTTCAAAAAGGGCACCGGCGGGTCTCCCGGCGTGGGCTATCTGCAGAAGACCCTCTTCCAGCCTTTATTCCCAGACCTGTGGGAAATTCGTACCGAACTCTGATCGGTATCCGGATTTTTCTCAACCTTTCAGGGTTCCCGAGGTACGGTTGAGGACTCTGGAGAAAGTCATGATTCGCCGCTCAATCCTTGCCGCACCGATGTTCTGCATCCTGGTTTCTGGATCGCCCTCCGCGGTCGCCCAGAATCAAACCGATTCCCTTTCGCCGCTCTTCGAAGGAGACGTCCCGTTTCGCCTTCGAGTGGAACGTGTGAATTGGACCGGGGATCCCCTTCCCGCCATCCATTCCGCGGCCCATGGGATTTCCGATGGCCGCGTGCTCTTCGTGGGCGGCAAGACCTCGGGCCTGCACAACTTCGAATGCGATCCACAGGAAAACTTCCCGTCGAGCGATTTCAATCGATCCCTGATCGTGGTCGACATCGAGGCGAGGGAGACTTTTTCACGCCCGTTGGACGGCCCGAACACCGGACTCTCCCCGGCCCAGATCGCAAGCCTTTCCTCCATCAACACGCTTTCGACGCACGCCGACGGCCAGCTCGTCTCCCTCGGCGGATACGGCATCGATGAGAACGACGATTACGTGACGTTCTCGACCCTCCGAGTGATCGATCTCGAGGGCGCGATCGACTGGGTCCTCGGCGATACCGCCCCCCTGTCCGAGCACGTCCAATTCCACGGCCCACCGAAAGGGGCGCCCTCCGACTTCTTCACGNTCTGCGGAGGCGTCCTGATCCAGAACGGCGATCAGTTCTGGTCATGCTTCGGGCACGACTTCCAGGGCGGATACACCGAGTGCGGCCCCATCGGCACCACCCAGGTGTACACCAAGAGCATCCGACGTTTTTCACTGGACCAGAAACGTCCGGACTCCCCCCCGATCTTCGTGGGTGAAACGGCGGACCCACCCGAATGGGCGCGTCGACGGGACCTCAACGTCTTTCCCTCGACCGTGCCCGGCGGNAATGGCGCCGTGGCCCTCGGAGGAGTCTTCACTCAGGAAGATGGCATCTGGACCGCTCCCATCGTGGTCGATCCGGCTGGAGGAATGACGATGGGTCATCCCGGATCATCCGAGACCCTTCGCCAGGGGTTCAACGTCTATGAATCCGGGAGACTCTCCTTCTGGTCCACATCTCGTCAGGAAAACTGGTTCGTCGCCTTTGGCGGCCTGGGATACCAGGTGCTGGCGGATGGCCAACTGGTGGAAAACTCCACGATCCCGTACTCCAACGAGGTCTGTGCGATTCGCTATCGCCCGNGCTCCGATCAATGGAGCCAGCACCTGATCGGCGAGTCTTTTCCGACGGAAACCGATTCCGCCGGAAACGTCTACCACCACGGGACGGAAACCTTCACCTTCCGATTGATCGATGAAGATCTGCCTCAGATCGATCTCGACGCCCTGACGGAGGAGACCACNATCGCCTATCTGTTCGGCGGCATCGTCGCCGCGGGCCAGGGGGTCGAGACGTTCCCCGAGACCTTCGCTTCGAACCAGTTGTTCCAGATCGTGTTCGAACCCGGCCCGGGCTGCCCCGCCGACCTCGACCAGANCGGGTTCGTCGGGTCTGCAGACCTCGGAATGCTGCTTCTGGCCTGGGGACGAGTCCCCGACGGGACACCCGAGGACATCAATGCAGACCGGGTGGTCAACAGCTCCGACCTCGGAGCCCTGATCGCGTCCTGGGGATCGTGCGTCGAGTGAAGAACTCACCGATCAGATGATCAACGAACGATCCCACCTTCACCGCCAAGAATCCGAAGGCGTCCACTGCGAAGATCCCATTGCACCCGCTCGGCACGAATCGGAGTTCGAGCGGCCTTCGACTGGACGGTGACCACCCGACCGGGCGCGGCNCGCAGGATCGCGATCCCNGTGTCGACGTTGTAATCGAACTCTTCGCATTCGACGTCGTGATCCGGCGTCCGAACGAACACTCGTCCGAGACCACGAACTCGCATGATCTCCGCCGGACCGCCGAGTTCGATTCCGGCGTTCGCTTGCCGCGCCCGCGCCGGCTCCTCNTCCTCCGGACGATCGATGGTGACCTCGAGCCGATCGCCGGTCAGGGTCATGGTGTCTTCCGTCTCAAGCCCCGCGTGCAGGACTTCGACGTCCTGGTCCATCACCACCAGATAACGCCCGTCGATCTCACGCGTCATCGTCATGCGACGAACCCAGGTGAAACGCGTCGTGCCGTCCACTCCGAAACCGGCTTCAACCGGCTTCTTGCCCTTGCGATTCTCATCCCGTCTCGGATCGTGAACCAGCAACCCCCCCTTGCCTTCGACCGCCGCCTCGCCCGTCTCGACCTTGTAGGTGACGTCATCCCCGGTCACCCGAAACAGTCGAGGCTCGCCGGTCTTCGCATCGTTGTCCCAGGCCCGGCTCTCCAGAACGGCGTCGCCGCGAGCAACCAGACGCTCCAGCGTGGTGTCTCCCTCACGAGCGAGCAGTCGTCCTGACTGACGCTGGTCGGAGTTCCGAACTCCTCCGGCTCCGTGAACGAGATCAAGCCCGACGGATTGGGCGTCAAGCCGATCGCTGGTCCGGGCATCCGGCGTGCTGCGGACTCGGACGTCACCCTCAAGATCGAGTCGACCTCCAGTGCCGTCCGGGGTCTGGCGATAGGCCATCGCCTCCCGCCAGGTCGCCGCCAACGACGTCCGACTGGTCGGAGAGGGTCGCCTGATCCGGTCCTTGCTCGGGGTGGTCACGGCTTGGTCGTAGTACCGGAATCGGCCGGGTCCGGGACTTCGAACGGTCCGCTTCGAATCGTCGAGGCGAACCTCCTGCATCCGGTCCGCGATCACATTTCCCCGCAGCACCATCACATCTTCACCCATGAGTTCGAGCACCCCGGCGACGGCATCTCCACGGAGCCGATCGGCGAAGACCCGGGCGCCTTCATCCAATCTCACCTGAACGGCTTCGTTCGCCGACACCGTATGGACTTCGATCTGGCCGAATTCCTCGTCCGCATCGGAGGCTTCCGCTCCATCTTGAGAACGGGCGTCCAGTCCACCGGCAAGACCACCCGCCAGCCCTCCAGCCAACCCACGAGTGTTTTCAGTCTTCTCGTCAAGCTCCCGGAAAGTCACCACCAGACGTTCCGTCCAGAGAGTCTGCGAAGGATCGCTCGCAGCNACTCCACCTTCCGCGATCATTTCACTGGGAATGGTGCGCCCATCGTCGGTGCGAGTGAGCCCGAGATCGATTCTCTTCGCCTTGAGCGAGCCGCTTTCCCCCACTCGATCGACCCGTGCGTCCCCGGTGGCGAGGATTCGATCGATCGCATCGGCGTCGCCTTGAGGATCGAAATCGACGACCAGAGCATTGGATCCCAACTGGAAGGCTTCGCCCGCCACCCGGACGTCTCCTTGGAAGCGGGCCTGGCGGAGCCGGGCATCGGTTTCTTCGAAGAATTCCAGATCGACCCCACCCTCCCAGACGATCTCGAGCCGAGGTGGTGCCGTCTCGTCGGGCTTCGCCGCATCCTGCGTCCGCATTCCGGGGAGCGCCGCCATGACGGCCTGGGCGGTGGCGAGCCCGGCTCCCGACGAATCCGCAAGCATCTGCCTGATCGCGATCTCAACTCCATCCATGCCGTGACCCATCGCCGATTCGACGGCTCGAGCCCCGTTCTCATCGAAGATCATCCGGCCGGGTCCGATGAGGCCGCCGGTCGAAGTCGAACGCTCAAACCAGAAACGCCCGCCATCCAGTGAGAATTTCTCACTGCTCAACTGCAGGGGGTGGTCCTCGTCACCGATCAATTCCACCCGATCGGTGGAGACCCGATATTCCAGGCGGGCGGCGGAGCCGACGGCCCCATTGGCGTCATCCTCGAGTTCGATCCCCCGGTCTTCCAATCCCTCGACCACCAGCCGAGCATCACTGGCATCCTTCAGATCCTTCGCGGCCGCGGAATCCGGCGTCATGACCAGACGCCCTGAATAGTGCACGAGAACGAACTGATCCCCCACGACCGGAGTTTCATCCTGACCGGCAGCGAGGGCGTTCCCGAAGATGATGGCGCTCCTCGACACCACGGCAGGAGCCGGAACGAATCGAGATTCACGCGGCTGTCCGGCCGTGAAACGAGGGGCGAAATGGCGTTCGCCCAGCGCCATGGCGAGTCGGTTCTCCTGCGAGGAGCCGTTCTTCGTGGTCGCCATTCCGGGTTCGCCGGCCTCGCCGAGTTGAAAAGCGGCCACCAATCGGTCACCTGAGACCGCGCTTCGTCGAGCCTCACCGTCGGGTCCGATCGAGATCCTCTCGATGAGAACATCGTCTTCCAGAACCAATCGGTACACCGATTCCGGGTCGACCGGAGAAAGGCCCTCGGGCGCCGTGCCCGGTGTGGTGGTCGGCGACACCCGAGGAGGGGTCGCTGATTCCGGGGCATTGCCACGCCCGCGCCAGGAACCTTCGGAATCCTCCGGTCCACGGTCGCGGGCCGCCTGGCCGTCCGACGTTCCGCGGCTTTCGCCGGCGGCCACGATCCCGAGGCCGGGTTCCACTCGCGGCCGATTTTCCGCGGCCACATCTTCCACATCTTCCACATCCGCCTGTGCGAACGCACCGGCGCGGATCATGATGGGCTCGGTCGCCCGAGCCACGGTCAACCGTTCGATCCTGGTTCCATCCTGCTCGAGCACGATCCTGAGATCCTCGCCCACGAAGATCGCGTCATCGGTTTCGATGCGAACCCGCCGCCGACTCCGGATCTCTCCGAGCCCGGCGTCGTATTCGGCTTCCGTCGCCTCGATCACCATCGAAGGACGGCNTCCATCGGCCCCAGGTGTCACCCCCGGCTCGTAGAGCCTGATCCGCACGTCGCCTTCGAGCCTTCCGGCTTCAATCGCCTGCTCCGGCACTCGCATCGTTCCATCAACGGCTTCCATCTCGATGACCCGGCCACTGGTCGGGTGCAATCGAGCCCAGGGTCTCTTCATCGAGATCCAGGCATCGGGCAGCGGATCGATCCGGGCCGCACCGTATTCCTGNGCCAACCTTCCAGACTCGTCCGCCACCTGGACCGAGGCGCCCTGTTCCAGGCTTGCGAGCACGTCGCGGTCGAGTTCACTCGCCGGCGCCGCCAATTCCTCGTCGGTCGGAACCGAAGGAATCACGATGCGTTCGAAGTCGACGATTCGGCGAGTGGCCTTCGACGTCTGATCGTCGCCCAGACGCCAGATCGCCGCCACCAGCAAGACCGCCACCGCGACTCCACCCAGCACCAGCAGGAGCGGGCGTCGGTCGATCGCACCTCGGCGAACTCCGCGAATCGTATTTCGTTTCAGGTCCGTTGACACCTGGTCCGCCATGACCGTCTCCAGACTTCCTGTCCTTGGATCTTGACGTCGAACTTCGTTCAAACGCCGTCCCGATGATGCGATACTTCCTGATCCCACGCCCCGCGCGCCTTCAGAAGATGCTCCACGACCTCGCGAACCGCACCATGACCGCCGGGGCGCTCCGTCACGAGCCGGGCTGCATCACGCACTTCGGGAATGGCATCCTGCACCGCGACAGGGTATCCGCATCGTTCGAGGATGGGCAGGTCGGGCAGGTCATCACCAACCATGGCGGCTTCCGGCGCTTCGATGCCCAGTTCGGACAGGATCGATTCGAAGACCGGTCCCTTCCGTGCCACACCCGCACGAACGATGTCGATTCCCAATTCATCCGCTCGCCGCTGGACGGCCTTGCCGCTGCGACCGGTGATGATGGCGACGATGCCACCGGCCCGTTGCCAGGCTCGCAGNCCCGTTCCGTCGCGNACGAAGAAACGCTTTGTCTCGACGCCCTCGTCATCNAGAAATATCGAGCCGTCCGTGAGGACGCCGTCGACATCAAGGCAGAGAAGGCGAACCCGGGCCGCCGCTTGAACATGATCTGGCTCGGTCATGAGGGAAGGGTACCTCCCCCTCCCGAACGAGCGTGGCCCCCGGCCGGCTTTCCCCGGATGAGCACTCAGGGATTCGAACGTCCTCCAGGAGCCGTGGTCAGGCCGGGACCTGCAGCGACGCCGATCGTTCGCCACGCGTGCCGGACTCGATCAGCTCGGACGACAATCTTCTCAGCAGGACGGCCACCCGGGCAAGATCTCCGGGACGAGCATGGGGCCGAGGGTCGAGGCACGACTCCACCAGCCTGACCAGCGATGCCGGGGCGGAGGCGACGAGTCTTCCAAGCGATGGTCGACGAGCATCTTCGGCGGATCTTCCCGCCGCGGCGTAGCGCCCCGTCAACTGTCTGTAGATCGTGGCCCCGAGGAGAAACGCATCGGTCCGGGCATCGATCGGTCCTCGCTCGAGTTGTTCCGGGGCCAGAAAGCCCGGTGTGCCTTGTATGCGGGTCTTGCGTTCGCCCAGACGACACGCCTGGCCGAGGTCGATGATCGTGCCCCGGCCTCGTCCCGTTCGGAGAATGTTGCCCGGCTTGAGGTCGGCATGGGCCCAACCCAGTTCATGAATGTGGGCGAGGCCGGCGGCCGTATCGGCAAAGACGCCAAGCAGGTCGGACAGTGGAACTCTTCCGAGGCTGTCGAGGGGCTCACCGTCGACGAAGTCCAGAATGACCGCCACCTCGGTGGTCCTCAGAAGTTCGCGGTAGCGGATGACCCGCCGACTGCGACGAACAGTCGATGATGTGACCTGCGAACACACGGCGTGCTCCCGTTCCGCCTGGGCGAGGAATCGTCGTTCGTCGGAGCTGCCCGCCGTGACATGCTTGAGCGCGAGCAACTCTCGGGTCTTGGGATCGCTGACCACGAAGAGGCGGCTGGCCGCACCCTCGCCGAGGGGCTCGATGACCCGGTAGCCGTGAATCGTGTTGGGATGCCGGTCAAATCGTTCGCTCATGACGCCTCCTCGCGTCTGTACCTCGGCCCGTCCGGAACGCTCGTTGGAGGCCGGACGAAGATGCGGGACCCCCCGCTGACATTTTTCTGGGCGGCTCTGTGGGCGAACCGAACCCGTGAAGGAAGGAGGCCGTTGGAAGCGACGGAGGCGGGATTTTCGCCAGTCGCGAATCATCCACGAGATCGTGCCGCTGTGTACTGCTTTGACTGCAAACTCGCCGGGATTGGGGAAGAAGCCTTACCGGGATCCTCAACCCCCATCCAACGCCTTGACTGATGAACCAGAGCGATCCGGATCCGGATTCCGGCTACTTGTTCGGAGAAGACCGGGCATGGTTTCAGGCTTCCTTCAGACTCCGACCAATCGGGGGTTCGATCAAGCCGAGAAGCGTTTTCGGACTCCGGATCAACTTGAGATTCAGAACGCCCCCTTCGATGAACATCGAATTCAGCCACCAGGAGTCAAGGCATTCGACCTTGATTCCAACGGTTCTCTGAAGCTTGCCGCGGCCCTTACCCCTCGAACCAGGCGGAAATGCTCCACATCACGTCGTAGGCGACATGGGCGCCAGCGGCGAGCCCGAAGCCCCGGACGAGATAGATCGATGAAAACCACATGCCACCCAACAGGAAGAACAACGCGGCCCCGGCGGTATCGGGGTCGTGGGCGAGCATGAAAAGCAGGCTCGAGATGACGGCGGCCACCATGGCGGCGGTTCGACTCGCGATCTTGAAGCCATCAGCCAGAATCGAATGCAGGATCGCGATCAAAACCCATCGAAAGATGAGTTCCTCGTACAGGCCTGCACCAATGGCCATCGCGATCATCTCGAAGAACGACGGCGGTTCCTCGATCAGGATCGAACCCGGAACGATCATTGCTTGAGTCACGTCCTCGGGCACCATCCGATTCCCGAGGATCACGCCGACGATCAACAGTGGAATGGCGAGCAGGATTGATTCGACCCACATCACCGGGATCGTCGGGAGGTGGAACCGCCAAGTTTCGCGGGTGAGAAACTGCCAGACGAGAAGCGCCACCACCATCAGAATTCCGGGGATCGCCAGCCCGAAATCGGCGGCGCCCATCGCCACGAACATCGATTCGACCCAACGGTACGCCGCGATTCTCATCACCGCGGAATGATCCGGAGACCAGATCAACGCCAGTTCGAAGGCGATCACCAAAGGCAGCAGAAACACGAGGATCTCGACCGGCCGACGAGATCGTTTCCAGTACGGCGCAAGCGACAGACCGGAGGAGAATTCCCCTTCGGACTTAGAAATGCCTTGTCTTGCCATGACCGCGCCGCCAATCATCGACCGCTCGAGCTTTCGATCGGGCGATCGTGGATGTCTTGCCGATCACGAATGCGTCTGCCGCCGTCGACCCGCCGTGACGGAACGAAGTGCGACCCCGAGTCCACTGCCAGGCCCACTGCCAGACCCACTGCCAGAAGAGGCGGTGGGTGAAGGCGGTCGGCCTCGGTGCTTGATCCTTCCGGATCAGGCCGCGGACTTCAACTCGCGGAGATGCCGTGAAAGACGACTCTTCCGACGAGCTGCGGTGTTNCGATGGATCGTTCCGGTGCAGACGATGCGATCAAGCACGGCCTGAACCTTGCGAAACTCGGTCTCGGCCTGATCAAGGTTCTTGGCGGTGATGGCCGCTTCGAATGCTTTGATCTGGGTCTTGACTCGACGCTTTCGCCAGTTGTTCAAGGCACGCCGCTTGACGTTCTGACGGACTCGCTTCTTGGCTGATTCTGTATTCGGCACGCGGCCAGCTCCTGCAAATGGTGCGAATCGTCCATTATCTCGGTATCGGCTGAGGATGCAACCCTCAGAAGACCCGAACCGCAGGATTCTCGCGCGATTGCGCCGAACCCTCGGCTACGATTCTCTCATGGCGTCATCGTCGACTCAACTTTCATCAACCGTCGCCGTTGATCGGCATGCCGATACACGCACCGCGGCCTGGGCTGTCGGCGAAGAATTGGCGGCCGATGGCGGCGAAGATGCTTCCCTTGTTGTTCTTATCGGAAGTTATCACCACGCCGCCGCCCTTCCGGAGGCCGCCCGCACCGTCCGGGAGGCCGTTGGCAGCCCCCCGCTGGTCGCCATCACGTCCGCCGGTGTTCTGGCCGGCCCGGAGGAAATGCACAGCGGCCCGGCTTTAGCGGCCCTTTCGATCACGGGACCGGGGATTCGGGCCCGAAGCTTTGCCTTTGATCACCGAGATGGCCCCCCCAACGTCTGGACCCGCGGCATCGTCCGAAGCCGAATTCAGCCCGCCTCCCCTCCGAAACTCGTCATGGTTTTCGCCGACCCGTTCACCGCGGGATCCATGGCCCTGCCCCAGGCATTCGAAGCGTCAATTCCTCGAGGAACGCCGCTCATGGGAGGATTGGTGTCCGGCGGCAGCCAACCCGGCACCAATGTTCTGGTCGCAGACGACCGGGTTCTGAATGCTGGAGCCGTCGGCCTGGTGATCGAAGGACGCATCGACGCCACGCCGATCGTGGCCCATGCGGGGCGAGCCGTCGGCCCGCCCCTGATCGTGACCGAAGTCGATGGAGGGACCATTCGCAGCCTCGGTGGCCGTCCAGCGGCCGAAATGCTGGACCTCGTCCTTGCGGAACTCAATCCTCGAGATCGAGAACGACTTGCAGGCAGACCGCTCATTGGAATCGCNGCCGAAGCCGGGCGACCGCTTCACGGCCGTGGCGATTTCCTGATGCGTCCGGTCGCCGCCATCGACCGAGCCGGGGGCGGCCTTCTGGTTCCCGGCGGTGCTCCTCGCGGGAGCACCCTCCGATTCCAGATCGTCGACGGAGACACCGAACGCCAGGATCTGGCGATGTCTCTTGATCTCGCATCACTCGACGAGCGTCCGGTGACCGCCATCATCGCGGCGAGTTCGGCCGGCCGCGGCCCTTCACTCCTGGGCGAAGACGGACACGATGCCGCGAGGCTCCACGCGCGAATGGACGCCCCCCCACTCCTCGGGTTCGTCACGGCCGCGGAGATCGCGCCGATCTCGGGACGTCCGCACCTCGCCGGGCTGGGGCTCTCGGCGGTCGCCATCCGACCCACCGAACGCATCCATCGAATCGATGCCGCGGACTGATGATCACCCCTCGCATGGCTCACACGTCTTGCCCGATCCATTGGCCATGATCCAAGGCAGTCCGACTCTCGGGTCACGGNGCCCGGCTGACCGATAAAACAAAAGCCGGTTTTCCAGGCCTCTNCAGGCATCAGTGAAACGGACTGCGGGTCAATCCCCCTCCTTCCGGCCGATGGGGACTGGGATCCGGAGCCACGGTCTGCGACACTTGCAACGTTGAAATCCCCCGGGACTGCCACGGAGNCACGACTTCTCATGGGTATTGGAACGATCCTCGTCGAACGCGGNCTCATCTCCCAGTCACAGCTGGACGAGGCGATCCTNGANCAGAAGCGAACNGGCGAANGACTGGACCANGCNNTGGTNCGNCTNGGCCANGTCGNNNCNGACCGNGTGCTNGAGGCGATCGGNCGNCANTTCGACATGCCGATCGTCGANCTNTCNGAACTGAAGGTCGANGAGGAGACCCTGCGGATACTTCCGTCGCGACTGGTGTTCAAGCAACTCTGTGTTCCGATCCGCCGTTCGGGAAACACTCTGCAGATCGCCACCTGCGACCCATTCGAACTCAGCGCGTTCGACGAACTCCGCCTGCTGACCGGGCTGGGCGTGGAACTGGTCCTCGCGGATGAACGAGATCTGCGAAAATTCATCCGATCTCATTACGGCGTCGCGGGTGACACGCTCGACGCCCTCGGAGGCGAGAAAGCCGCCACCATCGAGAGCGAGGTCGGTGACGGGGAACTGGACGCCGCCGAGGAAGCCAGCGTCATCAAGCTCGTCAACGATCTTCTTCTCGAAGCCATTCGAGAACGAGCCACCGACATCCACATCGAGCCCTACGAAGAACAACTCACCATCCGATACCGGATCGACGGCGTCCTCGGCGAAGCCGGAGTCCCCGCAGCGGTCAATCGTTTTCGCAATGCGATCGTGAGTCGTTTGAAGATCATGGCGAGCCTCAACATCGCCGAGAAACGAAAGCCACAGGACGGGCGAATCACCCTTCGCCACAAGGGGCGGGAATTCGACCTCCGAGTCTCGATCATCCCGATGATGTTCGGAGAAGGCGTCGTGCTTCGCGTCCTGGACAGTGGCTCGGTTCAACTGGGACTCGATGATCTCGGCATGCCAAATGCGATTCTCGAACGTTGGGATGGAATCATCACCCGCCCCCACGGGATCCTGCTGGTCACCGGCCCGACCGGCTCCGGAAAGTCAACGACCCTGTACGCCTCGCTGAATCGCATCGTGAGCGAAGCGATCAAGGCCATCACGGTCGAAGACCCGGTCGAATATCAGGTCGAGGGGGTCAACCAGATCCAGGTGAACACCCAGACCGGCCTGACCTTCGCGGCCGGCCTCCGGGCAATTCTGCGACATGACCCCGACATCATCATGATCGGCGAGATCCGCGATCGTGAAACCGCCGAAGCCGCGGTCCAGGCCTCCCTCACGGGGCACCTCGTCTTTTCAACCCTTCACACCAATGACGCATCCGGCGCCCCGACCCGGCTCCTCGACATGGGTGTGGAGCCCTTCCTCGTGGCCTCCAGTCTCGAGGGTGTCCTCGCCCAGCGACTGGTCCGTCGCGCCTGCGAGAAATGTCGACGAAGACGGCCGGTTCAGACCAATGAGATTCCCCAAGGCCTTTCGGCCCCGG
Source organism: Phycisphaerae bacterium (assembly GCA_002683195.1). The sequence continues at coordinate 101,489 of NYSW01000016.1, forward strand.
AAGACGGCATGGTGACCGAAGCAGTGGGGTGTCGAGAGTGCCGTCAAACCGGCTTTCGAGGTCGCCAGGGCGTTTTCGAACTCCTCCGACTGACCGATCGCCTGCGAGATCTGATCACCCGCCGAACCGATGCATCCACTTTGAGAATCGCGGCCAATGAAGATGGTGAGCTCCAACCACTTCGAATCGCGGCCTGGGAGATGGCCCGTCTCGGGGTCACCACGCCGGCCGAAGCGATGCGGGTCGTTCGCGGCTGATTCCGGCCGCCCTCAGGCTCCCCAGCAGCCCCCTCAGGGGTCCGAAGGGAACCAATGGACCATTCCATGCGAACGACGGCTTGACGCGAACCGGCATCGCCCGGACACTGATGGTCTGTTGAGACCGTCAAGGTCTGAGCAGGCCCCCGTGAGAACGCCGGATCAGGTTCTTTCAAGTCCTGAAACGGTGCGGACCCCCGAGCGTGCTCGGGGACTTTCCGAGCCCTAGAGACCCGTCCACGTCCAGTGAGGCCCATCTGGCCTCGACTGCGGACCCCATGATCGACGCCGACTTCGGCGACGAGGAGACTTCCCGAAATGGCTAGAGGTTCTGGTGCCGGTACCGGCGTGATCGTTGCTCTCGT
>NYSW01000017.1 GCA_002683195.1 Phycisphaerae bacterium
CGGGCAGGTAGATGCCGGACTCGGTCTGAGTCGCGGCCTCTTGGCGCTTGACGATGAGCTTGTCGCCGAGCGGTCGAACGTTCATGGTTCTCACTCCGTTGGACGGGGGTTGAATGGTCGGAAGAAAATTGACGAGTGGACGAATTGAAAGGCGGTGTGGTCAGGCGACGGGCCAGCGGCCCGCATAATGCCGATGAACCACACGGCGAAGGGTTTCGAGCATCGCTTCAAGACCGAGGGGTCGATCGAGAACGGCGAAGACACCCTCACGAAGGGCGTCATTGAGGCCGCGAGCGCTCTCGCTGCGGCTCGGCTGAGGCGGACGAACCAGCACCACCGGGGGGGCGGGATCAACCCGACGCAGGAGTTGAAGAACCTGGTGGCCGGCTGGCCGATGGTCTCCGGACCTCTCCATGGGCATTTCCAGGTCCACCAAAGCGATATGGATTTCCTCGCTGGCGACCAGTTGGGCGGCTTCACGTCCGCAGCGGGCTTCCAGGCACCTCACACCCATCGGATCGAGGAGCCTCGGCAGCTCGGCCGTCGGTACACCCTCTCGCCAGCTGCTCGAAAAGAGCAGGTTCAGGCGTGAGCGTTCCGGCGTAGATCCGGGTTCCGCGTTGGTCTTGGGTGGAGAGAAAGCCATGGTTCCAGTGAGCGAACAACAACTGCCGTGCCGAATCTCCGTTTGACCTCACCTGGATTGGAAGAGATGGAAATCGATGGCTCCGAAGGGGTCGAGGCCGCCCCTGAGCGACTGAAAACCCCCGCAAGCCTGTTCCGAAGCATGAATCCTCCTCTTTGATTCCGATAACCTTAATGACCCCGCCGACGATCCAAGCTTCCCGCCATCTCGGCTCGGATGTCCGAACCGTCCCCCATTGCCCGGAATCGCTGCCAATCTGGCACGTCTGGACCGCCTCGATTCCCCCAATGACGTCCTCCGTCCACAACCCACCAAGACCTTGGTCCAGTACCTTCCACCGCCACGTCTTCTTGTCCCCGAACCTCAGGTCCCGGAAACGCCAGATCCATGGATGCCACCTCCATCACCGACCTCTTCGCCTCCGCCACTGATCAAATCGGGGCGACCGTTCGAATGCAAGGCTGGGTGAGAACCCGCCGCGACTCCAAGGCAGGCTTGAGTTTCGTCCAGATTTCGGATGGCTCCTGCTTCGCAACCATGCAGGTGGTCGCCCCCTCCGACCTCCCGAACTACGAGTCCGAAGTCCTTCAGCTCACTGCTGGGGCCTCGGTGGTCGTCGAGGGTGAAGTCGTGGAGAGCCGCGGAAAGGGCCAGACCATCGAGGTCAAGGCTTCGAGCATCGAGGTGCTTGGCCTGGTGGAGGATCCGGACACCTACCCCGTGGCTCCGAAGAAGCACAGTTACGAATACCTCCGGGAGGTGGCACACCTCCGCCCCAGAACGAACACCTTCGGAGCGGTCGGACGGGTACGAAACTGCCTCGCGATGGCGATCCACGAGTATTTCCAGTCCGACGGCTTCCAGTGGATCCACACCCCGATCATCACCGCCAACGACTGCGAAGGGGCCGGCGAGATGTTTCGGGTCTCCACCCTTGATCTCGAGAATCTCCCGCGAACCGAAGATGGAGGCATCGATTTCTCGCAGGACTTCTTCGGGCGTGAATCACACCTCACGGTGTCCGGACAACTCGCGGTCGAGTGCTGGTGCCTCGCCCTTTCCAAGGTCTACACCTTCGGGCCGACGTTCCGAGCGGAGAACTCCAACACCAGCCGGCATCTGGCGGAATTCTGGATGGTCGAGCCCGAAATCGCCTTCGCCGATCTCGCCGACGACGCGGATCTCGCCGAAGGTTTGCTCAAGCATTGCTTCCGCACGCTTCTCGATCAACGATCCGACGACCTCGCCTTCTTCGCCGAGCGGGTCGAACCCACCTGCATCGAAAGACTCGAAGCCTTCGTCGCCAGTCCCTTCGAACGAATGGACTACAGCGAAGCGGTCGCCATCCTCGAGAAGGCCGCGGCTGGAGGTCGGAAATTCGAGTTCCAGGTCAAGTGGGGAAGCGATCTCCAAAGCGAACACGAGCGATACCTGGTTGAAGAACATGTCGGCCGGCCGGTGGTGGTCATGAACTACCCGAAGGACATCAAGGCCTTCTACATGCGGATGAACGACGACGGCCGGACGGTGGCGGCGATGGATGTCCTCGCGCCCGGCATCGGTGAGATCATCGGCGGGAGCCAACGGGAGGAGCGTCTCGATGTTCTCGACGCCCGCCTTGACGAGATGGACCTCCCCAAGGAGGACTACTGGTGGTACCGCGACCTCCGAAAGTACGGTTCGGTCCCGCATGCCGGCTTCGGGCTGGGCTTCGAACGTCTCATCTCGTACGCCACGGGCATGGCCAACATCCGCGACGTGATCGCCTTCCCCCGAACCCGCGGCAGCGCCGAGTTCTGATCGGAGGACGTCTTCCGTGATCGATCTCGATCAATTCAAGGTCAGGCCGGGTTCGAAGGTTCGGCTCGCCGACATCGATGCCTCCGGTACCGCCGGCCTCGGATCGAAGTCGGACGGGGCGGAGATTCTCGGTTCCAACATCCAGCGACTGGAAGAACTACAGGCACGACTCCATGCGGAGAATCGCCGTTCACTTCTGGTCGTGCTTCAGGGTCTCGACACCTCGGGCAAGGACGGCACCACGCGGGCGGTCTTCACCGGAGTGAATCCCAATGGCGTTGACGTTCATTCCTTCGGACGACCCGGTCCGGAAGAACTTGATCACGACTACCTCTGGCGGGTTCATCGGCGGGTGCCGAATCGAGGGGTGATCGGTGTCTTCAATCGAAGCCAGTACGAGGATGTCCTGATCGCCCGAGTCGAGAAACTCGTTCCGAAGTCCACATGGTCGCGTCGATATCGCCACATCAACGAATTCGAGCGAATGCTCGTCGATGAAGGCACCACGATCATCAAGTGCTTTCTTCACATCTCCCCCGACGAGCAGATGGAGCGTCTCGAGTCGCGGATCGAAACACCCCGGAAGAACTGGAAGATCGAGCCCGCCGACTTCGAAGCCCGCGCTCGCTGGAACGACTACGTCCGCGCCTACGAGGATGTGATGGAGAAGTGCTCCACCGATTCCGCTCCCTGGTGGATCGTGCCCGCGAACCGAAAATGGGTTCGCAACGCGGTCGTTTCCGAGATCGTGCGGAACGCCCTCGAGAACATGGATCCGAAATATCCAGACGGCGAACACGACCTCGACGAGATCCGCCACCTCGCGGCGAAAGCCCGAATCATCGACTGAAAACCGAAAGCGACCACCATGCAATGCAACATCGATTCCAAGGGCCGGGCAGTCCGTCTGATGATCGGCCTGTTCACCGTCGTCGCCGGAGCGGTCGTGCTGTGGATCGGCCAGGGCCAGGCGGTTTCACTGGGAATCGGCATCGGGTGCCTCATCGGTGGCGGATTCGCGGTGTTCGAGGGCTGGGCGGGCTGGTGCGCGGTTCGAGCACTCGGCTTCAAGACCAAGATCTGATCCGGCTTCCCTGCGAACGGTCGGTAGGCTGCGACGCATGAGATCCAATTCTTCTTCCGTTCCCACAGGCACCTCGAGACGGGAAGCGCTCATCGCCGCCGCTTCATTGGCCGCCCTTCCCATCGCCGGGAATGCGGCGGGGAACTCCCGGCACCAAGGCGGCGAACTCGAGGCATCCATGGACGGACCTGACGATCAGGCGATCACTCCGGCGATCATCGCGGGCGCCGAACGAATGGCGGGGATTCGATTCACCGATTCCGAACGCGAGATGATCGCCAGAACGATCGGCGAGCAGATCGATCTTTTCGCCGACCGAGTGAAGGCCGGCGCCATGCCGAACGATCTGGCACCTGCCATGGTGTTCCGCGCCCTGCCTCCCGATCGGGCTCTGGATCCCGCGACCTCGACGGGGAATCCGGAGATGGTCGTGGGGACCGTCGGTCCCTGCCCTTCGGATCCGGTCGACGTCGCTTACGCGTCGATCGGAGAACTGGGGACGTGGATCAGACGTGGCGACCTCACCAGCGAGTCGCTCACCCGTCTGTATCTGGATCGGATCGAACGATTGGATCCAACCCTCCACTGCATGATCACGGTGACCGCCGAACGAGCGATCGAACAGGCACGTGCCGCGGATCGCGCCCTCGCCGCCGGTGATGACCGAGGACCGCTCCACGGGATTCCCTATGGCGCGAAGGACATCATCGACGTGGCCGACGTCCGGGCCACCTGGGGTGCCACGCCTTTCAAGGATCGGATCGCGGACACCACGGCGACCGTGATCGAGAAACTTGATGCACGTCATGCGGTGATGCTCGGAAAGACCGCGGTGGGAGCCCTCGCCTACGGCGACATCTGGTTCGATGCCCAATGCCGAAATCCATGGAACACCGAGCAGGGTTCGAGTGGGTCGAGCGCGGGAAGCGCCAGCGGGACATCCGCCGGCCTGATGGCCTTCGCCCTGGGAACCGAGACCTACGGTTCGATCGTCTCGCCCTGCGCCCGATGCGGCGCCACCGGACTTCGCCCGACTTTCGGACGGGTGTCTCGATACGGCGCCATGAGCCTTTGCTGGTCGCTCGACAAGATCGGTCCGATCACCCGGCGAGTCGCGGACACCGCCCTGGTACTCGCCGCGATCGACGGTATCGATCCACGCGATCCATCCTCCGTCGGGGTTCCCTTCGCCTGTGATGCGGAACGGCCGGTGACCGGACTCCGGGTCGGATGGAATCCTGAATGGTTCGAGAATGCGGGAGAGGCGGGGCATCGAATTCTTCGGCACCTCAAGGACTCCGGCTGCACGCTGGTCGAAGTGGACCTGCCCGATCTTCCGTATTCCGCACTTCTCGTCGGTCTTTACGCCGAAGCGGCCGCAGCCTTCGAGTCGCTCACCCGCGACGATCGGGACGACGAGATGGTCTGGCAATCCGAACAGGCCTGGCCGAACACGTTTCGCCGCAGCTGGTTCATTCCCGCGGTGGAAGCGGTCCAGGCCGATCGGGTTCGACGGCAGGCGATGCAGGCCATGGCCTCGATCATGGATTCGGTCGATGCCATCGCGGTGCCACCCTTCGCGGGTGATCTGCTTCTGGTCACCAACGCCACCGGACACCCAACCCTCGTCCTCCCCACCACCGCGGACGGCGACACTCCGGACGGGGCCTTCACTCTGATCGGCCGACTCTTCGATGAAGGAACCCTGGTGCGGCTCGGCCGCAGCATCGAATCATCGTTCGGCAGCTCGCCCCTTCGACCTCCACTCGAGCGAGGATGAATCGACCAATGCCCGAAACCCTTCAAGGCGAGACGCGATTACGGCTCCCCTCGACCCGACGTGGACGTGTCGTCTCCCGTCTGATCGATACCACCGCTGGATTCTTCGGACTTCCACGACGCCACGACCGTGGATGGCCCCGATTCGAAGGGGGACCCCGAAGACCGGAGGGAATCGGCTCCCGACCCCCCATCGTGCTGGTCCACGGTTTCGCCGTGGACGGCGGCACCATGCTGCAACTCGGAAGACGTCTGGTCTCCACCCATCGCGTGGTGATTCCCGATCTTCCCGGCTTCGGGCGGCACGCTCCACCCGCAGGCTTCGCGCCGGACTTCTCACCCGGCATCGAACCGTTCGTCGATGCGATCGACGATCTGATCGATCGTCTGGAACTCGAATCGCCCGTGCTCGTCGGTTCGAGCATGGGGGGAGCCATCGTCGCCAATCACGCCGCGACTCGACCCGGTCGAGCGGCGGGGATCGTCCTCATCGGTCCGGCCGGACTCGAACCACCCGTCGATTCGGAAGTGTTCGCAGCCGCGAAACGAGACGAACATCTCTTGAAGGTCGAAGACGCCGCATCCTTCGATGAGGTCTACGCGCTCAATTTCGTTCGACCGCCCTTCCTGCCGCAGTGGATCCGGCACACCATCGTCGCGGAAGCGGCGCCGCGAGCGGTGGAATACGAGTCGATCCTCCGTTCCCTGGAATCCGTCATGCTGGGCGGTCCGGAACGCTACCGATCCATCACCTGCCCGACGGAAATCGTCTGGGGTGCCGAGGATCGAATCATCGATGCCTCCGGGGGCCCGGTCTGGCGAGATGCCATCGCGGATTCACGGCTCACGATCGTTCCCGAGGCCGGTCATTCGACGATGGTCGAGCGCCCGGACGAAGTCGCCCGATGCGTCGAGGATCTGATCGAACGGGTCATTCGACGTTCCCGATCGCACTGAAGCGATCGTGCGACGTTTCGGCCGACCACCGCGTCAATCGATGGAAGGTCGACCCTCGGTGGCGAGCTCATCGACCCACAAGGTCTCCTCCCCGAGACCGAAGCGTGCCCGAGACGGTCGACCATCTCGAACTCCGATGGTCGCGATCGCCGCGATGTAGCCGGGGCCTCTCTCTTCATCGAGTATTTCAAGATTCCAGACTCGTTGGAACCCCTCGAAACATGGTGGACATGATTCGGGATCGATCTCCACGAACCGATATCGCCTCGGCGAAAGGCCGATCGGGCCATTCCCGTAGATCAATTCCTGAACCGAGAGATCCAGCGGTCCCTCACCGGTCAGCAAGGCTCGTCGAACATCGAGATCGAGCGCGAGGTCGACGATCGGCGGCGCGGTGGAGCCGGTGGAATTCGCGTTCACCGGGTCACGGCCTTCCACTTCGAGCGCGACGGCCAGACCATCTTCCTCGGGGGTCGTGACGAAATCAAAGGACTCCGGCGGACCGACGTATGAGAGTTCGAGATTCGGCTCGCCTTCTGGTGGCGAGAGCCGGAGTCGGCCCATGATCGCGTCGAACCGGGGCTCGCCGGTGATTCCCGAAAATCGAATGTCACCATCCGGACCGCCCGCCCCGATGCCGGCGAAGACCTGCCCTTGCGTGCTGGTCGTCCACCGACGAACCATCTCGGCATCGATGCCTTCCGGTTCGAGTGCTGCGATACGTGCTCGCATCTCCGCACCGCGAACGGAGGTGTCGCGGAGAACCTCGATCTCCGCCCGACGCATCACCCGGTCGCCGAAGGTCATGGCGTACGGCTCGAGAATCGCCAGCGGGTTGATCGTCGGGTCGTCGTCGAGCACCAGAAGACGTGCGGTCGATCCCGGTTCCACGGTGCCGAGGCCCGGCCGTCCCAGGGCCGCGGCAGGCCCGCGGGTGAGGCCGGCGAGGATCTCGATGGGATCGATGCCGGCATCCATGCGAATCCGGATCGCATCAAAGAGTCCGTCCGCCGGGGCTCGATCCGCTGGAATCCGAATCCCGTCCTGAAGAACCGACAAGGTCTCGGAATCGACCCCCCGTGGATCGGCGGCTGGAATTTCAAAGTCCTTGATCCGTTGGCGGATGCAACGACCATGAGGGCCATCCACCAGGTTTTCCGGCAGGATCATTTCGCCCACGCCAGCGAGGGTGGCATCGATCAGTCGACCACCTCGCAACCAATCCACCAGCGACCCGCCTTCGCCGGGGTCGGCCACCACGATCGGCGCCGCCATCACGAATCGATCCTTGGCCGTGACCACCACATCACCCAATCCCAGAGTGAAGGTGCTCGAGGCGACGATTCGCACGACCGTGCCGTCTTCAACCACCACGGTCGCATCTTCGATTCCGATGACCGACCATCCGCCATCTTCGGTCGGCTGGAAATCGCCCAGTACCGTGGCGCCGGTGACCACGACGCGTTCGACCGGGATCATTTCGGGCTCGGGCGGAACCAAGGGGGGATTGACCCGTTCCTTTGGCGGTGCCATCGAGCCTGGTGCCTGCACCGGCTGTTCGGAGGACGCCAGCGGTTCGGATTCGTCCGTCCGATCGCACCCACTGTTGAATCCCAGAACGAGAAGGGCGGCGATGATGGAGCGCGAGGCACGGTGATCGGCGAAACATGACATGCAGGCATGCTACGGTCCAGACGACTCCGCCTTGCAGATGGAGTCCCCAGTTCCTGAATCCTGATCGGAGTGATCGATGCCCAGGCCCATTGGTGTCACCCAGTCCATTTTCTCCGCTCGAAGGTCGCCCGGCTGCTGGCTCCTGATTGCCGGACTCCTCGCCGGGTCCGCTCGGGGCGAGGTCCGGAATCCCGATGTCGTCCCCGGCCTCTCCGCCGCGGTCGAAATCGAGCTCGACCGACACGCGATTCCCACCATCGAGGCCGCGAATCTTGATGACGCTCATGCGGCGCTCGGATGGCTGCACGGACGGAATCGCTTCTTTCAGATGGACATGTCCAGGAGGCGTGCCGCCGGTGAACTCGCCGCCATCGGGGGACCGAATCTTCTGGCGATCGATCAGCCCAACGCCGTTGCCCGACGTCGGGAACTGGCGGATCGCATCGTGGCCGGTCTCTCGCTCGAGGAACAACGTCTTCTGAAGTCCTACGCCCGAGGCGTGAATGCCGGCGTCGCTTCGCTCGAGGCCCCACCGGTCGAATACACCCTGCTTCGCACGAACCCGACGGACTGGGTGCCCGCCGATTCGATCCTCGTGATGCTCTCGATGTTCGACCTGCTCCAGAATTCCGCCGAACGCGAGCCACCAACGCTGGCCCTTCGAAATCGGGTCGATCCCGCGGTCGCCGCCTGGATGTGCAGCGTGCCTGGTCGTTGGGACACCCTTTTGATCCAGTCTTCCGCGATGGAGTTCACCCCGCCGTTCCCTCCGGAGTTCAAAGATCGGAAGGAAGTCCGAGGAGAAGCAACGGCCGGATGGCGTCAGGTCGCCGCGAAGATCGATGAAGCACCGGATCTGCATCCCGGTTCCAACAGCTTCGCCGTCGCAGGAGATCGAACTCCGGATGGCCGCGCGATCGTGGCCAATGATCCTCACCTCGCGTCGATGGCTCCGGGCATCTGGTACCGGGCCCGCCTGAAATGGCCGAAGGTCGATGCCACCGGTCTCACGCTGCCCGGCGTTCCAGGTCTTCCCATCGGTGTGACCGATCATCTGGCCTGGGGTCTCACCAACACGACCGGTGATTTCGAAGATCTGGTGGTGATCGAAATCGATCCGAATGATCCCGATCGCTATCGAGTCGAGGGGGGATTCGAACGCTTCGACGACAAGACGGTGGAGATCGCCGTCGCCGGCAACCCCCCCCGGCCGGTCACCAGTCGCTTCACCCGCTGGGGACCCGTGGTCGAAACCCTGCCCGATGGCCGGCCCCTCGCGCTCCTGCGAGCCTGCGATCAGGTGGGCGCCGTGAATCTCGCGGTGGTGGGACTCTGCACCGCCACCGATCTGGAGACGGGACTCGAGGCCGCCGCGACGTGGGGTGGCCCGTCACAGAACGTTCTGATCGCCACCGCCGATGGTCGGATCGGTTGGACGCTGAGTGGCATGCTCCCTGACCGCCGGGGATACGACGGACTCTCGCCGGTCAGTCATCTGGAAGGGCGTGGCTGGTTCGGAGCGCTGGCGGAAGACATCCGGCCTCGAGTCATCGATCCACCTTCCGGGCGACTCGTCACGGCCAACAACCGATTGATACCCCTGGCGACGGCGGACCGAATCGGCAAGGTCTGGGCGGATGGTGGACGCGCCTGGCGAATCCGCGCGGATATGGATCGACTTGCTCGCACCACGGAGCTCGACTTGTTGGCGATTCAACTCGACGAAACCGTCCAGCGTTTTCTGCCCTTCCGTGATCTGCTCATCGAATCCCTGGAGGGCCTTGAGATCGATCTTCCGGGCTCGGCCGAAACCCTCGCCCTGGTCCGAGCCTGGGATGGTCGCGCCTCGGCTTCCGACACCGCGACGCCGGTGGTCGAAGTCTTTCGAGCCACCCTCATCGCCGACGTGAAGGCCCTGTTGCTCGAACGTTTCGCACCCGCCCCCGCGATGATGGATGCCGCTGAAATCGACGCTCGAGCCATCGCTGCCTCCGCAATCGGAGCCCCCACCGTCCTCGCTGCGATCGAAGGCCGGGATGAAAGGCTCATCCCTCGCGACCAGGTCGGCGATTCCGCTTCCTGGGATGGAATCCTCCAGAACGCCGCCCGCGCTGCGATTCAATCGAGACTCGACGACCCCGAGACTCCGTGGGCCGAACGCAATCGCAATCTCGCCGCACATCCGCTCGGACGCATGGACCCCCGGATCGGAAATCGCTTTGATCTTCCGTCCGTACCGCAGCCTGGACATTGGGGAGCGGTCCGAGTGCAGGCACGACGATTCGGTGCCAGCGCCAGATTCGTCGCTTCACCCGGACACCTCGACGATGGTCTGCTGACCACGCCCGGCGGACAGTCCGGGGATCCGGGCTCACCTTGGTTTGCGGATCTTCATTCGGCGTGGGCCACCGGCGCACCGTCGCCTCTCGCACCCGGAGCCCCGGTCGAACGCCGAAGACTGGTCGGTGTCACGGAGTGACTCCGAGGTCAGTTGGAATCCCCGCCTACCGGGCGGGGCCATTCCCAATTCACCACGAAATTCATCGGTTCACGACGCGATTCGAGAATATCGATGGGAACCACCATGGTGCAGGTCGCCTTCTTTGAAGTGACCGCGACCCGGGGAACCGGGCTGATCAGGCTTCCTGCGACTCGAGCCCCTTTGATCTCCACCGTGATGGTGATGTTCTCGTGGAGTTCGACTTCCTGAATCGCGTACCCCATCGCATCCTGCAAACGAGCACGATCCTCACTCGCCACGTGCAGGGATTGGAACCATCGAGCATCCTTCCCACAGGGGAGAAGCAGTCGCATGGATCCGCCGTCCTTGCCGAACCTGGCGGTGTTCACCTGAAAATCCTCGATCGTCAGACCATCGGCACTGGTGAACTTCCCGGTGATGACGTCCAGCCGTGCATGGAGATCCCACTTCACCTTCTCGCTGCCATCCACGAGGTCCACCGTGGCCTCCGGAAGCGAAAGTGCCGCGACCGAAACGGTTCCAGCCCCTGAATCATCAAGAGTCAGGCGGACACCCACTGGATCCTGGGATGAACACCCAGCGCTGACAGCGACGAGAAATGCGGCGAGAACGAACAGATGACGGTGGATCGACATGGCAGGGGCTCCGGTAGGTCCGACGAAGGAAGCGTACCGCGCCGGAGCCCGGGTACTCTCCGGAACCGGGAGTCCAAACATGCTCACTATTCGTAAGTTTCTTCGAACCCTCATCGGCACCGCGACTCCGTTCCAGGTGCTCTTCGCCTGCATCCTCGGATCCTTGCTGGGCTTTCTGCCGGTGACCAACGGAGGCACGGTCACCGCCATCGGGCTGTTGGTGCTGCTTCTGATCCTGAATGCGAATCTCTTCCTCGCAGGATTGATCGCGACCGGGACCAAGCTTCTCTCGATCGCGTCCGCTCCGATCGCCTTCGAGCTCGGACGAATCCTGATCGACGGGCCGACTCGACCACTCGCCTCGATGCTCGCCAACGGACCGGTGACCGCCTGGCTCGGGTTCGATCACTACCTCTCGACCGGCGGAATGTTCCTCGGCCTCGTGGTGGGAATCATCCTCGGCCTGGTGGTTTCGAAGATGGTGGTCCGGCTCCGCCGGATTCTCGGCGGACTGGAAGAGGGAAGCGACGCCTTCCGTGCGGTGATGGAACGTCGCCCGATTCGTTGGGCCGCCTGGATCCTCTTCGGGGGCATTCCAAAAGGGGGCTTCGCCGCCATGTCGGAACGACGCGGCTCGCCGATCCGGGTCTCCGGGACGATCATCGCCGGGGTCTTCCTGATCCTCGTGGTCACCGCCGGTTGGATCCTCTCGGATGGGATGGCACGGCAGATCCTTGCCTCCTCGCTCACGCGAGCGAACGGAGCCACGGTCGACGTCGAGGACGTTCGAATCGCCTGGTTCGAGGGACGCGCTGAAATCGTCGGACTCGCGGTGTCCGATCGGGAATCACTCGATCGGGATCTCGTTCGGGCAAGCCTCCTCGCCGCGTCGCTGGATCTCGGAGCGGTGCTCCGAAAGCGGTTGGCCGTCGACCTGGTGGCCGTCTCGGATGCCCTCCTCGACACCCCGAGGAAAACTCCCGGAGCCATCTACGAAGCTGGGGTCGAGTCTCCCGCCAAGACCGATGATGAAACCGAATCTGGCCCCGACGCACCCGCACCTCCGCCCGAGGGCAATCTCGAGGACTACCTTGAAACCGCCCAGGAATGGAAGGAGCGACTCGACCAGATTCGTCGGGTGGTCGAAGATCTGGCCGGACGCATGCCCAGCGCGGGGACTGGAGACAGCACCCCTCCGGATCCTGCCACCGATGAAGTCGGCTTCGAGGCCTGGCTCCGCGAACAGGTAGACCTTCACGGATACGCCGGGGTTCACGCCCCACACCTCCTCGATCAAGCGCCTCGCTTGCTGGTCCGCCGCATTGAAGCCAAGGGCATTCGACGTTCAGAGAACAGGATGCCGAGTTACGACCTCACTCTGATTTCTCTTTCCACCGAACCGCGATTGGTGGATGCCCCTGCGTCGGTGGAACTGCGTTCAAGCGACCAGTCGATCTCTGCGGATCTCTCCCTCGGGCGGCTCGCCAGAATCGAAGGCGAGAATCGGTTCGACGTCCGGATCAACGGCATGCCTGCCGGAAAGATCGTCAAGCAACTGGTTCAGAAAGAGAATCCGCCGTTCTCCGGAGGCACGATCGATGCACTGATCGCCGGATCGTTCGCGCTGAGGCCCCTGGTCACGCTGGAAGGCCCGCTCGAGGTCGTGCTTCGAGACAGCACGATCCGCATCGGTGATCAGAGCGCGAACATTCCAGAGCTTCCGATCCGAATCATGATCTCCGGGCGGATCGACGACCCGTCGATCACCCTGGATCAGGAGGCCTTCGCCGCCGCGTTGCAGAAGGCCGGAGCCGACGTCCTCGCCGCCAAAGCCAGGCAAGAAGCCAGCTCCCAAGTCGATCGCGGCCTCGACAACCTCGAACGCAAGACGGGAATCTCCGTTCCCGAAGATCTCCGAAAGGGAATCGGCGATGCGATCGGTGGAGGACTCGACGGGCTCTTCGGCGGTGGTGGCGACAAGAACTGAATCCATTCAGAGGCATTTTTCACACGATGAACATCGAACAAATCCGGCGTCACTATCCCGCTCTGTCAGGAGATACGGTCCTTTTGGAAAATGCAGGCGGATCCCAGGTTCCGACCTCGGTGGCCGATGCGATTCGCGATCACCTGCTGCAGGACTACTGCCAGCTCGGAGCCGGATATCCCGCAAGCGACCGGGCGACCGCAACGGTAGAACGGGCTCACCGCTTCATGGATCGGTTCGTCAACGGTGAAGGCCTCGGACGCGTGGTTCTTGGTTCCAGTTGCACGAGCCTCATGCATGTTCTCGCCCATGCGATCGGTCGGACCATCGAACCGGGCGATGAAATCGTGGTCTGTGAGCAGGGCCATGAAGCGAACATCGGATGCTGGACGGAACTCGAACGCCTGGGAGCAGTCGTACGATGGTGGACGGTCGACCACGAGACCGGCTCACTCTCCTTGAAGGACCTCGACGCGGTGCTTTCCAATCGCACTCGAATCGTGGCCTTTCCTCACGTGTCGAATCTGCTCGGAGAGATCGTCGACGTCAAGGGGGCGACCGAATTGGCCCACCGCCACGGCGCAAAGGTCGTGGTCGACGGCGTCGCGTACGCACCTCACCGGGCGATCGATGTACGCCGTTGGAACGTCGACTTCTACGCCTGGAGCACCTACAAGGTCTACGGCCCCCACATGGGCGCCTTGTTTGGACGATTCGATGCCTTCGAGGGACTTCAGGGACCGAATCACTTCTTCATTCCAGACGATGAACTGCCCTACAAGTTCGAGCTTGGTGGAGCGAGTCACGAAGGCTGTGCCGGCCTGTGCGCTCTTGCCCCGATCCTCGGCGAGCTCGCCGGGCACGGAAATTCCAAGGAAATCGACGCGGAAAACTGCTCGTACGAAATTGTTGAAAAAGCATTCGAGACCATGACGGCGCTTGAATCACCACTGCAGGCCCATCTGCTCGAACGGCTCCGCCGACACGAACAAGTCCGAATCATCGGTCCCACCGCGCCGGAAATCAGTGCTCGGGTCTCCACGATCTCGTTCCTGCATTTCCAGCGCGATTCTGAAGAGATCGTCGCCGCGGCCCGAAACGCGGATGTCGGTATCCGACATGGTCACATGTACGCCTACCGCTTGTGCAAGGCGATGGGAATCGACCTCCAGTCCGGTGTTGTGCGAGTGTCTGCGGTCCACTACAACACGATGTCGGAAATCGACCGCCTGATGGACGCGATCGACCCGATGCTCGCCGAAACCAATATTCAGCCTCCAGGAAACTGAATGGCAGGCCCGGCCGAAACTGCAGTTGTCCGACCCATTGAAACGATCTTTAGGTTCCATGACCGGCATTCCCAGCACCAAGCTCAATCCGCCCCAACCGCTCGTCAGCAAAGCGGTGGAAATGAAGATCGCGCCACCCGAGGCGGGAGAATCCACTCCGAAGGCCGATTTTTTAAGAGCAGCGCGAGCGAGACTTCTAGCGGAATATGGCCCGTGCGCCGCCTGTCACCCGGAATTGCTCATCGCCACGGCGCGACGGATCGAGAACGAGCAGCCACAACCCTGAGCCGACGTTCCAACTGATCTCCCAGGACGCGACGGACGCCTGGCGCGACCATCGCTTTCCCCTGGGCGCAGGTGATTTCCGTTGACGGAACGGCGACCGCTCTGGACGGCGACGGCTGGACAGCCCTCCTTCCGGTCGCCTGGGCCCTGCGATTATCCCCGCCCACCCGACCTGAACGGGTACGGCGTGGTGACCGGAGCGAGCCTTGACCTTCTCCTGGCCGCAGGGACGGGGTGAAGAGGCCGAAGGGCTCCGGAATGCCTCCGACCCGCGACCAAACCGCGATTCCTGTCCGTGGAACCCCTACTCCGAGAGTCACCGGCCCTGCCTTTCGGAATTCCGCGATGGCCGGTTACCATGGACGATCCAGCCACCTTTCTTCGAGGATTCCATGACCGTCGCCACCACTATCGATCCCAAGCAGGTCCACGAGATCATCGGCCGCCATCAGCTTGCTGATGGCTATGACATGGTTCTCGACGTCAACAAGTCGCACGGCCCCTGGTTGCATGACGCCGCTCGAGGAGAAGATTTCCTCGACTGCTTCACGTGCTTCGCCTCCTGGCCGCTTGGTTACAACCATCCCGGGCTGAACGACCCGGACTTCGAACGGGAATTGCTCGGCGCCGCCAAATGCAACCCTTCGAACGCCGACCTCTATTCGCGTGAAATGGCGTCGTTCGTCGACGCCTTCGCGACGCATGCCTCACCTGAGGGATTCGATCACCACTTCTGGATCGCCGGTGGATCGCTCGCGGTGGAGAATGCGATCAAGGC
The DNA here is from genome assembly GCA_002683195.1 of Phycisphaerae bacterium. The sequence goes on from NYSW01000017.1 coordinate 15,397, forward strand.
CGCCTTCGACTGGAAGGCTCGTCGACTCGGTCGCCACGACTTCAACGATGACGTGAACGACCTGATGGTCGTGCATTTTCAGTACGCGTTCCACGGTCGATCCGGCTACACGATGAGCATGACCAACACCCTGCCCGACAAGGTGGGACTGTTTCCGAAGTTCAAGTGGCCGAGAATTTCGAGTCCCGGCATCGAATTCGATCTCGATGGCAACATCTCCAACGACGTCGCCGCCCTTGAGGCCCACGCTCTGGCCGAACTCGAGACCTTCCGGACTCGATGTCCGGCGGGTGGCGACAAGATCGCCGCGGTCCTGATCGAACCCATCCAGTGCGAAGGTGGCGATCGCCACTTCCGACCCGAGTTCATGCAGGGTCTCCGCAGTTTCTGCGATCGAGCCGACGCCTTGCTGTGCCTCGACGAGGTCCAGACCGGCTTCTTCGGTAGTGGCAAGCCGTGGATGTGGCAACACCATGGCGTCGCTCCTGACGTGGTCGCCTTCGGCAAGAAGGCCCAGGTCTGCGGCATCTACGCCGGCAAGAAGCTGGATGAAGTCAAGGAAAACGTGTTCGTGCGGTCCAGCCGGATCAATTCGACCTGGGGTTCCAACCTCGTCGACATGGTCCGATCCCGCCGCTTCATCGAACTCATCGTCGAACACGACTACGTCAACAATGTCGCCGCTCGTGGTGAACAGATCCTTGCCGGGCTCCGTCGGATCGCCAAGGACAGCGGCGCCTTCACCGCACCTCGCGGCGTCGGTTCGCTGCTGGCGGTGGACTACCCCGATGGTGAAGCACGAGATGCCGCGATCGGCCGTTGCTACAAGGAACGACTCATCGTTCTCCCCTGTGGTCCCCGAACGATGCGACTTCGAATCCCGCTGAACATGACCGAGGCGGAAGCCAACGAGGTGCTCAACCGGGTCGAAGCCGCGGCCAAGCCCTGAGTGCCACCCACTCGATGAACACCGGAATGAAAAAGAAGGCCCGGAAGCGAACACGCTTCCGGGCCTTCTTCGTGTTTCGAGGGGATCGGATCAATCGAACCGGAAGACGCCCTTCTTCCAGGCGTAGATGTACGCCACGATGCTGGTCCCGATGAAGAACAGGATCCGTCCAAGGAACAACGCGCTCTCTGCACTGCCGGGCTCGAGCTTGGTGTAGGTCACGGCCCAGGGATACAGGAAGATGATTTCCACATCGAAGACGAGGAAGGTCATCGCAAGGATGTAGAAGCGGACATTGAATTGCTTCCGGGCGGAACCGATCGGATCCATGCCGGACTCGTAGGCAAGTCCCTTGACCGCCCCGTCGGCCCGCGGACCGATCAGTGACGTGGCCACGATGTTCACCACCACGAAACCCGCGGCCATCAGAATCACCACGCCGACCGGCAGGTAGCTCAGAATCCCGTCGATGCCGAAGATGAGAATGGGAGAAGTAGCCATGTCGCTCCGAGTCCGGTGGGGTGCAGGGTCGAAGATCGACCCGTGGGTCGGGCAGGATAGCGGACCGGAGGGTTCCTCTGCCTGATCACAGGTTGGTAACTCTCCCAGCAACGTACGCTACCGGGATGCCTACCAACCCCGATAACGCTTCCTCCACCCCTGATTCCGGGGTCGATACGGTCTTTCTTCACGGGTGGTGCGGCCATGCCGACGAGGTGGAATCAATCCGGGCCGCCGCTCCGGGACGAGTTCTCCCGATCTCGTGGATGCCCGCCCCCGGATCTTTCGATCTGGATGAATGGCCGACGCCGGAGGATCGAGCACCGGGAACGGCGGAAGATGTGATGCGATCCTTCGCCGACGGGATTCTGAAACACGTTCGGCAGACCATTCTCGACGCCGGCTTTGCCGGGGCGACGCTCGTGGGACATTCGCTCGGAGGAGCCATGTCCTGCATGCTCGCCGCTGATCCCGAACTTGCGATTCGCCGAGTGGCCTTGCTGGACTCCAGTGTGCCGATGATGCCTGACCGACGCGATGAGTACGTTCAGAAAATGCTGACCTGGGTGGACCGAGCTGCTTCCAGTGGCCGCCTTCTCGCCCAGGCCGGCTGGATCGCGGAAGCATCCTCCTGGATTCCGGACTTCTTCTCACTCGAAGATCAGGGGCCGGTCCGACTGGGTATCGAACGGCGATTCATGTTCGCTCCAGTGGTCGAAGCCGCCATGATGATCGGTGGCGGTGTCCAGTGGCCGATCACCGAATCCATGACATCCCTCGACTGCGAGATCCATGGATTGGCGGGCGATCCCGCCCGAATGCCGGTGGAGCGACTGCGAGAACTTCGTCCCGACGCCAAAATCGAGATCTGCCCTGATACCGGCCATTACCCGCACCTCTTCGCCTCGGACCGAACCCGTGCGTGGCTGGCCGACGGCGCCTTGCGATCCACCGCGGTTTGAAGCCGACCGACGCCCCGCGGCGTTCACGTCTGATGGCTCGAGCGGGCTCGAAGGACGAGCACTGATGCGATGGCCAGGATCACGATCACCATGGTGATCAGAACCAGTCGTTCCAACCGGAACATCGCCCGGTCGACCACCTGATCCGTGCGGTCTCCAAGGTCTGAAATCCCACCGGAAAGCTCGGTCTGAATGACCGCCTGGACATCAGCCATGACCGCCTGGCGTTCCAGCGCCACGGCCTCGGCCAGGAGTTTCACAGTCTCCAGTCGCTGGCGATCAACCTCTTCGAGGATGGCCTGCTGCATTCGTCCCAATCGTTCATCGACGCCGGAGATCGCCAACGCGGTCTCTTTCATGCCATCGCCGAGCCGGGAGAATCCGACCAGCGCGTTCACCACCAGCGATTCCCGCATGATCGAACGAATCGCCCGCTCCATCTGATGGCGAACATCCTGCGGAATGGCGGCGAGGGCCGTGTTCAGTCGGTTGTACATCGAATTCAGAGTGAAATCGACATCGGCCACCGCGATCATCGCACTGGTGATCTGCCGCGTCGCTTCCTCGGCCACCTCGGGTATCGGTGACGGACGAACGAGGTCGATCTCCTTGATGGGATTTGCCTCGACCCAGACCTGCGTCATCTCTGGATACACGCCTTCCTCGGCGAGGAATTCATCGACCGACAGCCGCAGAAGATCGTCAAGATCACCGACCAGAGTCTCGATGGCGGGGAGCGCCGGCCCCAGGGCGACCTTGGCCTTCCGTGTGCGGATGAATCCCTCCACCTGCTCAAGAAACACCAGGGAATCGAATGCCGCCCCCACGGGCTGGAGACGCCACCCGGAATGCCGGATGCCTTCGAGCAGCCCGTCACCAAACGACTGCACGGACCGGATCACTTCACCGTCGGATTGAGACTCGACGATCCGGCGAATACGGGACTGGATCATCGACTCCGCCGAAATCGCGAATTCAGACATCAGCATCTGAGCGACCTCGGGCGAAAGATCATTCCGAATCGCCTCGAACTTCGCGTAGTCGTCCAGTTGTCCGGTCCGGCCGGAACAGCCGGCCATTCCAGTGAACAGCCAGCAGCAGATCCCCAAAAGGAACACCGGAAAGTGAAATCTTCGATTTAGCGACGATGTCATCAGCAAGCTCCGCAGAAGTCCGGACTCTTCCAGCGTACAATTACTCCCTGATCTACGAACAGGGCGTAGCTCAGCTTGGTAGAGCGGCGGCTTTGGGAGTCGCAGGTCGCAGGTTCGAATCCTGTCGCCCTGATTCCGCCTCGCAGGTCCCCGACGGGCCTGCGAGGCGGTCTTGTTTCAGCCCCGATCCAGTTCGGCGTGGTCTCCGCCTCCCAGACTGACCAACACATTGGCCACCAGCGCCGCAACGAAGGCGACTGGCAGGTTGTAGATGTCGACTCCGGTGATGTTCGGGTCGTAGAAGTGATTCCATCCCAAGGCGAAGATCGCCCCCACCATGATCCCGGCGATGGCACCGGCCCGCGTCGCTCTGCGCCAATAGAGCGCCAGCAGGATCTGTGGACCGAACCCCGCCCCCAGGATCGCCCAGCCATAGGTCAGGACGAACGAGAAGACCTGAAGATCGGGGTCGAGCACCAGGCCGATGGCTCCGATTCCCAACACCAGCACCGTGATTCGATTGACCAGCATGGACGCCCCACGCCCGAACAAGCGGGCGTAGATGTCATTGGCCGCCGCGCTCGCGGCGACGATGAGCTGGCTGTCCGCGGTGGAACAGATCGCCGCCAGCACCGCCGCGAGCACCACGCCCGAAAGCATTCCGGGCAGCATGGCGTTCGCCGAGAGGACCAGCGCGCTCTCTCCTGCGTCCGATGCCCCGGCGGCCAGTTCCGCGGCGAGCGGCGACGTCCACACCGCCTCGGTCGCGGTGTACGCACGAGCAAGCAATCCGAGCGTCACCGCTCCCGTCAGAACCATCGCGCCCCAGACGAAGGCGATGACCGCACCCGCCACCGCGTCTCGCTGGCTTCGAAGAGCGAGGAATCTGACCAGAACATGGGGCTGACCCGGATATCCGAAGTTGATCCCGAGGGCGCCGGAACCCAGAAGGAAACCGACCATCGCCATTCCCGTCTTCTCCGGCCAGAAGACGAGCATCGAACCACCTTCGACCGTCGCCAGGGATTCTTCGATGAAACTCCAACCGCCGGCATCGACAAGCATCCAGATCGGGAATGCGACGAGGGCGACCACCATGACGATCGCTTGCAGAAAGTCCGTCCAGCACGCCGCCCGGAAGCCACCGATCACCGTGTAAAGGAGCACGATCACCGCACCGATTCCCACGCCCTGCAGATAGTGCAGGCCGAATGCCGCCTCGAACGCCTTTCCTGCAGCGGCGAACTGGGCTGCGACGTACATCCACATGGCCACCAGAATCACCAGCACGGAGAGAATCCGGACGATGGGAAGTCGTCCTCCACGGCCATCGACCGATTCTCCGAAACGAAACGACAGGTAGTCGGGAATCGTGATCGCACCGAGGCGTTCACTTTCCGTTCGCAGACGTCCGGCCAACACCGTCCAATTGAAGAGGTAGCCCAGCAGCACGCCGGGAAGGACCCAATACGCGCTGACGCCGCTGGTGAAGGCCCAACCCACCAGTCCAAGGGTGAGCCAGCCTGATTCGCTCGAGGCACTGGCCGACAATGCGGCCACCCACGGGCCCAGGGTCCGACCCCCGAGGAAGTAACTCTCGGTGTCCTTTCCCGCGCCCCGCCCGGCGAAGATCCCCACCGCGACGATGAACAGGGTGTAGACCGCGAAACTGATGGTGAACACAGTCATGTTTTCAGTTCTCCTCGATGCGCCGGGCTTCCGACGATTCGGAGACCAGGATCAGTTCCGACCGTTGATTCTCGAACTCCACCACGATCGGGCCCGCCACGCCGTCCCGGCCGGTGAAACCAGACGGCGGGCGCAGTTCGACCCGCGCTCGTTTCGTACTGAAAAGCGAGACCTCGATCCGGTCCGAATTCCATTTCAACCGCTCGATGCGGATGTCTCCACGAACGCGAAGTCCGGACACCTCGCCCCGCGGCCACGCGTCCGGCAATGCGGGCAGAATTTCGATCACGAACCGGGGTGGCCGGCCGGGCGAGAATGCGTCGTCTTCGGAGACATGCGACTGCACCAGCATCTCGGCCAGACCCGCCGCACCGCCGAAATTTCCGTCGATCTGAAATGGCGGATGGTTGTCGAAGAGATTCGGCAGCGTGCTCTTGATCAGCAGAAGACGAAGGTTGTTGTAGGCGGCACCGGAATCGTGGAGCCGGGCGAAGAAGTTGACCAACCAGGCTCGACTCCAACCGGTGTGCCCACCACCATTGGCAAGACGATGCTCGAGCGTTCGCCGCGCTGCTTCCATCAGTTCGGGAGTTCGCTCGAAGTCGAACTGGGCTCCGGGATGCAGACCGTAGAGATGGGAGATGTGCCGGTGTCCCGGTTCGGCCTCCCGAAACGGCCGTGACCATTCCATCAGTCGGCCGTCGGCTCCGACCGTCGGCATCGCCAGTCGGTTTCTCGCTGCCCGCGCTTCCTTCACCACTGGGTCGTTCGTCCTCTCCAGCACGGTGGCGGCATCCATGAGATTCGTGAAGACATCCCAGACGATCTCCTGATCCATCGCATTTCCCATGCCGATGTCGGCCCGTTGCCCATCCTCGGTGATGAAGGTGTTCTCGGGTGAACTGCTTGGTCCCGCGACGAGCCGACCGGTCTTCGGATCCTCGCAGAGGTAGTCGAGATAGAACTCACTGGCCCCTCGCAACAACGGCCAGGCTCGGTCGCGAAGAAATGCTTCGTCGCCGGAATGCAGGTAGTGCTCCCATGGGTGACGCGTCATCCAGCCGCCACCGTGTGGCCACATGCCCCAGACCGTTCGTCCGATCGGCACGGTGAACGCCCAGGCGTCGGACGTGTGATGCGCCATCCATCCACCGGCACCATAGAGCCGTTTCGCGGTCTCTTTTCCCCGCTCGGCCAGTCGGTCGGTGAAATCGAACACCGGTTCGTGGAATTCAGCGAGCCCGAGGATTTCCGCCGGCCAGTAGTTCATCTGCAGGTTGATGTTGACGTGGTAGTCGGCGTTCCACGGTGCTTCGAGGTGCTCGTTCCAGAGCCCCTGGAGGTTGGCGGGCAGGGTGCCGGGTCGACTGCACGAGACCAGCAGGTATCGCGCGAACTGGAAGTACAGGGAAAAGAGCGACGGATCCTCGCGACCGGCACGAAGTTCCTCGAGTCTCACGTCCGTCGGCTGATTCGATCGAGTGGTCTCACCGAGATCGAGTTCCACCCTTGCCATGACCGGGGTGAAGGAGGCGAGGTGCCGTTCGAGCAGCTCATCGAAACCACGATCGAGGGCGGATCGGACCACGGACCGGACTTCGGCTTCAGGATCTTCGACTCCGTGACCGGGCATGTCCGTCGCGCCCGCGATCGCGACCGTGTAGGAGCGGACCGGCCGGGCGAGGTCGGACTCGGTGATGACCCCGCCGATCTTCGCGCCATCCGGCGTCCTGACCCGGACGGAGCTCCCCGGCTTGGCTTCGATCGCATCGCCACGAAGCGAAGCAACCGCCGCATACTTGACTCCGGGGTGGTCTCCGTTCACGGCCTGACCGAGCAGGACGATCGTCTCGTCGACGATGGATCCGCTGTCGTTGGAAGAAACCTTCATCTCACCTCCCGACAACGATGGTCGTCCCGCCGCCATCGAGGCCAGCATTTCATGGGGCGACTCGATCTCCCAGTGAACGACGATCACGTCGTCAGGTTCGCTCGCGAACATCCGACAACGGAACAGCCGGCCTTTCACACGAAAGGTGGTGTCGGCGATCCCGGTTGCGAGGTCGAGGGACCGACGGTAGTCGGTGATGCTTGCCTGGTCCTCGATCCAGCGGGTCCCGACGGTGAACAGCGTCTGATGACTTCGGGTCAGTCGTTCGCTCATGAACTCGCGTTGCATGATCTCCTGCGCCCCGGTCACGTCGCCGTCGAACCAGAGACGCCGGGCTTCTTCGAGGGATCCTTCGGGCGGTTCGCGATGTCGATCGATCGGTGATCCGGCCCAGAGCGAATCCACGTTGACCTGGATCGTGCCTGCAGGATCACCGTAGGCCATGCCTCCGAGACGGCCGTTGCCGATGGGGAGGGCCTCGGTCCAGGTCTCGGCGGGTTGTCGGTACCACAGCACGTTTCCGGCAGGTCCGGCGGCTGAACTGGCCGTGACCCAACCCGCCAGACGGCCTCCCGCCACCTGCACGCCCGCCTTCCGAGCGGCGAACTGGTTCTCGATCGCAACGTCGATTCGACCCGTGAGCTCCCCGGGGTCGTCACCCGGTACGAACCACCAGATGCCCCGAAGATCGAGGCCTCCCGCCGAACCGGTGAGCCGCGGCTCGCCGCCCCAGAGGCCACCATTGCCTCCGGAGTCATGGACCCGGACCGCAAGCAATGTGTTTGCACCCGGCGTGACCAGTCGAGCGGGCACGGTGTACTGGCGTTGAACCTGCCAGGCGCTTCGAGCGGCCGGAGGCATGGTCCCAGTGCCGCCGATCCGCGTTCCATCGATGAAGACCTCGTCGGCGTCGTCGATGAAGCCGAGATCAAGGCTCAAGTCCTCCACCGGCCAGTCCGTTGGAATCACGATCGGTAACAGGTACCAGGCGAATCCGTCGTACGTGCCGAGGCCCTCGGGATCGACCTCGTTCCACGCGGCAGGCACCGGTATTCCCCGCGCGGACGGCGTCGACTGGGCGGAAGTCTGATTCGTGGTCAACCAGATGAAGACGACCACGAATACCGTGACGACGAAGCGGACGGCTTTACTCATGGCATCATCTCCTGACGATCGATCGGGTGAGGATCTTCGCGACGTCGATGGTACCGTCTGTGCTCGTGATTCGACCCGCCACCACTTCCGATGCCGCTTCCATCGCGGTCATCTATCGCCCCTTCGTCGCCGATGGGGCGATCAGCTTCGAACTCGAACCACCAGACTCCGACGCGATGGCGGCTCGTATCGTGAAGGTCACGGCGACGCATCCCTGGTTGGTCGCCGAGAATGCCATCGGGGAGGTGATCGGTTACGCCTACGGGACGACCTTTCGAAGTCGCGAGGCCTATCGACTCACGGCCGAGACCGCGATCTACCTTGCGCCCGCCGCTCGCGGCACCGGGATGGCGGATCGACTGGGGAACACCTTGCACGAAGAACTGCGATCTCGCGGGTTTCACACGGCGGTGGCCGTGATCACCCTGCCGAACCCTCCGAGCGTCGCGTACCACGAGCGACTGGGCTACCGAAAGGTCGGCATTCTGCCCGAGGTCGGTCGCAAGTTCGACACCTGGCACGACATGGGACTGTGGACCCTTCAGCTCACGATCGACGCCTGATCCCCGAGGGTCGAGCCGACGGCATCACCGCCTCGAGCCCGGTACCCTCCAAGGCGATGTCCACCCACTTCGGCGAGCACTGGCACCGGCGATTCCTCGGATTGAGCGAGCAGATCGCCACCTGGAGCAAGGATCCCTCTCGAGGGGTCGGAGCGGTGATCGTCTCGCCCTCCAAGCAGATCGTCTCCACCGGCTTCAATGGCCTNCCCCGCGGGGTCGAAGATCGGCCCGAACGGCTGGAGCGCCCCGTGAAGTACGACCTCATCGTGCATGCGGAGATGAATGCGATCATTCAGTGCGCTCGAAACGGGGTCACCCCGATCGACTGCGCGATCTACTCGTCGTTCTTCCCGTGCGTGAACTGTGCTCTGGCGATCGTCCAGAGCGGCATCGAGACCGTGGTCACCTACCGCCCCGCCGACGGCGACGAGCACTGGCTCGAATCGATCGAGAAGAGTCGGGTGGTGTTCGACGAAGCGGGCGTCGCCTTCCTCGAACTCGAACGAGGATGATCGCGCTCACCCCTCCTCGGAACGGATGCGTTCGATCTCCGCNCGAACCTGCCGACTGATTCGACTCTTCGCCTGTCGGACGGCATCGGGTTTCATACCCAATCGTGATGAAACCTCCTCGATCGGCACACCTCGGCGTCCGTAGAGTTCGAAGGCCTCCCAGGACTGTTCGCTCTGGCTCCCATTCCACTTGACTGCGGTGAGGGCTCGAGTGATGAGATTTCGAGTCCATTCCCGATCCCACATCTCATCNGCATCGACTCGGTCCTCGATCGGGAGATCGGACCCGGCATCAACGTCGATCATGTTCTTCCGCTTGCGCCACCGTCCCCGGAGCGTATTCAGGGTTGCAGCCTTGAGGTACCCTCGAAAACGACCGTTCGACGGGTCATATTCGAACTGGTTGGAGGCCCGGAAGAAGTTGGCCATCACTTCGTGCGCCACATCCTCGGCTTCTTCATCTCGAGCACCGGTACGTCTGGCAAAACCCATGATCAATGGAACGTAGCGGTCGTAGAAGTCCTGCCACCCCAGTTCCCGCTCGGCGGTGCCATTTGAATTGAGTCGAAGCAGAAGACTTCCTCGGGTCTGAAAGTCATCCTTGTCAGGCGGTGGAGATACTTCCATCGGTTCCTCGACGGGATCTTCGGGTCCATCGCCATCAGGAAGACAGACCATCAACTCACTGGAAGCAAGCGAGATCCGATCTCCGTCCCGAATACGGACTTTTTCATCCGTGTCCAGAAGCATCCAGTTCAAGCTCGTTCCAGAGCGACTNTTCAGATCTCGGAGGAAACAACGGCCTTCAGAGTCCGCCGACAGGGCGGCGTGATTCCGGCTGACTGTTTCGTCCGGAATCAACACCCCGGCATCGCGGCCACGGCCGAGTACCAGGGTCAGATCATCATTTTCCTCAGACACCGGTATTGACTCCGTCTGTCTGGCGCCAGCTTGATTGATGAACTCGATTCGAAGCGTTTTATCCGACATGTCGTGTCCCTCTGGGAATGAACTTGCTGGATCATCGCCGAAACCAGCGAACATGGTGAATCCAAGATCCCACGTTCNGCGATAACCATGTCATGTACGGAAAGCAAACTGAAACCGCCATCGCCGCCGTCAGTTTCCTNGCTGAGATCTGGCAGGGTCCTCGAACCCGCCGGGTTTCCGCAGCGGACATTGCTGACGCCCGTGATCTCCAGCGTCCATTCGTGGCGAAGCTCCTGTCGGCTCTCAGCCAGGCAGGAATCGTCTCGGGGTCTCCCGGTCCTGGTGGAGGGTACGCCCTTGCCAAGACTCCTGAGGAGATCCGGCTTCGGGACGTCTGGGTCGTCTTCGAGCGCCCGGAACCTCCGAAGCCCTGCCCCTTCACCGGCGGCAAGGACAGTCAAGGCCCTTCCAGCGTGCTCCACCAACGGATCGCCAGCGTCCACCAAGCCATCGACACACTCCTCGATGACACNACGTTCGATGTTTTCGCCGGCGACCCCGACGCAGAGCCAGCCAAGCCCCCCACCGTCCGCCTTTCGGCCATCCCGGTGGCCACAGTTGCCGCCAATGGATCCAACGGAACCAACGGTTACAACGGGACCAACGGGACTAACGGTACCAACGGCACCAACGGGCACAATGGCCATAACGGNCACTGAAACCGCTTTTTAGAACGATTCCTCCTCTCAATCGCCTCTGGCTCAGCCGGAGGTGGTTGTTTTTTTGCCCACGTTCGCATCGCTCTCGATGGCCAGAATCGCCGCCGGTACGTCGAGGGGGGAATCAACCACCCGGTCCGGACTCGGGATGAGATCAGCGATATCCCGACCCTCGTCGTATCCACCCCGGATGGCGATGAAAGGAAGATCTGTTGCTCGGGCCGTCGCAGCGTCGATCGATGAATCACCCACCAGAACGGATGCTGACCGGGGAATCGAGCCCAGGCAGTGATCGATGAAGATCGGGTTCGGTTTCACCACCCCGGCATCTTCCGGACAGACCAGACCGTCCACCATCAGGTCCAGACCAAGACGCTGCATCACCAATGATGCCGGAAGCCGAGGCTTGTTCGTCGCGATGATCAATCGCCGCCCCTGGGCCTTGAGGGTGGCCATCACCTGAGGCACGCCTTCCCGAAAACTGGTCCCATCCAGACAGCTTTCCGCGTAGGCGGTTTGAAACGCGGCCAAGCCCCTCGCGTGGCGAACTTCGTCGATTTCGCCGTCCTGTCTGCCGCTTCCAACCCGGTGGATCAGACGATCAACACCTCGGCCGATCGCATCACGGACGAAATCAAGATCTGGAGTCGGCGCCCCCAACGCTTCTGCGGCGATCAATGCCGCCTGATGGATACCGACCGCCGAATCAACGAGGGTTCCGTCAAGATCGAACAGGACGGTGGAAATTCGAGTCGACATGACTGAAGCCTATCGAGCGGTCAGGGCTCCGGATGGAGTTCTCGACCGATTCGGTGCAACCGATCAACCACGGGTCGAAGACTTGACGGTCGATCCCCCCGGGAGATCCGCACGCAGTCTTGAATCAGTTCGTCCAGCGATTCCGGAATGCGATCATCATGTTCCCGGAGCGGTTTTGGAGCCGGAACCCGATCAATCGACAATGGGCCGGTCGTGGGTCCATTCTGAGTTCCGGGCGGGAGCACGGTGGGAATGACCCGGCGCGCCAGAGTCCAGTACATCGTGGCACCGAAGTTGTACACATCGGTCCGCTCCGTGATCCGTCGCCGATCCGCCTGCTCTGGTGCGATGTAGCCGGGGGTGCCTTGGATTCTAGATTTCCGCGTCCCAATCTCGCAGGCCTGCCCGAGATCGATGATCTTGACCAGGCCCGGACCCACCAGAACATTCGTGGGTTTCATATCCGCGTGAACGATGCCTCGATCATGCATGGCCTGCAGGCCGTCTGCAATTCGAATGAAGATCCGCACGGCCTCAAGCGGCTCGGGAGGGGGCAACGCATCAAGACCCGGCGCCTCCACATGCTCCATCAGCAATCCCATTTCCGCAACGCGAAACCGGCGACGTTTTCGAAACAGCCGTTCGATTCGGCGAATGCTGGGATGGCGGAAAGGCGTTCCAATTCGATGCTCGGCTTCCACCTGATCGAAGAACCGCTGGTCCTTTTCGGCATGCTTGACCACATGTTTCAACGCATGGATCTTGCGGCCGCGCGGTTCGCGCACCTTGTAGATCACACTGGCCGCGCCGACACCCAGTCGGCCGAGCACTGCATGGTTGAATAATTCAAGGGGATCGGACATGGGCCGGATCCACGATCAACTTCAAGGTGAAGTGTTCAGCCCTCGCGAACGAGGTACTTCTCAAGCTCGTGGGACGGGAAGAAGCGTCCGGGGCTTGATACCTCACTCACGTCGGAGTGAAGAAGGACGCCGGCGTCACTGATGCCGAAGTCCTGTTGCAATTCGACGATCAGGCGCCGAAGACTCTGCATCTGCAGACGGGTCGGTGCGCGATGGTCACCGTCACCGACCAGGACGATGCCGATTGACTGTCGGTTGAGCGCGTCGATCTCCGACGGAACCTGGCCTGGACCGATGGCGATATGAGCACCGGGCCGCTGGTCACGCCAGCGCAGGGTCGCGACTCGGCTTCCGTCGGCCAATTGGCCGTTGCCATTGCCGATGACGAAGTGGTAGCCCGAGCCTCGGAGGCCCTCGGCTCGATGACGCTGGTCGATGTCGACGTGGTCGTCGAAGTGGAGGCCGGAGTCATGGATCACGATGTTGATCCAATTGCCTCGTTCACCTTCGATGATGAGATCACCTGCAGGGCGATCAGGACTCGCGGCCGCGACCACCATGGCCGGGGTAAGGCCCGCGGGAGGTCCCGTCAGGACGAAGATGCTGCCGAACATCGTCATGCTGGCCGCAAAGGCAAGCCAGACGATCTGGGTGCGGGAGAGTCCGCCGTTGTGTTCGACCTGCTTCGTCACGTGTGTCGTACCCCTGTCAGATCATTGAATCAGCCTTGGTCGACTGAAGCCCGTCCCGTTCGGGCCCCAAGGAAAATGGGGCCATCACCGGCTCTTTGCTTTTCATCGGACGATCCAATCGCTTCTCATGCATGTTTCGGGCCGAATCGGCGCCGTTTCATCCCAGATCTGCATGATTCGCCCGTTTAGCACGGCTGTTGGCCGTTCTCGGAATATACCTCATGTAACCGCCAGATCCACCGTTCAAGCCGTTCCGTATTTGAAATCTTCCCGGACACTGGTTCGAATTCCCAGGCGATGCTGGTATCTGGTTCGGACTCTCGGACGTGATCGTGGATTCAGTTATTGGGCGAAAGTCGGGCTCTCAACGCAGGCTGGCTTTCCCCGAAGACACTCTTCTCCTCCAGCGGAACGTAACGCTGTCGCAGCCGATCGTGAGTTTCGAACTGAGTCCGAGGGTCTTTGGAATTGAAGAGGACGTCCTGACAACCGGAAAGAACGATTGCCCCCGGGACAAGAATCAGCAGGGCGGCAGCCAACGTGAGGCCGGAAGACACCTCTTTGAGGTTTCGAGAACGCTGAGGAATCAAGGGCGGCCTTCCTTGTCACTTTTGGCGGCGAGGACTGGGATTTCCGACTCCAGTCGAAGCGGCTTTTCCAATCGAGGGTCTTCCAGCGTGAGACGTGCGAGCACATTTTGCGCCCCTTCAGGGAGCGTCACCTCAAGCGGGAGATCCACAGCGTAGGCCGTCCCCATCAGACCTTCTCGCAGACCATTCCGCCACTCTGCGCGATCGATGGACCAGTGGCCCAGATCAACGGCACCCCCATCAACATCGATGGCGACCACGTCAATGGTCGCAGGCCCGGTGACCTGTACGAACCTCGCGCGAGAATCCTGGCTTCGAATTCTCCAACGGAGAGTTCCGGTCTTGCCTTCAGAACGAACCACCGAGCCGCGGGCCGTCAGAAGCGTCCGGGGAATGGACAACCACTGGAGATCACTTCGTTGGAACGAAGGATCCGCCAGTTCGGCCACACCAAGATCGGATTGAGCATCTTCGAGTTCGATCTGCAGGCGTGCGACTTCTCCTCGAAGCCGAGAGATCTCAGCCGCCTGCTCGACCGCACCGGATTGCGGTCCCACCTTCGCAGAACATCCGACGAAGACCATCGCGGCCAATCCGAACATGATGCCTGCACACTCAATCTTCACCATCGATCGATCCCTTCAGACCCGAAGACACCTGGAACGCAAGTCGTTCGAGCCGCGAGGAGAAGTCCACGCTGGCCACACTGGCCCGGTCTCCGACCTCGAGTCGAACCGGGGCGAAATTGAGGAGGCCGAGAACGCCCGCCGCAATGAGTTGATCGGCCGCATCCTGCGCCGCTTCCTTTGGAACCGACACGATACCGAGGAGGATCTCCCGCTCCTTCACGATGGCCTCGAGTTCATCCATGCTGCGAATGGGATGCCCGCCGACCTCCTTGCCCACCAGATCCGGGTCGGCATCGAAGACCCCGGCGATTTCAAAGCCCTCTCGAGCAAAAGGCCCGTAGGACATGATCGCCTGCCCCAGTCGGCCGGCTCCGACCAATGCCGTCTTCCAGATGCGGTCCTTGCCCAGAATCTCGCGGAGTCGTGAGGCCAGGGGTTCGAGCACGTAACCCACACCAGCCTGGCCGAACTGCCCGAACCACGAAAGATCCTTCCGAATCTGCGTGTCGGTGAGCCCGAGCACTCGTCCGAGTTCTCGAGAACTGATCCGTGTCTCGCCCTGCGCCTGCCGACGATCGACTTCACGGAGATAGAGCGTGAGCCGTTTGACGGTCGGACCGGGAATCTGCTGTCGAAGAGACATGAGGCGAAGTCTACCCCCCAGCAGCCATCGTTCCATCACCGGCCAAATCTGGAACCAACCCTCATCGCCGCTACCA
Source organism: Phycisphaerae bacterium (assembly GCA_002683195.1). The sequence goes on from NYSW01000017.1 coordinate 30,674, forward strand.
TGCGACACCATGAGTGACTTTCCCTTCGCAGGACCACCCAGTGTCTCCTTCGAGTTCTTCCCCCCGAAGACACCCAGGGGTTGGGGTCTCCTCGATCAGCGGATCGACGAACTCTTCCCCCTCGATCCTTCCTTCGTTTCCGTGACCTATGGAGCCGGTGGCACGACCCAGGAGCGGACTCACGAGCTCGTGGAGCGCCTGGCCCACGAAACCCCCCTCGATCCCGTTCCACATCTGACCTGCGTCGGGCAGTCCAAGGTCGATATCGACCGGATTCTCGAGCGGTACGTCGAAGCTGGAGTTCGATCGATCCTCGCCCTCCGCGGCGACCCTCCCATCGACGGCTCCCCCGCTCCAATCGGCGAATTCACCCATGCCGCAGATCTGGTGAACCATCTCCGCAACTTCGCGGATCGAAACCGTTGGGAACTCTCCATCGGAGTCGCCGGATTTCCCGAAGGTCATCCCGACACGCCCGACACGCTACTGGCGATGGAACACCTGGCAGCCAAGGTCGATGCCGGAGCCGACTGGATCTGCACCCAGCTGTTCTTCGATAATCATGCTTTCCATGACTGGAGAGATCGGTGTCAGCTCTCGGGAATCAGGGTTCCGATCATCGCGGGCATCATGCCGATCGCTTCACGATCCGGTGTCAAGCGGATGGCTCAACTCGCGGCCGGCGCGGTGTTTCCGGCCTCCCTGCTTCGAGCGGTCAGTCGGGCTGAGGAGGATGATGATGATGCGGTTGCTCAGATCGGCGTGCATTGGGCCACGGAACAGTGCCGTGATCTCCTCGATCATGCCGTCGACGGATTGCACTTCTACACCCTGAACAAGTCGAATGCGACGCTGCAGATTCATCGCGCGCTCGGGGTTCGTACCTCTCGACAGCTTCGCTCAGTCTGACCGCCGGATCAGGCGGTGAGGTCGATGCGGCCCTTCTCGCCCCTCGATTCATCGTCCAGACGCCGCTCCACCGCCGCCTGCTGCTGATCCTCGTCTCGACGATGACGAGATCGCTCGTCGTCGGTATTCGCTTCCTCGTCCAGCTGACGGGGCTCGCTGATCTCGGCCGTGTCATCCACCCGGAACCGTGCTTCTTCCTCACGGACGGACCGCTTCTTCTCCAGCGAGGCGCGGGCTTGATCGCGAGCCTTGGCGGCTTCGCGTTGGGCCTGTACGGCCTGCAGGGCCGAGATTTCAGGGGGGACGCCGAACATGCTCATATCTCTTGCATCGACGAGAGACGCAGAGAAAATCCACCAAAGCCGAGCCTTCCGACGACTACCGCCATTCCAGAGAAATGGCGGGTCGCATTACCGGTCCGGATCCAGATCAGCCGTCCGGGTTCTCCAGCCGGAAAGGGCGTTCATCGAGCCAGACCTCACGGAGTTGCGGAACCATCGATTCAAGCCTTGGATCTTCGATCACATCGAGTCCACGAGCGATCAGGTCCCGATCACCGAGCTGTCGCCCGATGTAGGCGACAAGCAAGCCGAGTCCGGTGGAATCCGAATCCTCCTTGATCATCTTGTCGAGATCCTGCACCGCCAGCAACAGGCGAGTCCGGCTCGGACGTACGGACTCCGCCCAGCTGACATCCATCATTTCCTTCTGCTTGCGGTAGAGGCTGCCCAGCGTGATCGCCGCCGATCGATAGAGCCCGGCTCCGATCTGTGCATTGGCCCGACCCGCCTCGAGAATCGGATTTCCGGGGCTCAGTCTCAAGGCCAGGTCAAACCGGCCTTCTGCATTGAAATAATCACCCTTGGCCATGGCGGCTTCGGCCTGTCCCGCGACCTGAGCGACTCTTGCTCGCATTCGCGGGTCGACCAACGTTCCAAGTTCCGAACGGTGCGCAAGCGCGTCGATCAGTTGCTGGACCGTCCGAGGCTTGCGCTCGCCATCCTCTTCGGCATCGCCGGCCGCCTTCTCCGTGGTCTCATCGCCATCCGCGGTAGTCGACTGTTCCTCACCGATCGAATCCGTCATTCCGTCGTCACCGTCGAACAGGTCCTGATCAAGACGACTGATTCCCGGCAGTCCCTCACGTCGTTCGGAAGTATTGGTCTGTCTTTCCGCCAGCGGGTCCCCGATCCGAGTGGCCATGATGCTCGCATCGATCTGATCGATGTCCCGGCGAAGCCGCTGAAGCGTCGTGGCATCGATCTGAACGTCATCGCGATCTTCATAACTCTTGTAGACCCGGTCGAGGATCTCGTCGTAGGCCTGGCTTCCCGTCAATCGGTCATCAATCCGCCCCACCTGCTTCTCTCGGGGCGTGAACTCGAATTCCCGAGGGCGATACTCACTCGCGACCTCGTCTCCCGAAGTGATTTCAGCACCGTTCATGAGTGCCTGGTCATAGATCCCCAGGGGATCCTGATTCTGACGATCGCGATACTGGACCCCTCGAACGGTCGAACTGCTGGCCGTGAGGATCTGGTCTTCGGAAGCTCGAATGATTCCGATGTCGGACGGCGAAACTGCTGTCGCCAGGAGGTTGGTGGACCCGAGGGCAGGGTTGACTCGATCGAGGCGAATCTCGGCATCATCGATTTTTCGGGCGGCCGAGACCGAACCAATCTGGGGAAGCGATGTGAAGTCCCGGCGATACTGGAAGACTCCCATGCCCTGAGCAATGTCGAAGGCGTCCCTCGATCGTCCACTGTTGACGAAGTCGAGACTGCTCAGAGCCGAATCGCGGGTGAATCCATAGGTGGCATCCCCGCCGGTATCCCCTCGAAAATCGCGAGGTGCGTAGTACCCGACATCTCCCCGAAATCCTCGGCCACCCGCCACGTTGTTGGTGACCACGAGGTTTCTGGCCTGCAGGTTCTCGTAGGTATACGCGTTCATCCGTCGGGATCGATAGTTTCGTCCTCCGCTTCCCACCTCGAGACTGCCATCGAGCGCGTCACCCTGCCCCAGTACGTCGTTCCCCAGAATGCCGTTGGGCGTATTGACCGAGCCGTTTCCAAGAGCCTGCCCGGCCGGGTTCTGAAACAGGCGTGATCCACCACCGACCCGATTGCCTTCAATCCGTCTCTGGGCGAAGACCGGAGACGACAGGATCAGGGTCCCGAGAATGGCTGCGACGGAAAGAGGTCCGAACCGATGAATGATGGTCATGGGTCAACTCGTACGAGTGAGCGGTGGACTTGGTCCGGGACCAAGACCAAGGAAAGGGTCAGCCGACCTTCATCGGTCGGGCGGGGTCTCCGAGGATAGTCACCAGCATCTCGGAAACGTCCTCGGAATCGGATTCCACCGGAGGATCGATCAGATTGGCCACATCAAGGGCTCGGTCGAGCCCCAGGGTGACCACGATCGACGCGTGATCCTCGAAACCGAGGATCACCAACCCCGCGAGGAAGCCGGGAAGCCCGATATCGACGGTTTCCTCGATTCGGACCCCGGAGAGCAGTGGAAGCTGCCGTCCCAGGGCATCCGAACGAACGAAAGCTCGGGGTTCCGACACCTGAAAGATCTGAAGCGGACGGCTCGAACCGGAGCCTTCATCTCGATACCGAAACACCGTGACCCGGGTCCCCAGCAGCTCGAGGTTCTCCTTCCCCTCGAAGATGATTTCAAGGCTGCTGAGATCCGGGGCGGATTCCACCCCCTCACGCTCTGAACCTTCGGCGTCGCCGAATCCGTCCAGCGAAGCCCGGAATTCCAGCAAAACCTTGTGTTGAAGGTCCGCGAGAGGAGTTCCGGAGATCCGAACTCCTCGCTGTCCCATTCGGGGCCCGAGAATGCCGAAGGCCACCGCCGCCGCCATCAGGAAGAGGGTGCCAAGGACCGCCGGAAGCGAGATCCGGTCCGTCCCCCGCCGGGCGGGCGGAGACGAGGATGAAACGTCATTCGACATCGCACCCTCATGCTACGCGGCTCGACCCCTTGAGGATCGAGATCAGCCCGGGGTCATCCACCACTACAATCCACGCCATGACCGCCCGAAAGACCGCCTATATCACCACTCCGATCTACTACGTGAACGACCGACCCCACATCGGTCACGCGTACACCACCACCTTGTGTGACGTCTGGGCCCGCGCCATGCGGTTCGAAGGACGCGACGTCTTCTTTCTCACCGGGACCGACGAACACGGTGTCAAGGTCGAGAAATCAGCCCGGGAGCGGGGTATCAGCCCCCAGGCCCTGGCCGATGAAAACGCCGCGGAGTTCCAGCGAGTACTCGAGGTTTTCGGACTGACCAACGACGACTTCATCCGAACCACCCAGCCAAGGCACGTCAGGCAGGTTCAGGAAATGGTCAGGCGACTGCTGGCCGCGGATGCGATCTACGCCGGAGAGTTCGAGGGCTGGTACGACGAAGGCCAGGAGGAATACGTCACCGAGAATCGGGCGAGAGAGACCGACTTCAAGTCCCCCATCTCCGGCCGCCCCCTCGTGAAGGCCACCGAGAAGAACTACTACTTCCGTCTCAGCGCCTTTCAAGACAGACTCGAGGCGCTCTTCACGGAGAATCCGGGGTTCGTTCGTCCGGATGCCAGACGAAACGAAGTGCTCGGACGACTTCGCGAAGGTCTGCAGGACGTCCCGATCACCAGAACCAACTTCGAATGGGGGATTCCCTTCCCCGGCGACGAAGAACACGTGATCTACGTCTGGATCGATGCACTCCTCAATTACGCGACCGGACTCGGACTCGCCGAGGATGACTCCGAGACCAATGACCAGCGGCGGTACTGGCCCGCAGATCTCCACGTGATCGGCAAGGAGATCCTCTGGTTCCACGCGGTGATCTGGCCCGCGGTCCTGATGGCCCTCGAACTTCCGATTCCCCGCTGCATCTACGCCCACTCGTTCTGGATCAGCGAAGGACAGAAGATGTCCAAGTCCCTCGGAAACTTCATCGATCTCCCGACGATCGAGCGATACATGGAGACCTACGGACTCGACGCCTGGCGCTGGTACATGGTGGTGCAGGGACCACTGGGCGCCACCGACGCCGACTTCCAGGCGACGGGATTCCACGAGACCTACACCAGTGATCTGGTGAACACCGTGGGCAACTGTGCGAGTCGGACGACGGCGATGATCGGAAAGTATTTCGACGGCGTGGTCCCGGCGGACTCCGGCTTCGAATTTCCCGGTTGGGATCTTCCCGCGGCGTCGAACAAGGCGGTCGAAGCCTGGCGAACCGCCATGGAAAACTTCGCGCTCGCCGACGCCTGTGAAGCGGGCATCGGACTCCTGAGAACGGTCGATGCCTTCATCAACGCGACCGCACCGTTCAAGGTCGCCAAGGACGAGACGCGACGCGAGGAACTCCGTGCCATCCTCGCCCGCTGCGTCGAAGCGGTTCGCATCGCCTCGATGCTCCTCACTCCGATCCTCCCCGAACGCATGCAGCAACTCCGCGATGCTCTCGCGATCGAACTCGACGTCACCAACGGCGGACTCGACGACCAGGTGACCTGGAGCGATCGGCTTGCCGGTTCCACCGTTCAAAAAGTCGCGCTCTTCCCGCGGGTCGATGCTCCGGCCGAAGAGGTCGTCTCTTGAGCGGCGTTCTTCCTCCCTTCCACCTCGCCTTTCCGGTCACCGACCTTGCCGCGAGCCGTCGCTTCTACGGCGAACTGCTCGGGTGCGCCGAGGGACGTTCAAGTGACCGATGGATCGATTACGACTTCTTCGGACACCAACTCGTCGCTCATCTGATCGACGGCGCTCATCCTTCCAAGGAACAGGAATCCAATCCCGTCGATGGCCACGATGTCCCGGTTCCGCATTTCGGTGCGGTCCTCGGATGGAAGGTCTGGCACGAACTTTCGGAGCGTCTTCAAGCGGCCGGAATCGATTTCGTGATCGAACCCTACCTGCGGTTCGAGGGACTCCCCGGCGAACAGGCGACCATGTTCATGCTCGACCCCAGCGGGAACGCCCTCGAGTTCAAGGCCTTCAAGAATCCTGATCAGCTCTTTGCGACCTGACTCGCGATCGAGTCATCTCATCGACTCAGAATCGATTCCACCAGCCTTCGATTCGTTTTCGAACCTCTCGCGGACGTCGCCGAAAGGCCGAAGATCCTCGCCGCAGCGCTTTCCTCCGCAGACGATTTCGTCGATGCGTCACCTCGCGAACGATCCCCGCCATCGTCCCGTCTTCGTCCGAAACGGCGACCCGGGGCTCCAGCAGGAGATCGAGCATCGCCAGATCAAGACCGTCACTCAGAGGATTCGAGACTCGCTTCAAGGTCTTCACCGATCTCCGCAAGGAACCCGGGCGAATGGTGACCAGGGGTTGAAGGCCCAACTCAAGCCTGATCACTCGTTTCCGCGTCTCCCGAAGCCAGTCGGTATCCGGTGCATCGACTCCCGATTGGAACCGATCGCGAGCCCGCCGCCAGAGCCATTGGCAACGGTCGAGAACCACGCAAAGATCGACGCCTGAAAAGTCGGCGCCTTCGATGCGATCCAGGAGATTCTCGGCGTCGCTCGTCACGGCCGATACCACGCCCTCCTCGGCTCGGTGATCACGGGCCACCAGTCTCGATCGACTCGCGGCCAGAATGACGTTGGCACGTCGAACCGACTCCCTTCGCCGCCGGCTGGAGGCCTGCCGTTCCAGTCGATGCATCAATCCCTGCACCACATCGCGATCTCGAAGCGGTCCGAGTCGGTGACCGAGATTTCGAGACTCGGTG